>NZ_JAAGMD010000367.1 GCF_010548465.1 Streptomyces sp. SID14436 | reverse complement strand
GGCCCGCGCGAGCACCCCACCGGCTGCGGCGGAGGGGGCCGGCTCCACGGCCCCCCCGCCTGCTGCCGGTCCGGGTTCCACCGCGGCCGGAGTGGTGACGACGCCGGACGGTTCCCGTACGGCGTCCACGGTGGTGCCGGCCGTCGCCGCGTGCCCGGCGGACGCCGTCGGGGCGGGCTCGGTCAGCCGCACCACGCGGTCCGCGACGGAGAGCAGAGCCGGACGGTGCACCACCAGCAGCACGGTCCGTCCCGCCGCCAGCCGCCGGACCGCCGCCACGACCTCGGCCTCGGTGGCCCCGTCCAGTGCGGCCGTCGGCTCGTCCAGCAGCAGCACCGGCCGGTCCGCGAGGAACGCCCGTGCCAGCGCCAGCCGCTGCCGCTGCCCGGCGGACAGCCCCGCCCCGTCCTCGCCCAGTGGGGTGGCGGTGCCCTCGGGCAGCGCCTCGACGAACTCCAGGGCACCGGCGTCCCGCAGCGCGCGCCGCACGGCGTCGTCGTCCGCGTCGGGACGGGCCAGGCGTACGTTCTCCGCGACCGTTCCGGCGAAGAGGTGCGGCCGCTGCGGCACACAGGCGATCCGGCTGTGCCAGTCGGCGCGGTCGAGCTCCGCGAGGTCCGTTCCGCCGACCCGTACCTGGCCTTCGGTGGGGCGGACGAAGCCGAGGAGCACGTTCAGCAGGGTCGACTTGCCCGATCCGCTGGGGCCGACGAGTGCGACGGTCTCCCCGGGCCGGACGGTGAAGGAGACGTTCGACACCGCGTGCGCGGAACGGCCCGGGTAGCGGACCGTCACGTTCTCGAAGGTGAGGTCACCGTCCGGGACGCGCGAGGTTCCGGCCTCGGGGACCGGGGTCTGAAGGACCGAGAAGATCTCCTCGGCCGCGGCGAGCCCCTCGGCCGCCGCGTGGTACTGCGCTCCGACCTGCCGCAGCGGCAGATACGCCTCCGGAGCGAGGATCAGGATGACCAGACCGATGTACAGGTCCCCTTCGCCGTGCACCAGCCGCATGCCGATCGTCACCGCGACCAGGGCCACCGAGAGCGTGGCGAGCAGTTCCAGCGCGAAGGAGGAGATGAAGGCGATCCGCAGCGTGCGCATGGTCGCCCGCCGGTAGTCGGCGGTGATCCGCCGGATCGACTCGGCCTGTGCCTTGGCCCGGCCGAACACCTTGAGCGTCGGAAGCCCGGCGACCACGTCGAGGAAGTGTCCGGACAGCCGGGACAGCAGCTGCCACTGCCGGTCCATGCGCGACTGGGTGGCCCAGCCGATCAGCACCATGAACAGGGGGATGAGCGGCAGGGTGCCGACGATGATCGCCGCCGACACCCAGTCCTCGGTCACGATCCGCGCGAGCACGGCCACCGGGACGACCACCGCGAGCCCCAGTTGGGGCAGGTAGCGGGAGAAGTAGTCGTCCAGGGCGTCGACGCCCCGCGTGGCCAGGGCCACGAGCGATCCGGTCCGCTGCCCGCCCAGCCAGGCCGGGCCGAGCGCGGTCGCCCGCTCCAGCAGCCGGCCCCGCAGTTCCGACTTCACGGCCGCGCTCGCCCGGTGCGCGGCCAGTTCGGTGAGCCAGCCGACCAGGGCCCGCCCCACCGCGACCGCGGCCAGGAGCAGCAGGGGAGTGACCAGCCCCGCGACGGTCAGGCCGTCCTCGAAGGCACCCACCACCACCTCGGCGATGAGCATGGCCTGGCCGACGACCAGGCCCGCGCCGACGGCACCCAGGCCGACGACCGCCAGCAGGAAGAACCGGGTGGCGCGGGCGTACCGGAGCAGTCGCGGGTCGATCGGTTTCACGTGAAACACACCTCAGTGCACGGGATCGGCGATGTGCTGGGTGCCGATCCGCTTGCGGAACACCCAGTACGTCCAGCCCTGGTAGAGGATGACGACCGGAGTGGCGATCACCGCGAGCCAGGTCATGATCTTCAGGGTGTAAGGGCTGGACGAGGCGTTGGTGACGGTCAGGCTCCAGTCCGGATCCAGCGTGGACGGCATGACGTTCGGGAAGAGCGTCAGGAAGAGCATGGCCACCGCGGCCACGATCGTGACGCCGGACAGCATGAACGACCAGCCTTCCCGGCCGGCCCGGTTGGCCACCAGAGCGGCGACCAGCGAGGCGACCGCCACGACCAGGGCGATCAGGCTGGTGCCGTCGCCACTGCGCACCTGGGTCCACAGCAGGAAACCCAGCGCCAGGGCGGCGGTGACCAGCCCCACGCGCTCCGCCAGGTGCCGTGCCCGTTCCCGGATGTCGCCGACGGTCTTCAGGGCGGCGAACACCGCGCCGTGGAAGGTGAACAGCGTCAGCGTGACCAGGCCGCCGAGCAGGGCGTACGGGTTGAGCAGCTCCCAGACGTGGCCGACGTACTCGAACTCGGCGTCGATCTTCACGCCGCGCACGATGTTGCCGAACGCCACGCCCCACAGGAACGCCGGGACGAGCGAGGTCCAGAAGATCGCCGTCTCCCAGTTGCGCTGCCACGTCTCCTCCGGCCGCTTCGCCCGGTACTCGAAGGCGACCCCCCGGACGATGAGGCAGATGAGGATCACGAGCAGCGGCAGGTAGAAGCCGGAGAAGAGCGTGGCGTACCACTCGGGGAAGGCCGCGAAGGTCGCGCCGCCGGCGGTGAGCAGCCACACCTCGTTGCCGTCCCAGACCGGGCCGATCGTGTTGATCAGCACCCGCTTCTCCGAGCGGTCGCGGGCGAGCAGCCGGGTGAGGATCCCGATCCCGAAGTCGAAGCCCTCAAGGAAGAAGTAGCCGATCCACAGGACGGCGATGAGGACGAACCAGACGTTGTGCAGTTCCATGACGGTGTGCCTCCCTCGGCCTAGTACGAGAAGGCCATCGGCTTGTCGGCGTCACGGAGGTCGCCGCCGAGCTTCTTGGGCGGGTTGAGGTCGGACTCGGTGAGCTCGGGCGGTCCCGCCTTGACGTACTTGGCGAGCAGCCGGACCTCGATGACGGCCAGGGCGGCGTACAGCGCGGTGAAGACCGACATCGAGATGATGACCTCGGCCTGGGACACACCGGGGGAGACCGCGTGGCGGGTCTGCATCAGGCCGTAGACGACCCAGGGCTGCCGGCCCATCTCGGTGAAGATCCATCCCCAGGCGTTGGCGATCAGCGGGAAGGCCATCGTCCACAGGGCCAGGCGCCAGTAGAGGCGGGTCAGCTTCGCACCGAGCGGCTGCTTGTACAGCACCAGGTGCGGCACCTCGTCCTCCCCGGTGCGCAGGGCGGGTGGCAGCAGGAACCGCTTCCGGGTGAGCCACAGGCCCAGCAGAGCGAGCGAGAAGGACGCCATGCCGAAGCCGATCATCCAGCGGAAGCTCCAGTAGGCGACCGGGATGATGGGCCGGTAGTCGCCGGGCCCGAACTGCTCCTGCAGGGCCTCGTTGGTGTCGTTGATGCCCGGCACCTCGGAGTCGAAGTCGCCGTGCGCGAGGAAGGACAGCAGGCCGGGGATCTCCAGGGCGACCTTGTTGTGTCCCTTGTCCACGTCCCCGTAGGCGAAGACGGAGAAGGGTGCGGGGCCCTCGGTCTCCCAGAGCGCTTCGGCGGCGGCCATCTTCATCGGCTGCTGCTCGTACATGACCTTGCCGAGGGTGTCGCCGCTGACCGCGGTGAGCAGGCCGCCGACGGCCATGGTGACGAGGCCGAGCCGGAGCGAGGTGCGCATCACCGTGATGTGCTTCTTGCGCATCAGGTGGAAGGCAGCGATGCCGACCACGAAGGCACCGCCCGTCAGGAACGCCGCCGCGAAGCTGTGGAAGACCTGGTTGAGCGTGGTGTTCTGGGTGAGCACCAGCCAGAAGTCGGTGAGCTCGGCGCGGCCCTTCTCCTCATTGATCCGGTAGCCGACCGGGTGCTGCATCCAGGAGTTCGCCGCCAGGATGAACCAGGCGGAGAGCAGCGTGCCGATCGAGACCATCCAGATGCAGGCGAGGTGGATCTTCTTGGGCAGCTTGTCCCAGCCGAAGATCCACAGCCCGATGAAGGTGGACTCGAAGAAGAAGGCGATCAGCGCCTCGAAGGCGAGCGGGGCGCCGAAGACGTCACCGACGAACCGTGAGTAGTCGGACCAGTTCATGCCGAACTGGAACTCCTGCACGATGCCGGTGACCACGCCCATCGCGATGTTGATCAGGAAGAGCTTCCCCCAGAACTTGGTCGCCCTGAGGTACTTCTCCTTCTCCGTACGCACCCAGGCGGTCTGCAGCCCGGCGGTGAGGGCGGCCAGCGAGATCGTCAGAGGGACGAAGAGGAAGTGGTAGACGGTGGTGATGCCGAACTGCCAGCGCGCCAGGGTCTCCGGCGCCAGAGCCAATTCCACGTCGTGCTCCTTACGTCGCCGTGGTCGGAACGGCCGCTTGCTCCCCGTTCGTCCCCACACAACTCGGGAATACGGGGTCTGCTTGTGAACGCGTTCACATTCACAAGCAATTATGACGTACTGCTTTTCGCATCCGGAAGGGGGGTCCCCTGTGATGTCAACCCCTCTGCATCACCGGGCGCCGGAGGCCGTCCCGGGAGCGGTCGGCACCAGGCCGCTGCCGCGCCCCCACACGCGGGCGGCCGGCGGGATCACCCGCCGGCCGCCCCGACACACGTGTCGTCGTTCGGACTCAGACCTCCCTGCGGAAGGCCTCCGTCGTCTTCAGGAAGATGTCGTTCGCCTCGGTCTCCCCGACCGTCACCCGCACGCCCTCACCGGCGAACGGCCGGACGACCACCCCGGCCTGCTCGCACGCCTGCGCGAACTCCACCGTGCGCTCCCCCAGCCGCAGCCAGACGAAGTTGGCCTGCGTCTCCGGCACCGTCCAGCCCTGCTCGCGCAGCCCCTCGACCACCCGGTTGCGCTCACACACCAGCGAACCCACCCGGCCGATGAGCTCGTCCTCCGCCCGCAGCGAGGCGATCGCCGCCTCCTGCGCGATCTGGCTCACCCCGAACGGGACCGCCGTCTTGCGCAGCGCCGCGGCCACCGGCTCGTGGGCGATCGCGAAGCCGACGCGCAGCCCGGCCAGCCCGTAGGCCTTGGAGAAGGTGCGCAGCACGCAGACGTTGGGCCGCTCCCGGTAGATCTCGACGCCGTCGGGCACCTCGGGGTCGCGGATGAACTCGCGGTACGCCTCGTCCAGCACCACCAGGACGTCCTGCGGCACCCGGTCCAGGAAGCGCTCCAGCTCGGCCCGCCGCACCACCGTGCCGGTGGGGTTGTTGGGGTTGCAGACGAAGATCAGGCGCGTGCGGTCGGTGATCGCGTCGGCCATCGCGTCCAGGTCGTGCACATCGCCCGGCGTCAGCGGCACCTGCACGGAGGTCGCCCCGCTGATCTGCGTGATGATCGGGTACGCCTCGAAGGAGCGCCAGGCGTAGATCACCTCGTCGCCGGGGCCCGAGGTGGCCTGGAGCAGTTGCTGGGCGACGCCCACCGAACCGGTTCCGGTGGCCAGGTGGGAGACCGGCACCGCGAACCGCTCGGACAGCTCGGCCATCAGCGCCGTGCACGCCATGTCCGGGTAGCGGTTGAAGGACGAGGCCGCGGCGGCGACGGTCTCCATGACACCCGGGAGCGGCGGGTAGGGGTTCTCGTTCGAGGACAGCTTGTAGGCGGCGGGCCCTCCGGCCGCGGCCGGCCTGCCCGGCTTGTAGGTGGGGATCCCCTCCAGCTCGGCGCGCAGCTTGGGGCTCGTCTCGCTCACCGCAGTCCTCCTCGCGAAGACCGGCGGCCCATGACCGCCGCCGACATCCAATACTGCTCACCTTATGAGGATTCCCCTCCGCTGCGTAGAGCGGTGGCGCAGCGGGATGTGCGGGCCGCGCGGGTCCCGCCGGGCTTCTTCCTCCGGGGACACCGGGGCAAGATCACCCGAAGCCGCATGAAGGGCGCGCGCACAGGGGGCGCGCCTCACATATATCTATGCGCCGGTGGTTCACGCCGTGGCGCGCATCCCTCGTGCAGGTGAGTTGAGACCTCTTCGCAACATCGGACCCTTGGCAGGTACGTGCGGGTCGAGACGTCAGTTCCGTGAATTGGAACGTTCAACTTCCTTGGTTTCCATGGAGGTTGGGCGTTGTTGATCATGCAAAAACGTGCCTGTCAACGCGTGCATATGCGCCCGCCCTACCCCACCGCATGAGCCCTACTATCGGCTCGCCATGACAGCAGCAGGGAAGCACCAGGTGAGCCGCGCGGAAACCTCACGCCGAGGCAGCCGGCCGGGACGAGCGGGCATCAGGGATGTGGCCGCCGCCGCCGGAGTCTCCATCACGACCGTCTCCGACGCCCTCAACGGCAAGGGCAGGCTCCCGGACGCCACCCGGCGCCATGTCCGCGAGGTCGCCGACAGACTGGGCTACCGCCCCTCGGCCGCCGCCCGCACGCTCCGCACCGGCAAGTCGGGACTCATCGGCCTGACCGTGACCACGTACGGGGATGAACCTTTCACCTTCACCGAGTTCGCGTACTTCGCGGAGATGGCGCGCGCCGCCACCTCCGCCGCGCTCGCCCGCGGCTACGCCCTCGTGATCCTCCCCGCGACCTCCCGGCACGACGTGTGGTCCAACGTCGCCCTGGACGGCACGGTCGTCATCGACCCCTCCGACCACGACCCGGTCGTCAGCGAACTCGTCCGGCAGGGCTTACCGGTCGTCTCCGACGGCCGCCCGGCCGGCTCCCTCCCGGTCACCGCCTGGGTGGACAACGATCACGAGGCCGCCGTCCTCGGCATCCTGGACCACCTCGCCGACGCCGGTGCCCGCCGGATCGGCCTGCTCACCGGGACCACCACCGACACCTACACGCACCTGTCCACCACCGCGTACCTGCGCTGGTGCGAGCGCGTGGGACAGGACCCGGTCTACGAGTCCTACCCGGCCCACGACCCGTGCGCGGGCGCCGTCGCCGCCGACCGGCTCCTCGCCCGCCCCGACCGCCCGGACGCCGTCTACGGCCTGTTCGACCCCAACGGCACCGACCTGCTGGCCGCAGCGCGCCGCTACGGCCTGCGCGTCCCGGAGGACCTGCTGCTCGTCTGCTGCAGCGAGTCCACCGTGTACGCCAACACCGAGCCGCCGATCACCACCCTCTCCCTCAAGCCCCGCCGAATCGGTACGGCCGTGGTCCAGCTGCTCATCGACGCGATCGAGGGCGTCGCCTCCGACCAGCCGGTCGAGCAGGTGATACCGACGGAGCTGATCGTGCGCACCTCCTCGCAGCGCCGGCCGCCCCGCACGACGGTCAGCCCGCCGAGGTCTCCCGAGCGCACGTGACCCGCCCGCCGCACCGCACCGGGGCCCGGGACGGCGGGAACCAGGAAGGGCCCCGGGCCGGGAACGGGTGCCGCCCCGGAGAGTGAAACGGCCGACATCCGACGCCACTCCTCCGGGGGAACCGGGCCGGCCGCCCGGCGAACGCGCGCCCGTCCCGCACCCCCGGCCCCCTCCCGGAAGGGCTCGGGGGTGGCGAAGCGGGCCTAATCGGGGCGAAAGCCGCGGCGAACCGGAGCCCCGTTCTGATTCAGCACCCCTGGGTCATCACATGGCGGGATTCGCATTCCTATGATGGGCCCACGACACCGCGGACCGCTGCGACCAGGCAGTCCGATGCGGTGCAGACGCGGCGCGATGGTGGTGGAGGGGTCGATGACTCAGGGGGCCGGTCAGGGACCCGAGGTGGAGCGCACGGCGACGGTGCGCGACTTCCGGGTGCCCGCGTACGTCCACGAGACCGGCCCGTACGCCCACAGCACGCATCCCGGCGACGTCGTCCCGCCGGTCGCGGACACCTACCCCGAGGGATACACGCCCACACAGCGGGACCTTCCCGTCATCAATCGGGGTGACACTGTCCAGGTGACCGTCGAACCCGAGCCCGCTCCGGCCCCCCAGTCCGCCACGGGCCCCGGTCCGCTGTACGTCGTCGGGGACGTCCACGGCTACCTCGACGAACTGGTGGCCGCCCTGCAGGAGCAGGGCCTGATCGACGCCGCGGGCCAGTGGTGCGCCGGCACCGCGCGCCTGTGGTTCCTCGGCGACTTCACCGACCGCGGCCCGGACGGCATCGGCGTCATCGACCTCGTGATGCGGCTGTCCGCCGAGGCCGCGGCGGCCGGCGGCTACTGCAAGGCCCTGCTGGGCAACCACGAGCTGCTGCTCCTGGGCGCCAAGCGGTTCGGCGACACCCCCGTCAACTCCGGGGCGGGCACCGCCACCTTCCAGGCGGCCTGGCTGCTCAACGGCGGACAGAAGACCGACATGGACCGCCTCCAGGACCACCACCTGCAGTGGATGTCCCGCCTGGACGCCGTCGAGGAGGTCGACGGCCACCTGCTGCTGCACTCCGACACCACGGCCTACCTCGACTACGGCCGGTCCATCGAAGAGGTCAACGACACCGTCCGCGAGACGATCACCCGCAACGACGCGGACGAGGTCTGGGACCTGTTCCGCAAGTTCACCAAGCGCTTCTCCTTCCGGGACGAGGGCGGTGCCGACGCGGTGCGCTCCCTGCTGGATACGTACGGCGGCACCCGGGTCGTTCACGGGCACAGCCCGATTCCCTATCTCCTGGGCGAAGTCGGCTCCGAGGACGGCGAGGACGACCGCGGGCCCGTCATCGAAGGACCGCACGTCTACGCCGACGGGCTCGCCATCGCGATGGACGGCGGCGTGACGATGGCCGGAAAGCTGCTGGTCCGGCAACTGCCCCTGCACGCCTGAGGCTTCAGCCGGCCGCTTCCGGGCCGCCACCGGGCGGCCCCGACAGGCGGCCGACGCGTGTCAATTTCGGTAAACCCCCTGTCACCGCGCGCCGTCACCGCTCTACCATCGGCTTATCCGTAGCAGGCTCCCCTCCGTTTCTGCCCGACGGCTCGTCAGCATGCCGAGCCCCAAGCCCTACGGAGCATCGGGGGATGCACATGAACAGCGTTCCGCAGTACCTGATGAGCGAGGACCGCCCGGAGTACGAGCGGGTTCTCGATGAGGCGCTGCGCACCGCACCACACCGTCCCGGACTGACCGCTGTCGGACAGCGGCTCAACACCGAGCAACTGCGCACCATGGCGCTCAACGCCACCGCGATCATCGCGGCGGCCGCGGCGAACGAGTACCAGCACTACGTCAAGGTCCGTGAGGAACTGCGCCACCCACCGGGGCACACCGCCCCGGCCGTCCGCGACGCGGGCTCCGAGGAGACCGGCGGCGGCGCGGTGGGACTCGCCGCCACCATGGGAGAGGTCGCCGAGACCGCCGGCGCGGGCGCCGTCGCCGTCGTCGCCGTCCTGGCGCCCGTCCTGGCCGGCACCGCTGCCGTGATCTTCCTGCTCGTCGGCTACGTCCTGCGGGCCGTCGACCCGGACGCCGCCTTCGCCCGCACCATGCTCACCACCGGCTGGGTGTTCGGCGCGGTGACGGCGGTCGCCATCCTCGTCGCCGCCGTGGGACTGCTGCTCACCGCACTGCGCAACAAGCCCTCGGCACACAGCGGGCCGTACGCGCAGGCCGACGAGGAACTGGCGCGGGCCAGGGAGGCCTGGCGGGAAGCCCTCCTGGAGCGCGGCATCGTGCCGTTCCTGCGCGACGCCCTGGCCGACCCGGGCGCCGCCGCGGCACTGCACCGGTCGGGGCCCGGCACGCCGGCCGGGCGCATCCCGCAGCTCGGCTACGACCGGCCGGGGTTCAGCAGCCCCGACGAGGGGCCGGCCAGCGGCCGGCCGAGCTACTCGAGCCCGGACTACAGCAGCCCGGACTTCGGCGGACCGGAACACCAGCCGGAGTAGCCGGACGGACCGGCCGCCGGCTCGCGCTCCCCACGGGGCGTGAGCCGGGGGGAGGGCCGAATGTGCCCCGGGACCGGACGGTCCGGGGGCCGCGGTGCGTGCGTCCTGGCCTCCCCGGCGGGAGGTGCACGGGGGCACAGTCGGGGGCACGGTGACCACGCGCCCGTCCGCCGGTCAGAGAATGCCCGCCCGGCCCGCGGCCGCGATCCACGACGGGAACTCCGACAGCAGACGGTCGTACAGCTCCGGGTCCGGCACCGTGCCGATGTCGTCGACGGCGAAGAACCCGACGTTGTCGACGCGCCGGCCGGGCAGGGTGTCGAACCGTTCCAGCACGCCGTAGTCGGCTCTGCCGAGCCCCACGAACTGCCAGAAGATCGGCTCCTCCACCGCGTCCCGGAGCTCCCGCTCGATCTCCGCGTTGCGGTAGACACCGCCGTCGGAGAAGAACAGCACCAGGGTGGGCGCCGACGCCGGATGGTCCCGGACGAAGGAACGCACCTCGGCGATGACCTTCTGCTCCTCGTTCTGGATGCCGACCGCGCGCATGTCGACCTGGTTCGGGTCCAGCCCCTTCTTGCGGCCGCGGCGCCGGAAGAGGCTCATCTCCCCCACCCGCACATGGAGCCGCAGCCACTCGGGCAGCTCGCCGAGCCGCAGATCCGGCAGCCGTGCCGGATGCGAGGCGAACGTCCAGGCCTGCATCTCGCCGTCGTCGTCCAGCTGAGCCGCGACCGCGGCCATGCGCTCGACGACGTCGGCCACGACGCCCCTGGAGTACAGGAAGGACATCGACCCGGAGGCGTCCAGGACGAGCACGACGCGGGCGGTGACCCCGGTCGCCCCGTGCTTCTGCAGGCTCACCGCGACCTGTTCCTTGCGCAGGGACAACCGCTTGCGCATGTCCACCGGCAGCCGCTCCTCCCCCTTGGTGAGCCGCGGGGCCGTCCCGGGACCGGGCGGAGCCGCCGGAGCGGGCGCGGGAGGTACGGCCGGGGGTGCGGTCTGGGGCATGGCAGGCGGGGCGGGCTGCGACGGGTACGGCGTCCCGGCGGGCGGTGCCGGGGGAACGGCCGGCGGAGCCTGCGGGGGTGCCGCCGGGGTGGTGGGCGCGGCCGGGGGAGCGTCGTCCACCGAGATGCCGAAGTCGGTGGCCAGTCCGGCGAGTCCGGAGGCGTAGCCCTGGCCCACCGCCCGGAACTTCCACTCCCCCTGCCGCCGGTACAGCTCACCGCCAATGAAGGCCGTCTCCGTGCCGGCCGCCATGTCGAACCGGGCCAGCTCTGCTCCCGTCCCGGCGTCGAACAGCCGCAGTACCAGGCCCGGGACCTGACCGAAGGTGCCGCCGTCCGCCGACGCGCACAGCACGATCCGCTCGACGGCGGGCTCGAGCCCGCGGAGGTCGACCTCCAGCGTGTCGGTCGAGCCGCCGGCCGCGGCCAGCTTGCCGCGGTGCGTCACGGCGTCGGACGAGTGGCGGGGCTGGTTGTAGAAGACGAAGTCGCCGTCGTCCCGCACCCGTCCGGTGTCGGTCAGCAGCAGGGCCGAGGCGTCGACGTCGGGCACCCCGGGACCGGTGCCCCAGGCGAGTTCGACGCGCACCACCGGGGCATGGACCGGAAGGTTGGAACCCTTGCTCATCGGTGTGGCTGTCATGCGCCCAGTCTGCCCTCCTCCATGGCCGGAACCCACCGTGCCGGCGCCGGCCGGACGGCGACGCCGGGGGACCGGTGCCGGGCCGCCGTCCGGGGGACTCGCCCGGTCCGGCGGGGAGACCACCCTGTCGTCCGGTGGCGGTGCCCGGGTCGGGGACCGCGGGCACCACCACCGTCCGTGCGTCGTGCAGGCCCGGCTCAGGGCCTGGAGGGCGCGTCAGTCGGCGATCGGCAGATACACCCGGTTGCCGCTTGCCGCGAACTCCTTCGACTTCTGGAGCATGCCCTCGGCGATCTCCTCGGCGGACGCGCCGTCGGCCCCCGCGTCCCCGAACCGCTCGGTGATGCTGTGGCTGATCTTCATCGAGCAGAACTTCGGCCCGCACATCGAACAGAAATGGGCCGTCTTGGCGGGCTCCGCCGGGAGCGTCTCGTCATGGAACTCCCGGGCCGTGTCCGGGTCGAGGGCCAGGTTGAACTGGTCCTCCCACCGGAACTCGAAGCGGGCGTCGGACAGGGCGTCGTCCCACTCCTGCGCCCCCGGATGTCCCTTGGCGAGGTCGGCGGCATGGGCGGCGATCTTGTAGGTGATCACGCCCGTCTTGACGTCGTCGCGGTTGGGCAGGCCCAGGTGTTCCTTGGGTGTGACGTAGCAGAGCATCGCCGTGCCCCACCAGGCGATCATCGCGGCGCCGATGCCGGAGGTGATGTGGTCGTAGGCCGGCGCGACGTCCGTCGTCAGCGGGCCGAGCGTATAGAACGGGGCTTCATCGCAGATCTCCTGCTGAAGGTCGATGTTCTCCTTGATCTTGTGCATCGGGACATGGCCCGGGCCCTCGATCATGGTCTGTACATCGAAACGCTTCGCGATCCGGTTGAGTTCCCCGAGCGTGCGCAACTCCGCGAACTGCGCGTCGTCGTTGGCGTCCGCGATCGAACCGGGCCGCAGGCCGTCGCCGAGCGAGTACGTCACGTCGTAGGCGGCGAGGATGTCGCAGAGTTCCTCGAAGTTCTCGTACAGGAACGACTCCTTGTGGTGCGCCAGGCACCACGCCGCCATGATCGAGCCGCCGCGCGAGACGATGCCGGTCTTGCGGCGGGCAGTGAGCGGCACGTACGCCAGGCGCACACCCGCGTGCACCGTCATGTAGTCCACGCCCTGCTCGGCCTGCTCGATGACCGTGTCCTTGTAGATGTCCCAGGTCAGTTCCTCGGCCCGGCCGTCGACCTTCTCCAGGGCCTGGTAGAGCGGCACGGTCCCGATCGGCACCGGGGAGTTGCGCAGCACCCATTCCCGTGTGGTGTGGATGTTCCGGCCGGTGGACAGGTCCATGACCGTGTCGGCGCCCCAGCGCGTCGCCCAGGTCATCTTCTCGACCTCCTCCTCGATGGAGGAGGTCACCGCCGAGTTGCCGATGTTGGCGTTCACCTTCACCAGGAACCGCTTGCCGATGATCATCGGCTCGGTCTCCGGGTGATTGACGTTGGCCGGCAGCACGGCCCGCCCCGCCGCGATCTCCTCGCGGACGACCTCGGGAGAGACGTTCTCCCGGATCGCCACGAACTCCATCTCCGGTGTGATCTCGCCGCGCCGCGCGTAGGCGAGCTGCGTGACCGCGCGGCCCTCGCGGCCCCTGCGCGGCTGGCGCGGCCGCCCGGGGAAGACCGCGTCGAGGTTGCGCAGACCACCCCGCGGCGAGGTGTGCCTGATCCCGTCGTCCTCGGGACGGACCGGCCGTCCCGCGTACTCCTCGGTGTCGCCCCGGGCCACGATCCAGTTCTCCCGCAGGGGCGCCAGTCCCCTGCGCACGTCCGTGTCGACGTGCGGATCGGTGTACGGACCCGAGGTGTCGTAGAGCGTGACCGACTCCCCGTTCGTGAGATGCACCTGACGGACCGGCACCCGCAGATCGGGACGGGTGCCTTCGACGTACGCCTTGTGCCAGCCGATGGGTGTCGTGCTCTCCCCGTTGACCGACGCTTCCGTCGGGTTCTGCGTGGAGGCAGGCGTGCGTGCGTCCTTGTTGGTCATGAGACCTACTCCCTACGCCGGCATTACCCGGTAACAGGTTCGGCGGTCGACGCAGCGGCTTCCGTCGGACGGCGTTCCGTGTGAAACATCACTCGGACTCGGTGATGTTTCATGTGAAACGTCGCTGGAACGGAGGTCAGCGCCCTCTCAGCCCGGTGCTCCGAGCTCCCGCGTGTACAAAAGGTGCCCCCACGCTAGCGTCCGTTCTGGCGCGGTGACCAGAGGGCCCCCACCGTTCTTGCGATGATCGGGCGGTGACCTCGACGCACCATCCTCCGTACCCCCCGCCCGAACCACCCCGCGGATCCGGCGCCGGAAACGGCGGTGTCCCGGGCCAGGGCACCGGGGCCGGCCCGGAGCCGGGCCATGGACATCCGGGGCCGGGCGCCGGCCACTCCCACGGGCACGGTCACAGTCACGGCCCGGCGGCCCCCGTCTCGCGGCACCTGCGCAGGGTGATCGCTGCGATCCTGATCCCGTTCGCCGCGGCCGTGCTGACCGGCCTGGTGGTGCTGTGGCCCGGCGGTGCCCCCGGGCACGAGCGCACCGGCGTCGGCTTCGACCGGCAGACCCAGCAGGCCACGGTCACCGAGGTGGTCGAGGTCAGCTGCAAGTCCGTCAACGCGTCCGGAGGGGTGCCGACCGGTGACACGTCGACGGCGGAGGGCTCCTCGGCCCAGCAACAGGCGGACGGCACCTGCAAGAAGGCCACGATCCGGGTCGACACCGGCCAGGACAAGGGCCGTACGTTCACCGAGATCGTGCAGCCCGACCAGTCCCGGCAGCTGAGCCGCGACCAGGAGGTCGTGGTCGCCTACGAGCCGTCCGCGCCGGAGGACCTGCAGTACTCGGTCACCGATGTGAACCGGCGCTTCCCCCTGGCTCTGCTGGCCGGCATCTTCGCGCTCGCCGTGGTGGTCGTGGGACGGCTGCGCGGGGTCATGGCGCTGGTCTCGCTGGCCGTGAGCTTCATGGTGCTCAACTTCTTCATCCTGCCCGCCGTCCTGCAGGGCTCGAACCCGCTGGCGGTCGCGGTGGTCGGGGCGAGCGCCATCATGCTGATGGCGTTGTACCTGTGCCACGGCATGTCGGCCCGGACGTCGGTCGCCGTGCTGGGCACCCTGATCTCCCTGCTGCTGATCGGCGTCCTCGGCTCGGTCTTCATCGGCTGGGCCGCGCTGACCGGGAACACCGACGACAACACCGGCCTCATCCACGGGCTGTACCCGGGGATCGACATGAGCGGCCTGCTCCTGGCCGGCGTCATCATCGGTTCGCTGGGTGTGCTGGACGACGTCACGGTCACGCAGACGTCCGCGGTCTGGGAACTGCACGAGGCCAACCCGCTGATGAGCCGGCGCGCGCTCTACCGGGCCGGCATCAGGATCGGCCGCGACCACATCGCGTCCGTGGTCAACACCCTCGTCCTCGCCTACGCGGGGGCGGCGCTGCCCCTGCTGCTGCTGTTCTCCATCGCGCAGAGCGGAGTCGGCACGGTCGCCAACAGTGAGCTGGTGGCGGAGGAGATCGTGCGGACGCTCATCGGTTCGATCGGTCTGGTCGCCTCCGTGCCGGTCACCACGGCGCTGGCCGCCCTGGTGGTCTCGGCGGACCGCCCGTCGGCCCGGCCCCGCGCGCAGGCCGCCGCAGCAGCCGCGGAGGGCGGGACGGTGCCGGAGGCCCGTGCGGCCTCCTCGCGCGGTGGCCGGGGGAGGCGGCGCAAGCGCTGACGCCCCCCGGTTGACCGTCGTGCTGGCGTCCGCCGCCCGGCCGTCGGGGGCCGTCGTGGGGCCGGGCCGGCGGTTCGTCCCGGACGCGGTGAGGGAGCGTTTCTGCACACGGGGCGGAACCCGCTGAAGCGTTCCGCCCCTCCCGGTTCGCCGAGCCCGGCCGTCAGCCGGCGCTCTGTTCCGCCAGGATGCGGTCCAGCGCGTCGTCCAGGTGGGCGTCGAAGTCGCCGAGCGCCCCCTCCTGTCCCAGCGGCACCAACTTGTCCGTACGGTCCAGGAAGGCCACCAGGGGAGCCGTCGACGAGCGGAACAGCGCCTGGTCGCTGCCCACCTGCAGCCGGATCAGTACCTCGCCGAGCGCGTCGGGCTCCACGGGCGCGACCCGCACATCGCCCTCACCGCAGGGGCGCACCACCCCGTCGACCAGCAGCTCACGACCGAAGGCCCAGGTCACCGGGGCATCACCCGGCAGATGGAAGGTCAGCCGCACGGCATAGGGATCACAGGTGTCGTAGCGCAGTTCCACCGGGATACGGAAGGACAGCTCCTCCGACACGAGAAAGCTCATCATGACTTCTGCCTGCACGGACTCGCGCATCGCCTACCCCGTCATCTGCCGTCGACTGGCCGGGAATGGACCACCTGACACCTGAAGGAATCTTGCTGAAAGTACACAGCAGATCACAAGGAGTAAGTTTTCAGATACTGATAGAGAGTGCGAGCGACCCGACCGAGCGGCTTCCTTCCGCCTGCAGCCGCTGGGCCGCGGGCAGCAGACGATCGACCTGGTGTGCGGGCAACGAAATGGCGATGGCCGCCGCCGTGCCGCCGACGGTGACGGGGACGGCCGCGCAGACCGTGCCCACCGCGTACTCCTGGCGCTCCGTCACCACGCCCGCGCGGTAGGACCGGTCGAGGCGGCGGAGCAGACTGTGCCCGTCGCGCACCGTGTACGGCGTGACCGGCCGGACGGGATGGCGGGCGAGGTGGTCACGGCGCTCCTCCTCGCCGAGCTGGGACAGCAGGCACTGGCCGATGGCGTGGGCGTGGCCGGTCTCCCGGAAGGCGGCCCACTCCTCCACGGCGGGATGCGCCGGGGTGTCGGAGACGCACAGCAGGTCGATCTCGCCCTCGCGGTACACGGCGTAGTAGACGGGTGCTCCGAGGACGTCCCGCCAGCGGGCGAGCGCGTCCACGAACGTGGTGCGACGTTTCTGCCGCGCCCCGCTGCTGCTCAGCCGCTCGGCTGCCTCCCCGAGGAAGAACAGCCCCTTGTCCCGGCGCAGGTATCCCTCGAACACCAGGGTGCGCAGCAGGTGGTAGGTGGTGGGGAGCGCCAGGCCGGTCTCGCGGGCCAGTTGCTTGGCGGGAGCCCCGTACGCGTGTCCCGCCACGCACTCCAGAAGACGCAGCGCACGCTGCACCGACCCGATGAGCGTCGCGGTGGGCAGGGCCGTGGTGGCGGACTCCGGCGCGCCGGGCTGCGAGGGGACGGAGGCCACGTGGGCAGGGGCGGTGTCGGCCGGGGCCAAGGATCACTCCCGAAGGCGAGGGGCGACCCGTGCGGGGAACACGGGCGGGCGTGCGGGCCACTCGCGGGAAAGCGCCCCACGCCGCGTTGTGGACTCTAACCGTCCGTCACCGCACGTGACCGGTCCGCCGGGGAAACTTCCCCCGCCCGAGGGAACCGGTGACGGGCGTCACCGCCGCACCGGTTCCCCGTGGGTTCACCAGTCGCTGCGCGACGAGGAGCCCGTCATGAACTTCCGTACGACGTAGATGAGTCCGCCGACCAGGGCGACGAACACCAGCAGCTTGAAGAGCAGTCCGATCACGAAGCCGACCACACTCGCTATCAGGCCGCCGAACACGACCAGGGCGATGACCGGCACCGCGATCCACTTCACCCACCACGGCAGTCCCGTGAAGATCTCTCGCATGGCCCTCGTCCTTACCTCTCCGCCCGTCGGGTGCGGGTCGTGTCGATGATGTCCTGCACTCGATGCTAGGTCGGCCGGCGAGCCGATGGGGGCGGCGTATCCCTTGTCTGCCCCTGAGCGGTCCCCTAGGGAACCCCGGAGCCCGCCTCAGCTCTCGGGGGGAGAGAACACCACCAGCACCCGCAGATCCTCGCTGATGTGGTGGAACTTGTGCGGGACACCGGCCGGGACGTACACGACGCTGCCGCGCGCCACCTCCGTGGTCTCCGTGCCCACGGTGATCGTCGCACGTCCGCTGACGACGAAGTACACCTCGTCCTGCTGGTGCGGCTGCTGCGGGTCCTGCGCCCCCGCGTCCAGCGCGTAGAGGCCGACCGACATGTTCCGCTCGCGCAGGAACTGCAGGTACGCGCCGTCGTTCGCGGCCCGCTCGGCCTCCAGTTCGTCCAGCCGGAATGCCTTCATGGCGATGCCCGCCCCCACCTCACTGCCCAGGTCCGATCGTGTCTGCCACGATCAGACACATGATGAATTTCCTAGTCAAGACGATCGCCAACGCCGGCGCCCTGGCCGTCGCGGTATGGCTGCTCGACAACATCACCCTCACCGGTGACAGTACGGGCAAGAAGGCCGGCACCCTGATCCTCGTCGCGTTGATCTTCGGCGTGGTGAACGTCCTGGTCAAGCCGATCGTGCAGCTCCTCAGCATGCCCCTGCTCATCCTGACGCTCGGTCTGTTCACCCTGGTGGTGAACGCGCTGATGCTGCTGCTCACCTCCTGGCTCGCCGAGGTGCTCGACCTCAGCTTCCACGTGGAGGGCTTCTGGACCGCCGTCCTCGGCGGCCTGATCATCTCGGTCGTCTCCTGGGCGCTGAACCTCGTCCTGCCCGACGGAGACTGAGCACATGACCTACCGCGTCTGTTTCGTGTGCACCGGCAACATCTGCCGCTCCCCGATCGCCGAGTCCGTCTTCCGCGCACGCGTGGCGGAGGCCGGACTGGACGGCCTGGTCGAGGTCGACAGCGCCGGCACGGGCGGCTGGCACGAGGGCGACGGCGCCGATCCCCGCGCGGTGACCGTCCTCCGGGAGAACGGCTACGGCACCGCCCACACGGCCCGGCAGTTCGACCCGTCGTGGTTCGCCCGCCTCGATCTCGTCGTCGCGCTCGACTCCGGCCACCTGCGGGCCCTGCGCCGGCTCGCTCCCACCGAGCGGGACGCGGCGAAGGTCCGCCTGCTGCGCTCGTACGACCCCGCGGCGGCGGACGACCTCGACGTGCCCGACCCCTACTACGGGGACGACGACGGGTTCGACGCGTGCCTGGCGATGGTGGAGGCGGCGAGCACCGGACTGCTCGCAGCCGTCCGCGAGCGGGTGGAAGGGAAGGCGGCATGAGCGACCCGACGACGGGCGAAGGCTCCGCGGCGCCCCGACCCGGGGACGGGACACGCGCGGTGCGGGCCGGGCTCCCCGAGCCGGCCAAGTACGAGCCGACCCTGCCCGGACCGGTGTTCGCCGCCCACTTCCACCTGCCCGGCGACCCCACCGGCCCCTACACCTACGGCCGGGACGAGAACCCGACCTGGACCCTGCTGGAACAGGCCATCGGCGAACTCGAGGCGCCGGAGCAGGACGGCGTCGAGACCCTGGTCTTCGCCTCCGGCATGGCTGCCGTCTCCGCGGTGCTCTTCTCCCAGCTGGGCGCCGGTGACGTGGCGGTCCTGCCGGACGACGGCTACCAGGCGCTGCCCCTGGCACGCGCCCAGCTGGAGACCTACGGCATCGAGGTCCGGACCGCGCCGACGGGCGGCGACGCCCAGCTCGACGTGCTCGACGGGGCGAAACTGCTGTGGATCGAGACCCCGTCGAACCCCGGCCTCGACGTGTGCGACATCCGGCGCCTCGCCGAGGAGGCCCACGCGCGCGGGGCCCTGGTCGCCGTCGACAACACGCTGGCGACTCCCCTCGGCCAGCGCCCGCTGGAGCTCGGCGCCGACTTCGCGGTGGCCAGCGGCACCAAGCAGCTCACCGGGCACGGTGACGTCCTCCTGGGGTACGTCACCGGACGCGACGCCACGGCCATGGCGGCCGTACGGCGGTGGCGCAAGATCACCGGTGCGATTCCCGGCCCGATGGAGGCGTGGCTGGCGCACCGCTCCATCGCCACGCTCCAGCTGCGGGTGGACCGGCAGAACGCCACCGCGCTCACCCTGGCCCGGGCGCTGCGGGAACGGTCCGAGGTGACGGGGCTGCGCTACCCGGGGCTTCCGGACGATCCCTCGTACGCGGTCGCCTCGCGGCAGATGCGCCGGTTCGGGTGCGTGGTGTCGTTCACGCTGCCGACGCGCGCCCGCGCGGAACGCTTTCTCGACGCGCTGCGGCTCGTGGACGGCGCGACCAGCTTCGGCGGGGTCCGCTCGACGGCCGAACGTCGTGGGCGCTGGGGCGGGGACGCCGTGCCGGAGGGCTTCATCCGGTTCTCCGTCGGCGCCGAGGACGCGGACGACCTGGTGGCGGACGTCCTGCACGCCCTGGACACGTCGGCGGACTGACGCGGTCCCACGCGGCCGGCCGACGCCCCGGTGCCCTGACGGACGGTCCGAGCCTCCCCCCTCGTGGCTCGGACCGTCCTCGGTTCTGCGCGCGAAGAACCGCGCGACCAAGGCTAGTTGACTCACTGTCAGTGTCCAATCACAGGAACGACAGCGACCTATCGACATATTTATAGTTGGACCCGCCCGGGGGAGACGAGCCGGTGCGGACAAGGGAGAGAATGCTGTGGATCTGGCCTTGTTACGGACGTTCGTGACCGTGCACCGGGCCGGCTCCTTCACGCGGGCCGCCGCGCTGCTCGGGCTCTCCCAGCCGGCCGTCACCTCCCAGATCCGGACACTTGAGCGACAGCTCGGCCGTCCCCTGTTCCTCCGCCAGGCCCGCGGTGTCACCCCCACGACCATCGGCGACGAACTCGCCCACAAAGCGGCACCGCACCTCGACGCCCTGGTGGAGATCACCGAGACCGGACTCGAAGAGAACGCCTCGTTACGCACCCTGCACCTGGCCGGCCCAGCGGAGTTCGTCGCCGAGCGGGTCCTGCCCGCCCTGACCGGTCTGACCGGGGAGGACGGCCGCAGCCTGGCCCTGCGCGCTTCCTTCGGCACCGCCGAAGAGGCCCTGGAGGGCCTGGCCGCGGGCCATCACGACCTGGCCATCAGCACGGTCCGGCCACGCGGCGCCCTGCTGTCCGCGTCCGCTCTGTGCGACGAGGAGCACGTCCTGGTCGCCGCTCCACGCTGGGCCGACCGGATCGGCGACGGCACGCTCCGCCGGACCGGGCCCTCCGCCCTGGAGCAGGTCCCGGTGATCGAGGTGCACGAGTCGCTGCCCCTCGTCTCCCGCTACTGGGCCTCGGTCTTCGACTCCCGCCCCGCCTCCCCGGGCGACGTCATCGTCCCCGACCTGCGCGCGGTGCTGGCCTGCGCCGTCGCCGGGGCGGGGCTGGCGGTGCTGCCCCGCTATCTGTGCACGTCGGCGCTGGAACGGGGTGCGGTGCGGGCCCTGCACGAGCCGGCGGTGCCACCGCTGCGCACCTACTTCCTGGTGGTCCGTACGGGCACCCTGGCCCTGCCGCACGTGGCACGCGCCCACGACTGGCTGCAGCGGGCGGCCACCGACTGGTGCTGACCGGGCCAAGGACACGCGTCGGACGCCGAGCCCCGGTGGGGGCGATGTTTCACGTGGAACCAACCGGGCCACATTTCCAGCATGACCGTCCGACCCGTGGTCAAGCGCACCGCCCGTGCGGTTCTGCTGGACGACGACCATCTGATCCTGATCAAGCGCACCAAGCCCGGCGTCGACCCGTACTGGGTGACACCCGGCGGCGGGGTCGAGCCGGGGGACTCGACCGTGGTCGACGCCCTGCACCGCGAGGTGTACGAGGAACTCGGCGCGAAGATCTCGGATGTCGTGCCGTGCTTCGTCGACACGGTGGAGCACATCGGTGAGGACGGCGGCGCCACCGGGGTCAAGGTGCAGCACTTCTTCGTGTGCCGCCTGGAGTCGATGGACCCCTCGCTCCGGCACGGCCCGGAGGTCGAAGAACCCGCCGGCGAGTACGAGATCGTCCGCGTGCCGTTCACCCGGGTCGGCATCGCCTCCGTCCACCTCGTGCCGCTCTCCCTGCGCCACTACCTGGACGGCAACATCGAAGGTGTCCGCGCCATGCACGCCCCCGACCTGGGCTGACCGGGAGGTCAGGCGGCGCGCACCTGCTCGTAGGCCTCCCAGAGGTCCCTTCCCGTGTAGGCGTGGGTCGCCAGACCGGTCAGGTGGCGGTCGGCGTTGACCGCGACGGAGACGGGCACCGCGCCGAACAGATCGAGGTCCGACATCGAGTCGCCGTAGGCGACGCAATCCGCCCGGGTCACACCGAACTCCGCGCACAACCGGTCCGCGATCCGCACCTTCGCCGCCGCACTGAGGACACCCGCCGGGTCCACCGGCTCGGTGAACGGCACGGCAGGGAAGACCGAGCCGTGTGCGGCATGGGCGCCCCAGCTGGTGAGCCGCTCCACGAAGAAGGACGGGGACAGCGAGACCACCGCGCAGTAGTCGCCCCGACGCGTGATCTCCGCCCACACCTCCCGGATACGGGACAACCACGGAGCCGCCTCGAACGCCGCGACGACATGTGCCTCGGTGAGGCCCGCCCACAGCGCGTGCACCTGTGTCGCGTACTCCGGGGGCCCGATCCGGCCCGAGGAGATCGCCCGGTCGAGCGCCACGGTCTCCGCCTCCAGGCCGAGCTGCCGGGAGATCTCGACCGGCGCCGAGGTGCCGTGCAGCAGTGTGCCGTCCAGGTCGAACAGATGCAGCCGTGTCATGGGGCACGAGGGTAACGGGGTCCGTTTCACGTGAAACATACCGCGCGCCACACGTCGGGACAGGGTCCGGACACCTCTGTCCGAAAGGCCGTGCGGCCCCCCATATCCGGTGGACGGCGAGGGTCCCGGTCGGCCAGGGTGACCCTCGTGCCGACACCTTCGCTCGCCTCCTTGCCGATCCGCCACCTGACCCTCCGCGATCTCACCGCGTGCGCCGACCTGTCCGAGGACCGGGGCTGGCCACGGGAGGAACACAAGTGGGGGCTCCTGCTCTCCGCCGGGAAGGGCTACGGCATCGACGACCCCGACGGCGGCCTGGTCGCCGCCTGCGTCGTCACCGAGTACGGAAACGGGACCCGCCCGGAACTCGGGGCCATCGGCATGGTCCTGGTCGCCGGACGGCATGCACGGCAGGGGGTCGGGCGCCGCCTGATGCGCCATGTCGTCACGGACATGGGCCCCACCCCACTGACCCTCCACGCCACCCCTGCCGGCCAACCGCTGTACGAAGAACTCGGCTTCAAGGTCACCGGCCGGGCGGAGATGCTGCGCGGACGCTTCCGCCCCGGCCCGGACGACACCGGGATCGCCACCCGCGCCGCGACGGCCGAGGATCTGCCCGCCATCCTGCGACTCGACGAGGAGGTGTTCGGCGCGGGCCGCACCCATGTCGTCACCCGGCTGCCGGCCTTTGCCGACCAGGTGCGAGTCGCCGAGGAGGACGGTTGGCTCACGGGGTACGCGGCGGCCTGGCCCAACATGGACACCCATGTCGTGGGCCCGCTCATCGCCCGCGACACGGCCACCGCCCGGGCCCTGATCGGCTCCCTCGCCGACAGCACCGACCGTCCGCTGCGCACGGACATCGACGTACGCCACGAGGAGCTTCTGGACTGGGCCAAGGACCGGGGCCTGGCGTCCGTCGCGTTCAACGCCGTCATGACCTACGGCATCACGGACCTGCCCGGGGACTGGACCCGTCGCTTCGCGCCGCTGACGGTCGCGGCGGGCTGACGCCCTCCGGCGTACGGACGCCCCTGCCGGCTCCGGTGCACAGCCGGCAGGGGCGGTCTCTGTCGGGCGTTCCTGTCAGACGACGGCCGCCGCCGCAGTCGTCGCGACGGTGTGGTCCTGCTCCGGGGCCCCGCCCCCGACACCGATCGCGCCGATCAGCCGCCCGTCGCGGTGCACGGGAACGCCCCCGGCGATGAACAGGAGCGGCCGGTCGAGCGCCGTGGGCAGGGTGTGGAACAGGGCGCCGGGCTGCACCGCCTCGACGAGATCGGCGGTCGGGGCGTTCAGTTGCAGGGCGGTGTACGCCTTGCGGGTGCTGGTCTCGCCGGAGATCAGCACGGCGCGGTCGTCCCGCCGGAAGGCGAGCAGGTGTCCTCCGGCATCCAGCACGGTGACGCTGACCGGGACACCGGCGGCCTCTGCGGCCTGGGATGCCGCGGCGACAAGGGATTCGGCGTCCGCCGTGGTCAGCGGGGCGACGGCTGTGGTGGTGCTCATGCGCATACTCCTCGATGTCGGGGTGAAACCGGGTGGTGCAGGGGACGGCGCGGCCTGGCCGACCTGCCGGTCCCGGACGGTCGTGCCGCGGGGCCGTCCGTCGGGCTCATCAGTGCTGGACGGTGACCGGCCGCTCGGCGGGGACCGCCGGTGCAGCAGCGGGCAGCTCCCGGTCACGGCGCTCCAGGGCGGCCGAGACCACGGCGAGCACCAGAGCACTCCCGGCGAGGGCCGCGCCCACCCAGTTGGGGGCGGTGTAGCCGAGGCCGGCCGCGATCACCGCGCCACCGAGCCAGGCCGCGAGTGCGTTGCCGAGGTTGAAGGCGCCGATGTTGACGGCCGAGGCCAGGGTGGGAGCCCCCTGGGCCTGGTCGAGCACCCGCTTCTGCAGCGGCGGGACGGTCGCGAAGCCGAGGGCGCCGACCAGGGCGATCGTCACGGCGGCGAGGACCTTGTGGTGGGCGGTCAGGGTGAACAGCGCCAGGACGACGGCCAGGGCCCCCAGCGACACGTAGAGCATGGGCATCAGGGCGCGGTCGGCGTACTTGCCGCCGATGAGGTTGCCGCCGACCATGCCGAGGCCGAACAGGACCAGGAGCCAGGTGACGGAGCCGTCGGCGAAGCCCGCGACGTGGGTCATCATCGGCGCGATGTAGGTGATGGCCGCGAAGACACCGCCGAAGCCCAGGACGGTCATGGCCATCGCCAGCAGGACCTGTACGTTCCTGAACGCGGCCAGTTCGTGGCGCAGCCGCACTCCCTCGGGCCTGGACACGTCGGGGACCAGCGCGGCGATGCCGGCCAGGCCGATCACGCCCAGGGCGGCCACGATGCCGAAAGTGACCCGCCAGCCGATGGACTGACCGACGAGGGTGCCCAAGGGGACGCCGACGACGTTGGCGACGGTCAGCCCGGTGAACATCATGGCGATGGCACCGGCCTTCCGGTCGGGAGCGACCAGGTCGGCCGCGACCACGGAGCCGATGCCGAAGAAGGCGCCGTGGGCCAGGGAGGCGACGACGCGGCCGGCCAGCATGACTCCGAAGGCGGGAGCCAGGGCCGAGACCAGGTTCCCGACGACGAACAGGCCCATCAGCAGCATCAGCATCCGCTTGCGGGACACCCTGGTGCCGAGCACGGTCATCAGCGGGGCACCGAACACGACGCCGAGCGCGTAACCGGTGACGAGAAGCCCGGCCGTGGGGATCGAGACCCCGAAGTCACCGGCGACCTCGGGCAGCAAGCCCATGATCACGAACTCCGTCGTGCCGATACCGAAGGCCCCGATCGCAAGGGCGAGCAGCGCGAGAGGCATGGGGGGTGGACCTTCCGAAAGATTGCAGTAGCGCTTTACGTGTGGAGACAATAGTTGCAAGCGCAGGTTACTTTCAAACGCGGTCTATTGCGTCGGTGCTCTACGCTGGATGCAGCAGCTCCTGGACGGAGGACAAGGCCCCATGACCGCCACGGATCCCACCCTCACCGCCCTGGCCGAGGGCTGGTGGGCGCTTTCCCTGCTGCACGGGAGGATCGAGTCGCACGTCGAGCGCGCCCTCCAGGCAGGACACGGCCTGAGCGTGCGCGAGTACTCCCTGCTCGACGTGCTCAGCCGGCAGCACGACGGTGAAGGCGGGCACCTGCAGATGAAGCAGGTGGCCGACGCGGTCGTGCTCAGCCAGAGCGCCACCACCCGTCTGGTGACCCGGCTGGAGGACCGCGGCCTCCTCGAGCGCTACCTGTGTCCCACCGACCGGCGCGGCATCTACACCAACGTCACGCAGACCGGGCTGACCCTCCTCGAGGAAGCACGGCCCACGCATGACAGCGCCCTGCGGCAGGCCCTCGACGAGGCGGCGAAGAATCCCGACCTCGCCCCCCTCGTCCGCGCGGTGGAGACCCTGAAGGCTCCCGTTCCGGCCTGAGGGCCTTGCGCCGGATCATGCCGTCCCCCGTCCGCATAGGGTGCGGCCATGACAGATCTTGAGATACGCGCCGTGGTGGCCGACGACATCCCCGCGATCGTCGGCATGCTCGCCGACGACCCGCTGGGTGCCCAGCGCGAGTCCCCGGACGACCTCGGTCCGTACCTGGCCGCCTGGGAGCGGCTCGACGCCGATCCCCACCAGCACCTGGTCGTGGCCGTCCGCGCAGGCCGCGTCGTCGGCACCCTGCAGCTCACCGTCATCCCGGGGCTGTCCCGACGCGGCGCCACCCGGTCGGTCATCGAAGCGGTCCGCGTCCATGCCGACGAACGCGGCAGCGGATTGGGAACCCAGCTCATCGAGTGGGCGATCGACGAGTCCCGCCGCCAGGGCTGCCAGCTGGTCCAGCTCACCTCGGACAAGACACGCGCCGACGCCCACCGCTTCTACGAGCGGCTCGGCTTCACGGCGTCCCACGTCGGCTTCAAGCTGCCGCTGTAGCACGGCCGAACGGACGGAAAGGGTGCTGTTTCACGTGAAACAGCACCCTTCACCGCGTTGCGGTACGGGTTCCGGTCGTCACCCGGTCCCCCGCCACCCTTCGGGGTCCACCCCACCCGGCACCGGGGCGTTGCCGTCGTAGGGCCTCCGGGTGAACACGAAGGAACCGACATCCAGATGCCCCACCGAACCATCGGGGCGTCGCACGGGCGTCAGGACCTCCCCGGCGTAGTAGCCCTCCAAGCCCGTCCAGGTGCCGTCGCCGTTCGGCCGGAAGCGCGAGCGGCGACCCGTGCCGGACAGAGGCTCCAGCGAGAGAAGACCGTCGGCCGACAGCTTCAGGGCGTAAGCCTGGGTGCCCCAGTACCAGGGGCCCACGAGTTCCAGCAGTTCCGGATCCGCCTCCCTCATGGGCTGCCAAGGGGCGGGGATGCGAGGTTCCGCCTCGGCCACGGTGCGGACCAGGTCGGCGGCGAGCGAGAACACCGGGATCCCGGCGGTGCAGTTGGCCAGCACCACCGCGGCCACGTCGTCCTCCACCCCGATCGTGAGACAAGCGAGGAAGCCGGGCAGTGACCCGGTGTGCCCGACCAGCGCCCGCCCCTCCTGGTGACGCAGCTCCATGCCCAGTCCGTACGCGTACCCGCCGGCCACGTCCGCCGCCTCGGCAGGGGCCGCGGGGGTCCTCATCTCGCCCAGGGACGCGGCGCCCAGCACTCGCTCGTCACCCCGGACGAGGAAGTCCGCGAAGCGGGCCAAGTCGCCGACGGTGGACCACAGTTGCCCGGCCGGTGCCATCCGTCCGAGGTCCTCGGCGGGTTCGGGCAGCACCACGTCGGCCCACGGGTGCACCGCCCAGCCGTCCGCGTGCGGGGCCAGAGGCCGCACGCCGGTTCGCGGGAGGCCGAGCGGTTCGAGCACTTCCCGCCGCAGCACGTCCTCCCACGACGCGCCCCGCAGCCGTTCCACCAGCGCACCGAGCAGCGCGTAGCCCGGGTTGGAGTAGTGGAACCGCCGCCCGGCGGGATGCACCACCGGACGCTCCCCCAGCACGTCGGCGAGCTCCGGCCGCAGGGCTCCGGGCGTCCGCTCCCACCAGGGGCCGGGCGTCTCGGCGGCCAGCCCCCCGGCGTGCGCGAGCAGTTCGGCGACGGTCGCCTTCCCCGCACCGGTACCCGGGAGGTGCTTCTCCAGGGGATCCTCCAGATCGAGCACGCCCTCGTCGCGCAGCCGGAGCACCAGGACCGCGGTGAAGGTCTTGGTGATCGAACCGATCCGGTACTGCGTGTCGGCGTCCGGTACCGCCTCCCCCGACCAGGCCCGCGCGCCCGTCCACACCGTCCGCCCGCCCCGCACCACGGCGGCGACGACCGACGGTGCCCGCCCGTCGGCCTGTGCGGCGGCGATCCGGTGCAGCAACGCCCTCCGGGTGGACGGCAGCAGTTCTTCCTGAGGTGTCGTCATACGACCAGTTCAGCAGGTGCTCACGTGGCACCGCGGCGGGTTGCGGCGCGTCGCACCGGCCCCATCACGTCTGGGCCATGTCCACGAAGCGCGAGTAGTGGCCCTGGAAGGCCACCGTGATGGTCGCCGTGGGACCGTTACGGTGCTTGGCCACGATCAGGTCGGCTTCGCCGGCCCGAGGGGACTCCTTCTCATAGGCGTCCTCCCGGTGCAGCAGGATGACCATGTCGGCGTCCTGCTCGATGGAACCCGACTCGCGCAGGTCGGAGACCATCGGCTTCTTGTCGGTGCGCTGTTCGGGGCCACGGTTGAGCTGGGAGAGCGCGATGACCGGGATCTCCAGCTCCTTGGCGAGCAGCTTGAGGTTCCGGGACATGTCGGAGACCTCCTGCTGGCGGCTCTCGGCCCGTTTGGAACCGCCCGACTGCATCAGCTGCAGGTAGTCGATGACGACCAGCTTCAGGTCGTTGCGCTGTTTGAGACGACGGCACTTGGCGCGGATCTCCATCATCGACAGGTTCGGGGAGTCGTCGATGTACAGCGGTGCCGCGGACACGTCCGGCATCCTGCGCGCCAACCGGGTCCAGTCCTCGTCGGTCATCGTGCCGGACCGCATATGGTGCAGGGCGACCCTGGCCTCGGCGGACAGCAGGCGCATGGCGATCTCGTTGCGCCCCATCTCGAGCGAGAAGACGACGCTCGGCAGGTTGTGCCTGATCGACGCCGCGCGGGCGAAGTCCAGCGCGAGCGTCGACTTGCCCATGGCGGGACGGGCGGCGATGACGATCATCTGACCGGGGTGCAGGCCGTTGGTGAGCGAGTCGAAGTCCGTGAACCCGGTGGGGACGCCGGTCATCTCACCGCTGCGGGAACCGATGGCCTCGATCTCGTCGAGGGCGCCCTCCATGATGTCCCCGAGCGGCAGGTAGTCCTCGCTGGTGCGCTGCTCGGTGACCGCGTAGATCTCGGCCTGGGCACGGTTGACGATCTCGTCGACGTCGTCGTCGGCCGCGTATCCCATCTGGGTGATGCGCGTGCCCGCCTCGACCAGGCGGCGCAGCACCGCGCGCTCGTGGACGATCTCCGCGTAGTACGCCGCGTTGGCCGCCGTGGGCACCGTCTGCACCAGGGTGTGCAGGTACGAGGCACCGCCGACCTTGTTGATCTCACCGCGCTTGGTGAGTTCGGCGGCGATGGTGATGGGGTCGGCCGGCTCCCCCTTGGCATAGACGTCCAGGATCGCCGTGTAGATGGTCTCGTGGGCCGGCTTGTAGAAGTCGTGTCCCTTGAGGATCTCCACCACGTCGGCGATGGCGTCCTTGGACAGCAGCATGCCGCCCAGCACCGACTGCTCGGCCTCGAGGTCCTGGGGAGGCACCCGCTCGAACGCCGGGGCTCCGCCGTCCCACCCGCCGGTGTCCCGGCCGCGGTCGTGCTGTTCGTCGCGGCCGCGGCCTCCCTCGTCACGACGGCGGGAGGCAGGCAGACGATCACTGGGACCGCTGTCGGCCCACGGATCGTCCAAGGGCTCGGAAATGCTCACCGAGCCACCTCCTCCCGTCCGCGAGCGGACCTCGCCACGCCCCTATTTCTACGGCACGGCACTGACAAGTAAGAGGCCCAACTCCGGTTGACGCGCGCCGGATATGTGGCGATTCCGGAATCGGCGGGGGGAGCGGGACGCCGGACCACCGTAGGCCCGTCGGCACCGTCAGCCAATCTGGTTATCCACAGGCCATGTGGACGACCGGCCCATTGCTGTGGAGAACTCCGCCAAACCTGTGCACGACCCCGTGGACAGCCTTGTGAACAAGCCCGACTCCCACCTCGAAGAAACGCTCTGACCTGCATGCTTACCGTCCACCGGCTGTGCAGAAGAAAAACTTCCCCAGTCGGACCAAGATCACGGTCGGCGGTGTACGCAACGACACACCCTGTGGGATCAGGTAAGGAGCGCACAAGCTTTGCATCTCTTACCTGTGGACGATTAGATTGGTGCACATGACACAGGCCCCTCCGAGCCCCCGAGCCGCGCGGCGTCGGCACGACCGAGAGATCGTCCTGCTGGCCGTTCCGGCGTTCGGGGCCCTCGTCGCCGAGCCCCTCTTCGTGATCGCCGACAGTGCCATCGTCGGCCATCTGGGCACGGCGCAGCTCGCCGGTCTGGGCGTCGCCTCGGCGCTGCTGATGACGGCCGTCAGCGTCTTCGTCTTCCTGGCCTACGCCACCACGGCAGCCGTCGCCCGGCGGGTCGGCGCGGGTGACCTTCCCGCGGCGATCCGCCAGGGAATGGACGGCATCTGGCTCGCCCTGTTGCTGGGTGTGGGCGTCATCGCCGTCGTCCTGCCCACCGCTCCCGCCCTCATCGATCTCTTCGGTGCCTCCAGCACAGCCGCGCCCTACGCCGTCACCTATCTGCGGATCTCCGCGCTGGGTATCCCGGCCATGCTGGTCGTTCTCGCCGCGACCGGTGTCCTGCGGGGCCTCCAGGACACCAGAACCCCGCTGTACGTCGCCACGGGAGGCTTCCTCGCCAACGGCATCCTCAACGTGGTGCTCGTCTACGGCGTCGGCCTCGGCATCGCGGGCTCCGCCTGGGGCACGGTCATCGCTCAGTGCGGCATGGCCGCCGTCTATCTCGTCGTCGTGGTGCGGGGTGCCCGCAAGCACGGAGCCTCCCTGCGCCCGGACCTGGCCGGCATCAGGGCCTCGGCCCAGGCAGGTGCGCCCCTGCTGGTGCGCACGCTCTCCCTCCGGGCCATCCTCATGATCACAACAGCCGTCGCCGCCCGCCTCGGGGATGCCGACATGGCGGCTCACCAGATCATCCTCTCCCTGTGGAGCCTGCTCGCCTTCGCCCTCGACGCCATCGCCATCGCCGGTCAGGCCATCATCGGGCGCTACCTCGGAGCCGGTGACGCCGACGGAGCGCGGGAGGCCTGCCGTCGCATGGTGGAGTGGGGCATCGCGGTGGGCGTGGTCCTGGGCGCGCTGGTCGTGATCTTCCGCCCGCTCTTCCTGCCGCTGTTCACCAGCGACTCGACGGTCACGGATGTGGCCCTGCCCGCGCTCGTGATCGTGGCCCTGTCCCAGCCCGTCTCCGGAATCGTCTTCGTCCTGGACGGCGTCCTCATGGGCGCCGGCGACGGCCCCTACCTGGCCTGGGCGATGCTGGCGACCCTGGCGGTCTTCACTCCCGTGGCACTCCTGGTCCCCGTGTTCGGCGGTGGACTGACCGCCCTGTGGGCGGCGATGACGCTCATGATGAGCGTGCGTCTGGTCACCCTGTGGCTCCGCACCCGGTCCGGTCGCTGGATCGTCACAGGGGCCACCCGCTGACGCCGCCCGTTTCACGTGAAACCGCCCGTTACTGAGCGAGGCCGGGCGAGCCCACCACTCCGGAGAGCGCGAGGGGCCGCACCCCGAAGGGTGCGGCCCCTGCTCACTGCATCAGCGAGCGCGGCACTCAGGCCGCGACGACCTCGATGTTGACCTTGGCGTCAACCTCGGGGTGCAGACGCACGGACGTCTCGTGGGCGCCCAGCGTCTTGATCGGCGCGCCCAGCTCGATGCGGCGCTTGTCCACCTCGGGACCACCGGCGGCCTTGATCGCGGAAGCGATGTCGGCCGGGGTGACGGAACCGAAGAGACGGCCGGCGTCACCGGAGCGGACGGCCAGACGGACCTTGACGCCCTCGAGCTGCGCCTTGACCTGGTTGGCCTGCTCGATGGTCTGGATCTCGTGGATCTTGCGAGCACGACGGATCTGCTCGACGTCCTTCTCGCCACCCTTGGTCCAGCGGATAGCGAGCTTCCGCGGCACCAGGTAGTTGCGAGCGTAACCGTCCTTGACGTCGACGACGTCGCCCGCGGCACCGAGGCCGGAGACCTCGTGGGTGAGGATGATCTTCATGAGTCGGTCACCCTTCCCTTATCGCGCGGTGGAGGTGTAGGGCAGCAGCGCCATCTCACGGCTGTTCTTGACGGCCGTGGCGACGTCACGCTGGTGCTGCGTGCAGTTGCCGGTCACGCGGCGGGCACGGATCTTGCCGCGGTCGGAAATGAACTTCCGCAGCATGTTCGTGTCCTTGTAGTCCACGTACGTGACCTTGTCCTTGCAGAACGCGCAGACCTTCTTCTTAGGCTTGCGCACAGGCGGCTTCGCCATGGTGTTTCTCCTGTGTGATCAAGAAGTGTGGGTGCGGCCCCGCCTAGAAGGGGGGCTCGTCCGAGTAGCCGCCACCGCCGCCGGAGCCACCGCCCCAGCCGCCGCCACCACCGCCGCCCTGCTGGCCGCCGGCGGGAGCACCGGTCGCCCACGGGTCGTCGGCGGGAGCGCCGCCGCCCTGCTGGCCGCCACCGGGGCCGCCGCCCCAGCCGCCGCCACCCTGGCCGCCACCGCCACCGCCGCCGTAGCCTCCCTGGCCACCTCGGCCGGTGGTCTTGGTGACCTTGGCCGTGGCATTGCGCAGGCTGGCGCCGACCTCGTCGACGTCCAGCTCGTAGACCGTGCGCTTGATGCCCTCACGGTCTTCGTAGGACCGCTGCTTCAGTCGGCCCTGCACGATCACGCGCATGCCTCGCTGAAGCGACTCGGCGACGTTCTCCGCCGCCTGACGCCAGACGGAGCAGGTCAGGAACAGGCTTTCGCCGTCCTTCCACTCATTGGTCTGACGGTCGAAGGTGCGGGGGGTCGACGCGACACGGAACTTCGCGACGGCCGCACCGGACGGGGTGAAGCGCAGCTCGGGGTCATCGACAAGGTTGCCGACGACCGTGATGACGGTCTCGCCTGCCATGGGGGAACCTCTCGGCGGGTTTGCTGCTGGCTGCTGGTGCTGCTACTCGAATCCCGGAACAGCTGAGCGGGAGCTCAGTGGTTCTCGGGACGGAGGACCTTGGTCCGGAGGACCGACTCGTTCAGGTTCATCTGGCGGTCGAGCTCCTTGACGACCGCAGGCTCGGCCTGCAGGTCGATGACCGAGTAGATGCCCTCGGGCTTCTTCTTGATCTCGTACGAGAGACGACGACGGCCCCAGGTGTCGACCTTCTCGACCTTTCCGCCGCCGTCACGGACGACAGAAAGGAAGTTCTCGATCAGCGGGGAGACAGAGCGCTCCTCGAGATCGGGGTCGAGGATGACCATCACCTCGTAGTGACGCATGTGGAACCCACCTCCTTTGGACTCAGCGGCCACGGTCGTTCCGTGGCAGGAGGGTCGTGATGCGTTGCGCAACGATGCCTGTCAGTAAAACAGCCGCCACTGACAATGGAGGTCGGGCGGCGGCCCCGGGCCGGCGGCGGCGGACCGTGGTCCGAGCCCCGCGCCTTCCCGTTTCTGTCCGGACAGACACCGGTGCAGACGCTACAGGGTACCCGGACAGCGGCTTCCGGTTGAAATCAGGCCGGGGAGCCGGTCAGTCTGTACACATCGGGTGTGTATGGCGCTACGATGCGCCGCCTTTCGCAGGAGGTGCCCCATGGCACAGGCAATGCGACCCAACACCGTCGGAGGGCTCTTCGCCACGGACGGAAAGCCCCACCCAGTCCAGGACACCCTGCTCGTGGTGACCCTGGTACTGGGAATCACGTCCTTCATCACGGCGATGTTCCACCATCTGCACCTGCTTACGTCCTGGACCGGCCTGGTGGGCATCCTCACCGGCGCGTACGGCCAGTGGATCTCCGAGACGACGCGGCAGCGTTTCGGCCTCATCCTCGGGCTCGGCGCCTCGGCAGTCGGTTTCTTCCTCGGCATGGCGCACGGCGGCCTGTTCGGCGGCGTCTTCGACTGACGCCCGGAACCCCCTTCCCCATACCGGGTCCCGCCCCGGCCGCTGACAGGCCGGGGCGGAGGTTCCGTGCGCCCAACCGGGCCGCTCCCCGGGCGCAGTAGGCTTCGCGCGAGAGCCGGAGCCCCTGAACCCATGGGGACACACCAGCCCGAGGAGCGCCCCGAATGAGCCTGACCCTGAGGACCATCAGTCGAGAGCAGCATCTGGCATACATCCAGAGCCTGCCGTCGGCGAGTCACATGCAGGTCCCGGCCTGGGCGGACGTCAAGGCGGAATGGCGCTCGGAGAACCTCGGCTGGTTCGACGAGCGGACCGGCGAGATGGTCGGGGCCGGCCTCGTCCTCTACCGGCAGCTCCCCAAGATCAAGCGCTACCTCGCCTACCTGCCCGAGGGCCCGGTCATCAACTGGTTCTCGCCGAATCTGCAGGAATGGATCGAGCCAATGCTGGCTCACCTGAAGCAGCAGGGCGCCTTCTCGGTGAAGATGGGCCCCCCGGTGGTCATCCGCCGCTGGGAGGCGGCGACGATCAAGAAGGGCATCCAGGACCCGGACGTGAAGCGTCTGCGCGACCTGGAGGCCGACTTCATCGAACCGCGCGCCTTCGAGGTCGCCGACAAGCTGCGCCGCATGGGCTGGCAGCAGGGCGAGGACGGCGGCGCCGGATTCGGTGACGTCCAGCCGCGCTACGTCTACCAGGTGCCCCTGGCGAACCGGTCCCTGGAAGAGGTCCACAAGAACTTCAACCAGCTGTGGCGCCGCAACATCAAGAAGGCGGAGAAGGCGGGCGTCGAGGTCGTCCAGGGAGGTTACGAAGACCTCGCGGAATGGCAGCGGCTGTACGAGATCACGGCCGTGCGCGACCACTTCCGGCCCCGCCCGCTGTCGTACTTCCAGCGCATGTGGACGGCCCTCAACTCCGAGGACCCCAACCGCATGCGGCTGTACTTCGCCCGCCACAACGGCGTGAACCTGTCCGCGGCGACGATGCTCATCGTCGGCGGGCACGTCTGGTACTCCTACGGCGCCTCCGACAACATCGGGCGCGAGGTCCGGCCCTCGAACGCGATGCAGTGGCGGATGCTGCGCGATGCCTACGCGCTCGGGGCGACCGTCTACGACCTGCGCGGGATCTCCGACTCGCTGGACGAGACGGACCACCTTTTCGGGCTGATCCAGTTCAAGGTGGGCACCGGCGGCCAGGCCGCCGAGTACCTCGGCGAATGGGACTTCCCGCTGAACAAGCTGCTCCACAAGGCGCTCGACATCTACATGTCGCGCCGCTGATTCCATGGCCGTCGCTCCGACGGCATCGACACCTTCCACACCTCTGATACACCGCAGCCACGAGAAAGGTTCCGGTCCGGCCATGGCGCTCACGCTCTACGTCGACACCGCGCGCTGGCGGGCGCATCACAAGCACGTGCAGGAGCAGTTCCCCGGGCTCGTCCCGGTCTGCAAGGGCAACGGCTACGGCTTCGGCCACGAGCGGCTGGCGGAGGAGGCCACACGGCTGGGCTCCGACATCCTCGCCGTCGGCACCACGTACGAGGCCGCCCGGATCAAGGACTGGTTCGGCGGCGACCTGCTGGTGCTCACCCCGTACCGGCGGGGGGAGGAGCCGGTCCCGCTGCCCGACCGGGTCATCCGCTCGGTGTCGTCGGTGGACGGCGTCTACGGCCTGGTCGGTGCCCGCGTGGTCATCGAGGTGATGTCGTCGATGAAGCGCCACGGCGTCAGCGAGCAGGACCTGCCCCAGCTGCACTCCGCCATAGAGAACGTCCGCCTGGAGGGCTTCGCCATCCACCTGCCGCTGGACCGCACCGACGGCTCGGACGCCGTCGAGGAGGTCATCGGGTGGATGGACCGGCTGCGGGCGGCACGCCTGCCGCTGCACACGATGTTCGTCAGCCACCTCAAGGCCGACGAACTGGTGCGGCTGCAGCAGCAGTTCCCGCAGACCCGGTTCCGCGCCCGGATCGGCACGCGGCTGTGGCTCGGCGACCACGAGGCCACCGAGTACCGCGGAGCGGTCCTGGACGTCACGCGCGTGGCCAAGGGGGAGCGGTTCGGCTACCGGCAGCAGAAGGCCGCCTCCGACGGCTTCCTGGTGGTCGTGGCGGGCGGCACGTCGCACGGGGTGGGCCTGGAGGCTCCCAAGGCGCTGCACGGCGTCATGCCGCGGGCCAAGGGCGTCGCGCGCGCGGGTCTCGCCACGGTCAACCGGAACCTCTCCCCGTTCGTCTGGGGCGGCAAGCAGCGCTGGTTCGCCGAGCCGCCGCACATGCAGGTGTCGATCCTGTTCGTGCCCTCCGACGCGCCGGAGCCGAAGGTCGGCGAGGAACTGGTGGCCCATCTGCGGCACACCACCACACAGTTCGACCGTCTCCTCGACCGCTGAGGGCCGCGGAGACGGCGCTGAGAGCCGCTGAGGTGCCCTACGGCACCGTCCGGCCGGCGTAGCGGCCCGGGACTGCCCGGCGCCGCGCAGGACACGAAGGGCCGTACACGGAGTGCACCGTGTACGGCCCTTCACCTGTCTCTCGGACAGGGATGCCGACGGCCCGAGGCGGGTGTTCGCTCAGAGAGAACGCCCCACGGTTCCCGCCGTCCTGCCCCACTCCACCATCGTTCTCCCGGCGTGCGCGACGGGCTGCGCAGGACGTGCGGCGGGCCCGAACACCACCGCGTCCTCAGCCCCGTCGAACACCCCTCCGGAAGGGTCGTCGTCCCCGGACCGGCGGACCGGGTCACGTTCCGGCAGGAGGATGTCCCGCACCACCATGACGCACAGGTAGACGGTCCCCAGCAGGTGGAGACCGATGGCCCAGTGGTAGCCGTCGGCGGGCAGACCCTTGTGCGCGTCGCCGCTGGTCGTGTACGCGAGGTACATCCAGATGCCGAGGAAGTACGCCACCTCGCACGCCTGCCAGATGAGGAAGTCCCGCCACTTCGGCCGGGCCAGTGCGGCCAGCGGGACCAGCCACAGCACGTACTGGGGCGAGTAGACCTTGTTGGTGAGGATGAACGCCGCGACGATCAGGAAGGCGAGCTGGGCGAAACGCGGTCGCCGGGGCGCCATGAGTCCGAGCGCGGCCACCCCGGCGCAGCACAGCAGCATCAGCAGGGTGGCGAGCGTGTTGACGGTCTCCGTGCTCAGCGGGTCGGACGAGTTCTGCGCCATGATCAGCCAGAAGGAGCCGAAGTCGACCCCGCGCTCCTGGCTGAACGTGTAGAACTTCGACCAGCCGTCGAAGGCGAACAGCATGACGGGCCCGTTCACGACCGCCCAGGCCACGACGGCACCGCCCAGGGCGGTTCCGAACTCCCGCCACCGGCCCGCGCGCCAGCACAGCACCAGCAGGGGCCCGAGGAGCAGGAAGGGATACAGCTTGGCGGCCGTGGCGAGGCCCAGCAGGACTCCGAAGGCGAGGGCACGGCCCCGCGACCACATGAGCATCGCGGCAGCGGTCAGGGCGACGGCCAGGAGATCCCAGTTGATGGTCGCGGTGAGGGCGAAAGCGGGCGCCAGCGCGACCAGCAGGCCGTCCCAGGGCCGGCGGGCGTGGGTGCGCGTCACGCAGACGGCGATGACCGCGGCGCAGACCATGAGCATCCCGGCGTTGACCATCCAGTACCACTGTTCCTGGTGCTGGATGCTGCCGTCACCGGTCGTCAGCCAGGCGGCGACCTGCATGAACACACCGGTGAGCACCGGGTACTCGAGGTACTGCATGTCACCGGGCAGCTGGTCGAAGTACGGCAGGAGCCCGTCGGCGAAGCCCCGCCCCTGGAAGAGGTGCGGGATGTCGGAATAGCACGCGTGCGTGTACTGGGCACTGGCGCCGAAGAACCAGGCGCCGTTGTAGCAGGGCGCCTTCTGGACCAGGCCGAGGGCGAACATACCGATCGCCACCAGCGCGATCACCCGGACCGGCGTCCACCAGGACGTGCCGCGCAGGACACGACGTCCGATCGGACCGCCGATCAGCTCGCTGCCGGCGGCAGCCACCTCGTCCTCCCTGGTCGGCCCCACCGCGTCCGGCTCGTGAACGCTCGCGCGCGTCGATTCTCCACTGGGCATGGCGCACATCCTGCCGTACCCGGCCGTGAATGGCGGAGGGCCGCCGCACCCGAGGGGTACGACGGCCCATGTTTCACGTGAAACACCCAGAACGGTCCGCAGTCGGACTAACCGCCAGGTCCTCCGAAGAGGCCACCGTTGTTGTTTCCTTGGCCTCTGTTGTTTCCACCGCCATCGGTTTGTGTCGGTGTCGGTGAGGTGGGCACTCCGCCGTCCTGGCCGCCGTCGTCCCCGCCGCCCGGGCCGTTGCCGCCCGAGTCGTCATCGTCGTCGCAGTTGAAGTCGAACGGCCGGCAGGTGTTGGTCGGCTGCGTGGGCGTCGGGATGGTGGGGGGCGGTGTCGAGCTGGGAGGCGCGGACGGCGTCTCCGACTCGGTCTCGGTGGGCGTGGGAGTCGGACTCGGCGTCGGTTCGTCGTTCACGACCTCGCCGATCGGCTCGGGGGTCGGGAACGACTTCGGGGCCTGGCCCTTGAGCGCGTCCTGCATGTAGTCCGCCCAGATCTGGGACGGGAACGACGCACCGTGGATCTTCTTCTCCCCACCGGTCCCGAACATCTCCAGGAACTGGCGGTTCTTGATCGACTCGTCGTCGGGGTACCGGAACATGCTGATCGCGGTCGACAGCTGCGGGGTGTATCCGACGAACCAGGCCGACTTGTTGCCGTCCGTGGTACCCGTCTTTCCGGCGACCTCGCGGCCCGGGAGCTGCGCGTTGGTACCGGTTCCCTCTTCCACCACGGTCTTGAGGATGTCCGTGACGTTGTCCGCGACCTGAGCGGTGAAGGCCTGCTTGGTCTCGGTCTTGTGGGTGAAGACGGTGCCTTCCTTGCTCGTCACCTTCTTGACGGAGAACGGGTCGCGCTGCTTGCCGCTGGCCGCGAAGGTGGCGTACGAGCCCGCCATGCGGATCGCACTGGGGTTGGAGGTACCGATCGAGAACGACGGGTAGTTCGTGCCCGCGAGGCTCGACTCCAGAACGCCGGAATCGATCGCGGCCTCCTTGACCTTGTCCAGACCGACATCCATGCCGAGCTGGACGAAGGAGGAGTTCACGGACTCGCGCATGGCCTCGCGAAGGTCGATCTTGTAGTCGGGCGGAGAACCGTAGGACTCGTCGCCGTCATTGACCTGCAGCCACTCCTCGCCCTTCTCGTTCCGCCAGATCGACCCGTCGTAATTCTTGATCTTGAGCTTGTTCTTGCCGTTGTACAGGCTCTTCGGGGAGACGATGGTGCGCTCGTCCTGGGCCTGGACCTCGTCCAGATCCGGGTCACGCACGCCCCACTTCATGGCCGCCGCGAGCACATAGGGCTTGAAGGTCGAACCGACCTGGGCACCGGTCGCGTCGGCGTTGTTCGTGAAATGCTTGGTCGCGTCCACGCCGCCGTAGATGGCCTTGATCGCTCCGGTGGCGGGATCCACCGACGCACCGCCGAACTGGACATGGGTGTCGGTGTCCGGGCGCTCCTCGGGCTTGATTTTCGCCTTGTAGACCCGCTGGACCGACTTCTCGAGCTCCTGCACCTTCTTCTTGTCGAAGGTCGTGTAGATCGAGTAACCGCCCTGCTCCAGCTTGCTGGAGGTGATCCCGGTTTCCTCGCTGTTGTTGACGATGTACGCCTTGGCGAGGTCGACCAGGTAACCGATCTGGCCGCTGAGCGCGGTGTTCGACCGGGGGTTCTGCACCTTGGGCAGCTTGGGGTACTTGGCCCTGGTCTCCGCGTCCAGCAGGTTGTACTCGACCATCTTGTCCAGCGTGTCCTGCATCTGGGCCAGGGCACGCTTCTTGTTCGCCGCGGGACTGGCACCGACCGGGTCGATGGACGGCGTACCGTTCGGGTCGTAGTAGGTGGCTCCCTTGAGCACCGCCGCGAGGAGGGCGCACTCGCCCTCGTTCATCTCGATGGCGTCCTTGTTGAAGTAGGCCCGGGCGGCCGCCTGGATGCCGTACGCGCCCCGGCCGTAGTAGGCGGAGTTCAGGTAGCCCTCGAGGATCGTGTCCTTGTCCTCGGTGGCACCCACCTTGATCGAAACGAAGATCTCCTTGAACTTGCGGGAGATCGTCTGCGACTGGTCGTCGAGCATCGCGTTCTTCACGTACTGCTGGGTGATGGTGGAACCACCCTGCGTCTCGCCACCGCGCGCCATGTTGAACACTGCGCGGGCGATGCCCTTCGGGTCGATGCCGCTGTCGTCGCGGAACGTCTTGTTCTCCTGGGCGATGACCGCGTTCTGCATCGCCTTGGGGATCTGCGAGAGATTGACGATCTGGCGGTTCCGTTCACCACCCGTGGCGACCATCTGCGAACCGTCGGCCCAGTAGTAGACGTTGTTCTGGGCCTTGGCCGTCAGGGCAACGTTCGGCACGTCCACCATGGCGTACCCGATCCCCGCCACGGCCACCAGACCACCGAAGAAGGCGATGCACAGACCGGACACCAGCCTCCAGGACGGCATCCAGCGGCGCCAGCCGTACTTGTCGTGGCGCGGGTAGTCGATGATCCCCTTCCGGGCAGGCGGCGCCGCGCGCCCTCTGCCCCGGCCCGGCCCGGCGGCGCCGGCCCGGC
>NZ_JAAGMD010000903.1 GCF_010548465.1 Streptomyces sp. SID14436 | reverse complement strand
CACCCGGCGCCGCCAGTGCTCCGCCGCCTCCTCCGGCCCCAGGGACGGGGCCGTCCCGGCGGGCCGGACGGGCGGTGCGGCGGCCGCGTCGGGGCCGTCCGCGTACAGCCGCATCAACTCCCGCCCCACCAGGTGGATACTGCGCGCGTCGATCAGGGCCAGGTCCACCGTCAGCAGGACCGTGTCCCGCCCGTCCTCGCCGCGCCCCACGCGTACGTCCAGGTGTCCGTCGCCCAACGGGAAGGGCTGCCGCAGCAGTTCCGCGCGCAGCTCCGGGGTGAGCGGCACCTCCGGTATGTCCGGCGCGGCCACCGGCGCGTTCCGGGAGGGCATCCGCAGCCCGTGTCCGGCGTCGACCCGGGCCCGCAGCACGGGGTGCCGCTCCAGCAGCCGGGTCACCGCCTCCCGCAGCCGTCCGGCGTTCAGGCCGTCGACCTCGTAGCCGAGCACCATCCGGCAGCCGCCCGCGTCCTCGTCGCCCAGCGCGCGGGCCACCAGGTACGCCTCCTGAAGGTCGTCGAGCGGGCGCTCGCCCTCCTGCTCCACCGTGTCCTCCGCCTCCGCTCCTCGGCCCCCCGGCCCGTCCGGGTCCGCCGCCCCCGCCAGGGCGCGCAGCCGCGCCCCGTACGCCTCGAACAGGTCCCGGGCACCCGGCCCGGGGAAGGCCCGCTCGACGACGTCCCAGCGGTAGTGCAGGGCGCCGTCCGCCTCCCACACCTGGTGGTCCAGCGCCACCCCGGAGGTGCGGCCGACCGCGTAGCGCTCGGGGAACCCGCGCGGCGGGCGCCCGTCGTCGAGCATGCCGGTGAACACCACCGGCAGGTCCGGCACGCCGCCGCGGCGGCGGCGCAGCGCGACGACACCGGGCACCGTCGCGTGGTCGAGGTCCTCCGCCAGCTGCCGCTGCACCGCGACGGGATCCGTGTCGGCCACCGGGAACACCAGCGTCGAGGTGAACACGCCGACGGTGTCCCCGGCGCCCCGCGTCCGCGCCCGGTCGCTGGTGGTCAGCACGAGACTGAACGGGAGCCGGGCCCCGGCGTCCGTGAGAACGGCCGCGAACTCGCCCAGCAGCAGCGCGGTCGGTGTCACACCCCGCCGCGCCGCCACCTCGCGCAGCGCGGCCCAGCCGGACGCGCCGAGCGTCCCGGACAGCGGCAGCCGGTCCGGGCCGCCCCCCACGTCCCCGTCCCGCCGGGCGGGCGGGTCCACGA
>NZ_JAAGMD010000886.1 GCF_010548465.1 Streptomyces sp. SID14436 | reverse complement strand
GCGGGCCGCCGCGTACACGCGCGCGGGGACCATGACGGAGCCGTCGGCCTTCGCCAGCGCGGCGACCGGCCGCACCAGGTGCCGCCGCTTGCGGTCCATCAGCAGGTCGGCGAGGCGGGCGGGGTGGGCGTCCAGCACCTGTCGGGCGCCGTGGCCGGTGAAGTGGTCGGCGCTGCCCGCGGCGAGCCGGGCCCGGTGCCGGGCGGCCGACACCAGCGAGGGCCCCGGCTCGTCGGTCAGCGGTCCGTCGAGGTCGGCGTAGGGCAGGGTCTCCTCGCCGCCCGTGACGACCACGTGGTGCAGGCGCGGATTGGCGGCCAGGGCGCCCGCCCGGCCGACCTCCTCGTCCGGCCCGCCGGCCACGAGGTCGTTGAAGGTGACGGCGAGCAGCCGCTCCCCGGCCCCGGTGCCGTGCCCCAGCACGGTGCCCGGCATCCCGGGCAGTCCCGCGGCGAGCAGGGCGAGCGTGCCGGAGGCCGGGCCGCCGGACAGGTCGGCCCCG
>NZ_JAAGMD010000861.1 GCF_010548465.1 Streptomyces sp. SID14436 | reverse complement strand
GGTGCTGTACCGCCGGGCGCGCTCCGCGGCCTGACCCGGCACGACGAGGAGCGGACCCCGCGACCGCGGGGCCCGCTCCGTGTCCCGTCGTCCCGCACCGCCGGGACGGGCCGTCCCGGCGGTGCGCCCGGTGTCACCAGGTGGCCCGCACCTGGCGGATGATCCGCCGCCGCAGCCGCACCTTGCGGCTGCCGTCGCGCAACAGGGTCAGTCGGTACAACTCCCAGTGCCCGTACTCCGCGTGGTCGGTCAGCAGGCGTGCCGTCTCCTTGCGGGAGACCCCGCGCGGCACGTACACGTCGACAAATTCGTATTCCGGCATCGCATCTATTGTGCGGGCTGGGCCCCGGTACGGATAGCGTCTGCACTATGTCTGATGCTGCGCAGCCCACCGCTGCCGAGGTACGCGCCGCCGCCGAGGCGGTCAAGACCGCGCTCGACCGCCACCTGGCCGCGGTCGAACGCCGGTCGGGGGAGGACGACCCGGCCGTCTACGAGGCGTTCAACGAGCTGGCCGCTGCCGCGGAGGCGTACGACGAACTGCTCTACGACCGCTACGACGAGGTGACCCCCTTCGAGATCCCCGGTGAGGACCAGCTGCCGCCGTACACCGGCCCCGACGAGCCGAGCGCCCTCAGTGTGCTGATCCGGCGCGACTACGCCGTCGCGGAACCGCAGCGGCTGCGCGCGCACGCCCAGCGCATCGAGGCCGCCGACGACGAGGAGACCGGGGAGGCGTCGGGCACGGTGCACGGCGCGCTCGGGCTGCTGTTCGGCGAGTTCGAGCCGGACGAGATCGCCTCCCGGCACAAGGAGTTCGGACTGGAGGAGGGCGACTCCACGCTCTGGGTCACGGTGTCGGACGAACCGGCCGAACCCGGCGAGTGGCTGGAGGCGCCGTTCGAGGGGGCTGACCCGCAGCGGGTGATCTGCCGCTTCGACGTCAGCGCGGTCTTCGACGACGACCTCGACGACGAGGACGACGACGATCTCGACGACGCGCTGGGCCGTGCCCTGGCCGGGACCACCGACCCGGACGGGGACGACGACCTGGACGGGGACGACGACCTGGAGCCGCTCGACGCGGACCGCTGACCGCGCGCCCGGACATCCGCCCGCGGCGGTGACACCCCGGTGTCACCGCCGCAGGTGTGTCCGGCCCCGCATCCGCGCGGCCCGTACGGCGGCCGCTCTCAGCCGTCCGCCGCCGGGACCTGCGGGGCCAGCAGCACCGGCAGCCGGGTCGTCCGCGGCTTCGCCGGCACCTCGGCCACCGCACGCGGCAGCGCCTGCTCCACGCCGTGCACCACCGACAGGTGCCGGTCCGCCCGGCCGAACGCCGTGTAGACCCAGGGACGGCTCAGCAGCCCCGCCGCGTCGCCCGGCAGCACCACGACCACCGCGGGCCACCGGCAGCCCACCGCCTGGTGCGCGGTCAGCGCCCACCCGTGCCGCACGGTCCGCTCCACTCGCTCCTTCGGCACGACCACGGCCTCGCCCGCGCACGACAGGTGCAGGCCCTCGGCGTCCGCGCGCACCACGCGGCCCGTCACCGTGCGCCCCGGGGCGGGGGAGTGGGCGATCCGGTCGCCGGGGTCGAAGCCGCCGAAGCGGCCGGGGCCGGGATTGAGCCGCTCCTTGAGCGCCGCGTTCAGGGCCCGGGTGCCCACCGCGCCGCCGTGGCCGGGGGTGATCACCTGGGTCTCCTCGGCCGGCACCCCGATCGCCCGCGGCACGGAGTCCGCCACGAGCTGCACCGTCCGGTGCACCGCCTCGCCCGCATCCCGCACCGGCACGATCACGACCTCCTTGCCGGGGGCCTCGACCGCGATCAGCTCACCGGCCCCGATCCCCGAGACCAGCTCGCCCAGCGGACCCGGGTCCGGCCGCCGGGAGGCCACCTGCGGGCACACCCGTGCCGCCAGCAGATCCGCGAACACCCGGCCCGGCCCGGCCGACCACAGCACGCCCGGGTCCCCGGCCAGCACCAGCCGGGCACCGTCCGGCAGCGACTCGGTGAGCAGCGCGGCGGCCTCCACGTCCAGCTGCGGGGCGTCCAGCACGACCAGCAGGTCGAGGGCCAGGGCCCCCTCGGCGTCCCGTCCCGGCCCCTCGGCGCCGGACAGCAGCCCGGTCACCGTGGCGACCCCCGGCTCCCCGCTGTCCGATGCCTCCAGCAGCGCGGCGAAGGAATTCCGGCCGGCCGGGCCGTGCGTGGCCGCCCAGGCGCGCAGCCCGAGGCGGCGCGCGGCCCGCAGCAGGGCCGCCGGTTCGGCGACCGAGGCGGCACCCCCGGTGTGCAGCACCAGGCCGTGTCCGGCCACGGCACGGATCAGCTCGGCCGCCGATCCCTCCGCGGCACCGGCCGCGCGCTCCCAGTCGGCGCCCGAACCGTCCTCCTTCGGCACCGAGTTCACCAGCCGCGCCAGCCCGTCGGCCAGGCTCTCCTCCGCCATCGCGTACCGCTCGAGTCCCACCAGGACCCGGACCGGACGCTCCTCCTCGGCCTCGTCGGCGCCCTCGCCGGCGTCCTCCGCAGCCGCGGGCGCGGCCGGTGCCGGGCCGTCGTCCAGGGCGTCCTGGAAGACCAGGACGTCACCCTCCGCGATGGCGTCCTGGACGGCCGTCTCCGCGTCCGGCACGCCCTGCCGCGCGAGCGCGGTGGTCAGCGCGGCCATGTCGAGGGCGGTGTGCCCGGCCGCCGCAGCCTGCTCCAGCAGCCAGACGGTGACCGCGCGCCCCCTGCGGGTGTCGTCCGGCCCGGCCTCCGCGCCGAGCAGCGACCGCGCGAACCCGTCCGCTTGCTCGGGCCGCACCCCGGCGACGCGCAGCAGCTGCCAGGGATCGGCCCGCAGTGCCTCGGCGCCCCCCTCGCCC
>NZ_JAAGMD010000845.1 GCF_010548465.1 Streptomyces sp. SID14436 | reverse complement strand
TGGCCACGGCGGGCGGGCCACCGGCGGCCGGCCGCTCCGACGAGCCCGCCGGGTCGGACGCCGGGAAGGACGCGGCGGCGCAGCAGCCGGGGCGTCGCGACGCGTTCTTCGACAACGCCAAGTACGTGGCGATCGTGCTGGTGGCGGTCGGGCACGCCTGGGAGCCGCTGCGGTCCGACAGCCGCACCGTCACGGCGCTCTACCAGCTCGTCTACGCCTTCCACATGCCGGCGTTCATCATCATCGCCGGGTACTACTCCCGCAGTTTCGATGGCAGTCCCGGACGCATCAGGCGTCTGGTCACCGGGGTGGCGCTGCCGTACGTGGTGTTCGAGACGGCGTACACCTTCTTCACCCGCTGGACCGACGGAGTGCCCGACCGGCCCATCACCCTCCTGGAGCCGCTGTACCTGACGTGGTTCCTGGCGTCGTTGTTCGTGTGGCGGCTGACCACGCCGGTGTGGAAACTGGTGCGCTGGCCGCTGCCGGTGGCCCTCGTCATCGCCATGCTGGCCACGATGTCCCCGTCGCTGGGCGAGGATCTCGACATCCAGCGCATGCTGCAGTTCCTGCCGTTCTTCGTCCTCGGCCTGTGTCTGCGGCCGGAGCACTTCCGCGTGGTGCGCACCCGCCGGATGCGGATGCTGGCGGTGCCGGTGTTCGCCGGGGCGCTGGCCGCGGCGTACTGGGCGGTCCCGCGGTCGACCACCGCCTGGTTCTACCACCGGGACAGCGCGCAGGAGCTGGGCGCGCCCGTCTGGTACGGGCCGGTGGCGACGCTGGCCGTGTTCGCCTGCTCGCTGCTGCTCGTCGCCTGCTTCCTGTCCTGGGTGCCCGGGCGGCGGACGTGGTTCACCTCGCTGGGCGCGGCCACGCTGTACGGGTATCTGCTGCACGGTTTCGTCGCCCAGGTGAGCAAGTACTGGGGCTGGTACGACCCGGAGTGGCTGTACGAGCCGCTGGGCGCGGTGGTGGTGACCGTGGTGGCCGCGGTGGTGGTGACGGTCCTGTGCTCGGCGCCGGTGCGGCGGGTGTTCCGGTGGGCGGTGGAGCCGCGACCGGACTGGGCGTTCCGGAAGGCGCCGCGCACGGCCGACTGACACGGCGCCCGCGCCGGGCGGGCATTCGCGCCCCGGGGAGCGTCCGGCCCCGGGGCGTCGGCTTCCCTGCCGGACGCGGTCCGGGTCAGTGGCCGCGCACGCCGCGCTCGCGGTAGAGGTCGCGGATCAGGGCGATCTCGGCGCCGTGGTGGAGGACCTCCTGGTTGACCCACCAGACGATGTCGATGAAGGGTTCCTCCGCATCGCTGCCGTGCGGGTACGTGCACAGCCCGACGGTGTCGAGCGCGGTGTCGTCGACGCCCAGCAGCGCTTTCCGCCAGGCCGCGGCGCCCGCTCGGAAGGCGGCCACGGCCGCGTCCCGGTCGCCGGGCACGGGGTGGTCGTCGCGGGTGAGCCGGCGGCTTCCGGCGGTGTGGTCGGCGCGCAGCGCCAGCATCTCGCTCAGGTGGCTCAGCCGCCAGGCGATGGTGGTGAACGGCGGTGGCCAGGGGTGCGGATACGCGGCGGCGTCACGCCCGAAGGCGCCGGCGCCGGCCAGCAGGGTCGCGCGGGGGCCCGGCCCGTCGGCGCGG
>NZ_JAAGMD010000821.1 GCF_010548465.1 Streptomyces sp. SID14436 | reverse complement strand
GCCGTCGGCGCCGGTCCCGCGGCCGCCGCGGCGGCGGGCGGGGCGAGGGGGAGGGCGAGGGCGGCGGCACACGTGACACCGATTGAGGAAGCAAGGATTCCACGCATACCCCTGAGGTTGGACATAGTCGTACGAATCTGTCCATCCAGGATGTGACGGACCGTCGGAGCCCGTTCCGCCGAACCGGTGTCGCGGCCGGACGGTGCCCGCGGGCCGCTCCGCGTACGCTTGCCCGGGTGAACGCCAGCGACCGCACCCCTGCCGACCTGCTGAGTTCCGCGCTCGCCGCGGACCCGGGACGCCCCCTGGTGACTTTCTACGACGACGCCACGGGCGAACGCGTCGAATTGTCCGTGGCCACCTTCGCCAATTGGGTGGCCAAGACCGCCAACCTCCTCCAGGACGAACTGTCCGCCGAACCGGGTGACCGGGTGGCGCTGCTGCTGCCCGCCCACTGGCAGACGGCCGTGTGGCTGCTGGCCTGTGCGTCGGTGGGCGTGGTCGCCGACGTGGCGTCCCCCGACCCGGGCGCGGCCGACGTCGTGGTGAGCGGGCCGGACACGCTCGACGCGGCGCGGGCCTGTTCCGGCGCGCGCGTCGCGCTGGCCCTGCGGCCGCTCGGCGGACGCTTCCCGCAGCCTCCCGAGGGCTTCGCCGACTACGCGGTGGAGGTGCCGGGTCAGGGCGACCAGTTCGTGCCGTACGCGCCGGTCGCGCCCGAGGACCCCGCGCTGATCGTGGCGGGACGGGAGTTCAGCGGCGCCGAGGTGGTGCAGCGGGCCGAGGCGGAGGCCGCCGGCCTCGGCCTGACCGGGCCGGGCACCCGCATCCTGTCGGGGCTGCCCTACGACACCTGGGAGGGGCTCAACGCGGGGCTGTACGGCCCGCTGGCCACCGGCGGCTCGGTGGTGCTGTGCCGGAACCTGGACCGGCTCGACGCCGAGGCGCTGGACAAGCGGGTGGAGAGCGAACGGGTCGCGGTCATCGCGCGCCGGCCGGCCTGACGGCCCGTCGGCCGCCGGGGCACGGGTGACACCCGGTCCGGTGAGCGGGACCTGGCCGCCTCGGCGGCCGGCCTCCCTTGGTCGCGGGCGGGTCCGCG
>NZ_JAAGMD010000803.1 GCF_010548465.1 Streptomyces sp. SID14436 | reverse complement strand
TCCTTGAACCGGCGCCGGTCCTCGGCGGCGAAGAAGTCGACCCGTGGCGGATCCTCGGCGACCGGTTCCGCGGGCCGCGGCGCGCGCGCCTCCCCGCGGGAGGCCACCGGCGCCGACTCGCCCGTCCGAGCCTGCCCCGCCGCGCCGACGGTGCTCGCGGTCTCCGTCGCCTCCGCCGTCTCCGCAGTCTTCGCAGTTCCCGGGGGCGGCGTCGCACCGCCGGACATCCGCGCGGCGATGGCCCGCACCGTCGGCTCGGCCAGCAGGACCGACACCGGCACGTCCCGCCCGTACCGCTCCCGCAGGACGCGCCCGGCCCGCACCATGGTGAACGACGTTGCGCCCAGGTCCCACAGATCGGCACCGGGATCGACCGGCGGCAGATCGAGCAACTCCCCGAAGAGCACGCCGATCTCCGCCACGACGTCCTGGGCAGTGATGTCCTCGGCCGCCACGTCCTCGCCCGTCACGTCCTGCGCCACCGCTCCGCCCGCCACCGCGCCGTCCGCCGGACCGGACGCGGACCCGTCCCGCACCTCGGCACCGACCGCTGAGGGAGGCGGCGTCGCGGCCGGACCCGCGGCCACCGGCACGG
>NZ_JAAGMD010000778.1 GCF_010548465.1 Streptomyces sp. SID14436 | reverse complement strand
AAGGGGGCGGGCCGCGGCGGCCACGGGCACGGCGACGACCGGCCTGGCGGCCACCAGGGCGAGGACGGCACCGGGGACCGGGGTTCCGGCGACCGGGGCCAGGGCGCCCAGCAGGGCAAGGGCAACGGCAAGGGCAAGAACAGCGGCAACGGCGGCAAGAGCGGCGGGGGAGAGGGCGACGACCGTCCCGGCCGCGCCGACCGGAACCACGCCCGCGGCGCGCTGCTCGTGACCGTCGCCGTCGCACCGCGCTGACCTGCGGTTTTGTCTCCGGCCGGGTTTTCTCGCGCCGAGGTGTGACGTTTCCGGGGGCCGCGACGCAGTAATGAGTGAGCCGACTGGTCATCGGCCGTCGCACGGAGCCGGGGTTCCCCCCGTACCCGCGGCTCGTGCACCTCGGCGCGGGCGGGACACGTTCCCCCGGTCCCGCCCGCGCCCCGCATCCGTCCTCCCGCCCGCCGGCGGTCCCTCACCAGTGGATGACGACCTTGTCGCCGTTGCGGACCTGCGCGAAGATCCGGGCGATGGCCGCCTCGTCCCGCACGTTGACGCAGCCGTGCGAGGCGCCCGCGTAGCCCCGGGCCGCGAAGTCGGCGGAGAAGTGCACGGCCTGCCCGCCGCTGAAGAACATCGCGTACGGCATGGGCGAGTCGTAGAGCGTGGACCAGTGGTCCCGTGACTTCCAGTAGACGCTGAAGACGCCCTCACGGGTGGGCGTGTACTGCGAGCCGAAGCGGACCGGCAGGGTCTGGAGCGTCCGGCCGTCGGCCATCCAGCGCAGGGTGCGGCTCTCCTTGCTGATGCACAGCACCCGCCCGGTCCGGCAGCGCGGGTCCGGCGCGTCCGCCGGCTGGCCGCCCATCTGGTAGAGGTCCCACCGGCCCGGCTCGCGTGTCATCCCCTTCAGCCGCTGCCAGGTCACGGTGTCGGTCCGCCCGGTGCGCGGCAGCCCGCGCTTGCCCTGGAAGCCCCGCACCGCCTTCTCGGTGGGCCCGTCGTAGGTGCCCGTCGGCCCCTCGAACAGCCAGGCGATCTGGCGCAGCCGCGCCTGGAGCTCCCGGACGTCGCGGCCGGTGGAGCCGCGCGACCACAGCACCCGCGCGGGAACGGTGGCGTCGCGGGAGCCGCCCGGTGCCGTGCCCCCGCCCCCAACCCCACCCCCGCTCCCGCCCCCGTCGTCTCCGCCGCCGGACGGGCGGGACGCGGACGGGGTGCCGCCGGGCAGTTCGAC
>NZ_JAAGMD010000755.1 GCF_010548465.1 Streptomyces sp. SID14436 | reverse complement strand
AATCGGCCGGCTCGGCGGCCCGCCGCGACGCCCCGGTCCTCGCCGGGCTCGCGGGCTGCGCGGCCGGGCTCGACGCCAACAGCCAGCCCGACCCGACGGTGGCCGGCGAGGCCTACGTCATGACCCGCGCCCTCGGGGACGCGGGCATCGGACCCGCCGACGTGGACCTGGTCGCCGCGCACGGCACCGGATCCCCGCTGGGCGACCGGGTCGAGGCCGACGCGCTCGCCCAGGTCTTCGGCCGGGCGCGACCGTGGGTCAACGCCGTCAAGGGACTCGCCGGGCACGCGCTCACGGCCGCCGGCCTGCTGTCCGCCGTCGCCGTCGTCGTCCAGCTGCGCGACGGCTTCGTGCACCCCAACCCGTGGCTGCGCGAACCGATCGACGGTGCCCCCCGACTGGCCGGGGACACCGCCGTGACGACCCGCCCGCGCTGGGCGGTGTCGAACGCCTTCGGTTTCGGCGGGTTCAACTCCGCCGTGGTGTGGCGGGCGGCCGGCTGACCCGGTCCGCCCCGTCCAGCAGGGTGCGGCGCAACGCCTCCGGCAGCCCCTTGAGGTAGAAGTGGTCGCCGGGGAAGACGTGCAGGCCGAAACCGCCCGCGGTGAGGTCGCCCCAGCGCGCCATCTGCGCCGGGGTGACCTCCGGGTCGGCGTCCCCGGTGAGCGCCGTCAACGGGCAGTCCAGCGGCGGCGTGTGCGCCGGCCGGTACGTCTCCACCAGCTGGAAGTCGGCCCGCAGCGCGGGCAGGAACAGGTTCGCCAGATCGGGCGAGTCGAGCAGCGCCGACGGCGTGCCGCCGAGCCCGTTCACCACCCCCAACAGGTCCCGGTCGCCGAGCAGATGCCGTTCGCCCGTCACCCCCGGCACCCGGCGGCCGGACACGAACACCATGCCCGGCGCCGGGCGCAGCCGCTGCGCCACCTCGTAGGCGACCATCGCGCCCATGCTGTGCCCGAACAGCACGTACGGGCGGTCCAGCAACGGCTGGAGGGCGGGCACGAGTTCGGCGACCAGGTCGGCCATGCGGGTGTGGGGCCGCTCCTGGATGCGCCGCTCCCGCCCCGGCAGCACCACCGGGACCACGTCGATCCGCGGCGCCAGCCGACGGCGCCAGGGCAGGAACAGCGCGCTGCCCCCGCCCGCGTGCGCGAAGCAGATCATCCGGACCTCGGCGTCCGGGTCGCGGGTCCCGGCGGTCCAGTGCGCGGCCACGGCATCCGCGGCCACGGCATCCGCGTCCGCGGCCACGGCGCGCGGGCCGGCCGTCCAGTCGTCCGTCATCGTGTCCGGCCCCCGTCGCTCATCGTGTTCCCTCCGGATCGCGCACCACCACATGGCCGTACGTGCCGCCCGACCCCACGGCGTTGACGACGGCCCGCCGCGGCCCGTGGACCGCTTCCCACGCCGTCGGCCGCCCCGGCACGAACAGGTTCTTGTCGTCCCAGTCCACCAGCGGGCTCGGCAGGTCGGACAGCAGCGTCGGGGCGATCCGGCCGTGCCGCAGCTGCAGCAGCACCTTCATCAACTGCGCGATGCCGGAAGCCCCCTCGCTGTGACCGACGTTCGGCTTCAGCGTGCCCAACGGCACCGGCCGGCCGTGATCGGCCAGGAGTTCGGCGAAGGCCGCGAACTCGGCGGCGTCCGCCAGTCCCGCGCCCGCCGCCGCGCCCTCCACGTAGGACACCGTCGCCGGGTCCAGGCCCGCCCCGTCCATCATCCGCCGCAGGGAGGCGGTCAGCGGCTCCGGGCCCGGTGCGCCGAAACGGCCCGTGCCACCGGCGTGGGCGCTCCACGACGTCTCCAGGATCCCGTGCACCGGATCGCCGTCGCGGGCCGCCGTGCCGGCGCGCCGCAGCAGCAGCGCGCCCACCGCCTCGCCCACGTACCAGCCGGGCGCGGCCTCGTCGTAGGCGCCGCCGGGCCGCCCGCCGTCGGGCTCGGCGAGCAGCCCGAGCCCGGCCAGCAGTCCCAGGTGACGGCGGTGCGTGATCAGGTTGACCCCGGCGACGACCGCGCTGTCGCACTCGCCGGCCCGCAGCGCGTTCATCGCCAGGTGCAGCGCGGTCAGCGACGACGAGCAGGCGGTGTCCACGGCGAGGCTCGGCCCCTGCCAGCCGAACGCGTGCGACAGCCGGTT
>NZ_JAAGMD010000713.1 GCF_010548465.1 Streptomyces sp. SID14436 | reverse complement strand
GGCGGGAGCGTGGCGCGGGCGGTGCGGGCGGCGAGCCGCAGGGTGTCGCCGGCCCGGAACCCGGCGCGCGCGAGGGCGGCCTGACGGTGCGGGACCAGCGGGGTCAGCGGCAGGACGAACGGCTGGGCGCGCACCAGGTGCGGCGCGGTGCGCTCCATGAGCACCCCGCGTTCCACCGCGCTCTCGTGGGCCACGTCGAGCTGGCCGGAGGCCAGGTAGCGCAGCCCGCCGTGGATCAGCTTGCTGCTGAAGCGGGAGGTGCCGAAGGCGAGGTCGTGGGCGTCCACGGCGACGACGCTCAGCCCGCGCGCGGCGGCGTCGAGCGCGACGCCCGCGCCGGTGGCGCCGAGTCCGACGACCAGTACGTCGACGGTGGGGCCGCCCACCGTGCGGGCGAGTTCACGGGTGCGCCGGCGGGCGGACAGGGATGACCCGGGGGGCGGGCCGCTGGGGGAGTTCATGGCGTGAGGGTCCTCTCCAGGATGTCGCGCAGCTCGGCGAGGAGGGCCTCGGCGCCGAGGTCGGGGTCGTCCTCGTCGGTCATGGTCCGCAGGGACAGGGCGAAGGACTGGACGACCAGCAGCAGCGAGCGGGCCTGCCGTTCGGCGTGTCCGGCACGCACCGAGCCGTCGGCGTGCCCCTCGTGCAGGTCGTCGGCCAGCAGCCCCAGCAGGGCCTGCTGGCTGGCGCCGCGGCGGTCGAGGACGTAGGGCAGGAGCAGTTCGGGATCGACGTCCACGATCTTGCGGAACAGCGGGTGCTCCCCGAAGGCGCGTACGCCGGCCACCAGTCCGGCGACCATCCGTTCCCGGGTCGGCACGTCCGGACGGCGCTCGGGGACGACCCCGGTGGCGACGTCGACCCACTCACGGGTCATCAGGTCCCCGACCAGGGAACGCACGTCGGGCCACCGCCGGTACAGCGTCATGCGGGAGACCCCGGCGCGGCGGGCCACGTCGGTCATCGTGGTGCGGCGCACGCCGACGGCCATCACGCAGTCGCGCACGGCGTCGAGGACGGCGTCGTTGTCCGAACGGTTGTGACGAATAGGCGTCATGTGTAACAGTGTAACGCCAGGTGCGGCCGTCGGCGACGGCACCACTGCCTTTTTCCGCTCGAACCGACCGGTGAGGACGACAGTCATGGACATGCTGTGGAGCGGCTGGGGCGACCCGGCCCGGGCGACGCCCCTGCCGGACTCGGTGACCGGATTGCTGCGCGATCTGCTCGGCGTCAAGCCCCGCGCCCAGGAACCCCTCGCGCTGGAGGACCTGACGGTCCCGGCCTCCCCCCTGGACCCGGCCGCGCACCGCGCCCTGGCCGCCGCCGTCGGCGAGGAGCACGTACGCACCGACCCGGAGACCCGGATCCGCCACACCCGCGGCAAGTCCACCCCGGACCTGCTGCGCATCCGCGAGGGCGACCTCTCCGACGTCCCGGCGGCCGTCCTGCTGCCCGCCGAGCACGACGACGTCCTCGCGGTGATGGCCGCCTGCGCCGAACACGGCCTGGCCCTCGTCCCGTTCGGCGGCGGCACCTCCGTCGTCGGCGGTCTCGCCCCGGACCGCGGGCGCCCCTTCGTCGCCCTCGACCTGCGGCGCATGGACCGCCTGACCGACCTCGACCCGGTGTCCCGCACCGCCACCCTCCAGCCCGGGCTGCGCGCCCCGCAGGCCGAGGCGCTGCTGGCCGAACAGGGCTTCACCCTCGGCCACTTCCCCCAGTCCTACGAGTGGGCCACCATCGGCGGCTTCGCCGCCACCCGCTCCAGCGGCCAGGCGTCCGCCGGGTACGGCCGGTTCGACGAGATGGTGCTCTCCCTGACGCTCGCCACCCCGCGCGGCACCCTCGACACCGGCCGCGCCCCCCGCTCGGCCGCCGGACCCGACCTGCGCCAGCTCGTCCTGGGCTCCGAGGGCGCCTTCGGCGTCATCACCGCGGTCACGGTACGGATCCGCCCGGTGCCGGACACCCGCGTCTACGAGGGCTGGCGCTTCCCCTCCTTCGCGGAGGGCACGGCGGCGCTGCGCCGCCTCGCCCAGGACGGGCCGCGGCCGACCGTGCTGCGGCTGTCCGACGAGACCGAGACGCTGATCGGCCTCGCCCAGCCCGACGCCATCGGCGCCGGCGCGCAGGAGTCGTCGGCCGGCTGCCTCGCCGTCGTCGGTCACGAGGGCACCGCCGAGGACACCGCGCACCGCAGGGCGGGCGCGGCCG
>NZ_JAAGMD010000687.1 GCF_010548465.1 Streptomyces sp. SID14436 | reverse complement strand
CCCGGCGGGACGGGCGGGACGGGCCGCGCCCGGGTGATCGCCGTCGTCACGGCGGGCGCCGTGCTCGTCGCCGCGATCGTCACCGGGGTGGTGCTCCTGCGCGAGGACGACGGCCGGACGTCGGTGCGGACCGGGCCCACCGCCACCTCGTCCGCAGCCGCCCCGCCCAGCCGCACACCGTCGCCCTCCGCCTCCGCCTCCGAGCCGTCCGCCGACGACCCGGCGGTCGTCGAGGACCAGCTCAACGGCGTGACCTTCCCGCTCCTCGACGGCTGGGTCCGGCCCCGGCACATCGCCGAGGACGACGTGATCATGACCACCGACGGCACGTACGACTGCCCCGGCGAGGGCTCGGTCTGCCGGCACGGCATGGTCATCTCCCGCACCGTGACCGGCAGCGACGAGACGTCGCCCGAGCGGCTCGCCAAGGAGGACATCTCCGACGCCGCAGACGACGCCTTCGACCGCGACCTCATCGGCAACCGCCCCTACGGCGGCATCACGTCCCACACCACCGTGAAGTCCGGGCCCGTCGCGGTGGCGGGCCGGGCCGGCTACCTCGTGCGCTGGCGCGTCAAGACGGCCAAGGGCCCCGGCGGCTACGTGCAGTCGATGGTGTTCCCCTCCAGCGTCGGCACGGAGTCCCCGGTCCTCGTCCGCTACGTCGTCGACGCCGGGGAGGACGCGCCGCCGCTGTCGGACATGGACCGCATCACCCGCGGCATCCGCACGATCGGCGACACCGGCAGCGGCGGCGGGGTCGGCAGCAGCATCGGTCCCACGGACTGAGCACCCCGGACTGAGCACCCCGGCCCGCACGGGCCCGCCGGGGGCCCGGCGTCAGAGGAACGTCATGCCCTCACCGCGGTACGTCGGCACGGTGTCCGTCACCGTGTCGCCCTCGACCAGGTGCAGCGCGTCGAACCGCTCGCACAGCTCACCCGCCTTGGCGTGCCGGAACCACACCCGGTCACCGATCAGCAGGTCGTCCGCGGGGGAGCCCAGCAGCGGCGTCTGCACCTCCCCGGCACCCTCCTGGGGGTCGTAGCGCAGGCCCTCGGGCAGGTACGGCACCGGCAGCCGGTCGGCGCCGGGCGCGCCCGATGCCGGATAGCCCCCGCCCAGCACGGTCACCGCGCCGACCCCCGGCCGCCGCACGACCGGCAGGGCGAACAGCGCCGCCGGACGGCCGGTGAACGAGGTGTAGTTGTCGAACAGCCGCGGCACGTACAGCCCCGACCCGGCCGCGACCTCCGTCACGGCGTCTTCCCCGGCCGTGTGCTGCACGCTGCCCGTGCCCCCGCCGTTGACGAACTCCAGGTCCGGGACGACCTCCCGCACCGCCCGCACCACCGCCGCGCGCCGCTCGGCCAGTTCGCGCCGGGCCGCGGCCTGCATCAGCCGCACCGCCCGCGACCGCAGCGGCCTGCCCGCCACCGCGTCGCCGACGCCCGCGACATGCCCCTCGTACGCCATCAGGCCCACCACCCGGAACCCGGGGCGCCGGGCCACCGCCCGCGCCACCTCGGCGACCTCGGCGGGGGAGTGCAGCGGGGAACGCCGGGCGCCGACCCGCACCCGGCCGCCGAACAGCCGCAGGGACGTGTCCAACTCCAGGCACACGCGCACCACTTCGCCCCCTCCGGCGCGCGCGGAGTCGATCAGGTCCAGCTGGGCCGGGTCGTCGACCATCACGGTGACCGCCGCAGCCAGCTTGGGGTCGGCGGCCAGCTCGGCGTAAGCGGCCCGGTCGGCCGAGGGGTAGGCGAGCAGCACGTCGTCACAGCCCGACCGCGCGAGCCACAGCGACTCGGCGAGGGTGAACGACATGACCCCCGCGAACCCCTCCCGGGCCAGGGCCCGTTCGAGCAGGGCGCGGCAGCGCACGGACTTCGAGGCCACCCGGACCGGCTTGCCCCCGGCCCGGCGGACGAGGTCGTCGGCGTTGGCGTCGAAGGCGTCCAGGTCCACGATCGCCAGCGGGGCGTCGAGGTGGGCGGTGGCCCGGTCGTAACGGGCCCGGTCGGAGGCGCGCGCAGTCATGAACGAAGCCTGCCAGACAGGATTACCGCAGGGTAGGGGGACGTTCCGGGCAGATGCCGCGGCTGCGCGGACTGGTTCCCGCCCGGCCCGGATCACGCCGTAGAGTGACGCGCACGCCCGGACGGAGGACACCGGGCCCGGGCCGCGCCGGGATGACGCCTCACCCGTGCGGGTATCTCTGCCCGGGACGGCTCCGCGCCGGGTGCGACAGCGACACACCGGCCCGCGGCGAGGAACGCGGGCACGAGGAACGGGGGGTGCATGAGCACGGAAGCGCAGCGCGCCTCCCACCCCCCGCGCCCCACCACCCCGCCGGCCGCAGCCCCGCCCCCGCCGGCTTCGCCGCCGGCCGCTCCGCCGGCTG
>NZ_JAAGMD010000667.1 GCF_010548465.1 Streptomyces sp. SID14436 | reverse complement strand
CCGACGACCGCGACCGCGGTCGCCGGCTCGGGTGTGGCCCACACGGCGACCCGCCGCGCCGTCCGCAGTCCGGCGGCGACGGCGGCACTCGCCGCGGCGAGTTCCCCGTACGTCAGCGAGTGCGCGCCGAACCGCAGGGCGGGCCGGCCGGCCGGGCCGTCGGTCAGGGCGGGGAAAAGACTGGACACGCGTCGGGCTCCTCGGGTCGGTGACCGGTGACGGGCGGTACCGGTGATTCTTGCGGTGCCGCAGGATCCCTGCCCAAGGGGGTGCCCCGCACCCGGGTGCCCGGCCGGATCCGGGCCGGGTGGCTACATGTGGACGAGGATCTTGACCTCCTCGTCCTTGTGGTCCACGAGCCGGCGCAGGCCCTCCGCCTCGAGGTCCTCGACGGCGATGCGGCGGGTGATGAAGGGGCTGAGGTCGATCCTGCCCTCCTGCACCATGCGGATCACCGACGGGTGGTCGTCCGCGTAGCCCATGCTGCCCTGCACCAGGACCTCCTTGAACAGCAGCGACATCGCGTCCAGGGTGGGGTTCGCCCCGTACAGGGCGACGACCTGGAGCATCCCGCCGATCTTCAGCGCGTGCAGCAGGGTGTCGAGGACGGGCTGGACGCCCGCGCACTCGAAGGCGACGTCGGCACCCCTGCCGCCGGTGATCTCCAGGGTGCGGGCGGCGACGTCCTCCTGGCCGGGGTCGAGGACGTGGTCGGCGACACCGGAGTCCTTCGCCTTCTGCTTGCGCTGCCCGCTCATCTCGCTGACGATCACCGTCGCGCCCAGAGCCTTCAGCACGGCCCCGGTGAACAGGCCGATCGGTCCGGCGCCGCCGACCAGGGCCACATCGCCCTCGCGGGCGCCGGACAGCCGGACCGCGTGCGCGGACACGCTCAGCGGCTCGATCAGGGCCGCCTGGTCCAGCGGCAGGTCACCGACGGGGTGCACGAACCGCCGCTCGACGACCATGTGCTCGGACAGGCCGCCCCCGCCGCCGGAGAGGCCGATGAAGCCCAGCTTGGCGCAGATGTTGTAGCGGCCCTCACGGCAGGCGAAGCACTCACCGCAGACCAGCAGCGGCTCCACCACGACCGAGTCGCCGGGCGCCAGGCCCTCGACGCCGTCACCGGTCTCCTCGACGACGCCGGAGAACTCGTGGCCGAACACCAGCGGCGGCTCCTCCCCGGAGAGCGGGTGGGGGTTGCCCGCCGTGGGCATCGGGCTGACCGGTCCCCCGAAGTAGACGTGCAGGTCGGAACCGCAGATCCCGGTCCACGCGGGCGCGATCTTCACCGTCCCGGGCCGGACCTCGGGCTCCGGGATGTCGTCGAGCCGGATGTCTTCCTTGCCGTAGTAGCGCGCGGCCCTCATGGGGTGCCCCTTCCGTGGACCCGGACGGCACACCGGCACGGCACCGGCGCACCGCTGCCGGCACCGGGTACCCGCCTGCCGTCCCGCGAAGCGGCGGCGGGAGGGGCGCCGGGGTTGCTAGCCTGCCTGGTCGCTCACCCGTCCGACCGTCCCCTCACCCGCCCCGGGAGGCCGCCGTGCCCCGAGTCGCCCTCGTGACGTGCCGGCCCCGACCCGGGATCGCCGAGGACCGGGACCTGCCGGTCCTGGTGCGGGCGCTGACCGAGGCCGGCGCCCGGGCGTGTGCCGTGGAGTGGGACGACCCGGCGGTGGACTGGGCCGGGTTCGACCTGGCCGTGATCCGCTCCACCTGGGACTACACCTGGCGGGCCGCCGAGTTCACGGCATGGGCCGAGCGCTGCGCCGCCGCCACCCGGCTGGCCAACCCGGCGGACGTGGTGCGCTGGAACACCGACAAGCGCTACCTCGGCGACCTGGCCGCCGCCGGCGTGCCCGTCGTCCCGACCCGCTACCTCGCGCCCGGGGACCCGCCCACCCTGCCGGACGGGTACGAGTACGTCGTCAAGCCCGCCTCCGGGGCGGGCGCCCGGCTCGCCGCCCGCTACACGCCGGACGAGCACGACCGGGCCGCGGAGCACCTGCGGCGGATGCACGCCGACGGGTACACCGCGATGGTGCAGCCCTACGTCACCGCGATCGACCGGGCCGGCGAGCGGGCGCTGGTGTTCGTCGGCGGGCGCCTGCTGCACGCCTCCCGCAAGGACGCGGTCCTCGGCCCGGGCACCCCTTACGACGCCCCGAGGACCGCGCACCCCAGGCCCGTTCCCTGGACGCCGGGCGCGGACGAGGCCGCCGTCGCCGAGCGGGCGCTGGCCGCCGTGCCGGGCGCGCCGGAGCTGCTCTACGCGCGCGTCGACCTGGTGGACGGGGAGGACGGACGGCCGCGGGTGATGGAACTGGAGCTCGTGGAGCCCAACCTGTTCCTGTGGCTGCACCCCGACTCGCTGCCCGTCGTGACGGCCGCGGTCATCGCGGCGGCGGCTCGGTGACCGCCGTCCGCTGGAGCAGGCCCCAGGTGAACTCCGCGACCACGTCCCGCCGGCTGCCCGACGGGTCCGGGGCGGTGAAGGCCAGGCCCCAGCGGGTGGGGGCCGAGCCCTGGAGGGGGCGGGCGGGCGCGAAGGCCCGGGCGGCCTCGTCGACCGTGCAGGACCACGGGGTCAGGTCGGCCACCGTGCGCAGGACGGGCGGCGGCACGCCCGGCGCCCGCACCAGCCACTCGGTCCAGACCCCGCCGCCCGGCGCGGTCAGCACCTCGAAGCGCAGGTCCGGCCAGAGCGGCAGCGGCCACTGCCACGCCTCGCAGTCCAGGTCGCCGATCCGGCGCGGGGTCCGGGACTCCGGGGCGCCGAGGACCGAGCGGTAGCGGGACAGCGCAGGACGGGGCCGCGGGGAGCGGAGCATCGCCTGCCAGCGCCTGTTGGCCTCCCGCATGTCGGCGAGGGAGGCGCCCAGTTCCCGCCGGGCGTCCTCCACCGGCCCGGGGTTGTGGTCGGCCATCCGGCGCAGCAGGACGAGCTGGAAGTCCAGCGGGGTGAACGGGCTAGCGGGGCGTTTTCCGGTCGGCACGCGCCCCATCGTCGCGCATCGGGTACTCCCCGGGGCGCCGCCCGTCCGGGAGGAACAGCACCGAGTTGACGTAGCGGGGGCCCCGCAGCAGGCCGGAGGGCAGGACCCGGCGGAGCAGACCCAGGGTGGCGACGTGGCAGGCTTCCGCCTGGTGCGCCTCCAGCGGGAAGCGGGACAGCGGGATCCAGTCGCCGGCCGGCAGCACCCAGCCGTCGTAGCCCAGCAGGGACAGGTAGGTGACGACCGGGGCGACGGGCTGGATGCGGGTCTCCAGTTCCACGAACAGGGCGGGCCGGTCGCGGGCCAGCACACCGGTCGCGCCGCGCAGCACCGCCGACTCGTTGCCGTCCACGTCGATCTTCACGAAGCCGACGTCCTTCAGCCCCAGGTCGTCCAGCGCCACGCAGGTGACGTCGAGGACGTCGTCGTGGATGTCCCGGCGCACCAGGGACGACACGCCCCGCTCGCCCCGGTCGCCGGAGGGCAGCCACAGCTGGGCGATGCCGGGCCGGTCGGAGGCCGCCGCGCGCACCACCCGCACGTTCGGCGGGGCGGTGGCGGCGAGCAGCCGGGCCAGGCGGGGGACCGGCTCGACGGTCACCACGCGGCAGG
>NZ_JAAGMD010000639.1 GCF_010548465.1 Streptomyces sp. SID14436 | reverse complement strand
CGTCGGGTGCGTCGCTGCCGGCCCCCCGGTGCTCGTCGTACCCGCCGTGCCCGCCGCACCTGCCGTACCCGCCGTGCCCGCCGCACCTGCCGTGCCCGCCGTGCTCGCCGTACCCGTCCCGCCCGTCGCTCCGCCGCCCGCTCTGCTGCCCGTCGCGGCTTCCGCCGTCGTGCCGGCTGCGGCCTCCGCCGCCGTCTCCCCCGTCGCGCGCGCTGTCGAGTTCGCCCCGGACACCCCACCCTCGGGCATGCGACCCCCTCCCATTTCGAGTCATCCGCTCCCTATGCTCTCAGCTCGTACGGAGTGCTCGGCGTCGACGGTGACGCTGTGGGAGCGCTTCCATGGTGCGGGATCGTGAACGAGGGTGGGACGGATGACAGGGCAGAACGTGCGGTGGGGCATCCTGGCGACGGGCGGGATGGCCGCGACGTTCACGGCGGATCTGGTCGATCTGCCGGACGCTGAGGTCGTGGCGGTGGCGTCGCGGTCGCAGGAGTCGGCGAAGGCGTTCGCCGAGCGGTTCGGGATCCCGCGGGCCTACGGCGACTGGGAGTCGCTGGCCCGGGACGAGGACGTCGACGTCGTCTACGTGGCCACTCCGCACACGGCGCACCGCGCTGCGGCCGGGCTGTGCCTGGAGGCCGGACGGAACGTGCTGTGCGAGAAGCCGTTCACGCTCAACGTGCGGGAGGCCGCGGAGCTGGTCGGGCTGGCACGGGAGAACGGGCGCTTCCTGATGGAGGCGATGTGGATGTACTGCAACCCGATGGTGCGGCGCCTGAAGGCGCTGGTCGACGACGGTGCGATCGGTGAGGTCCGCAGCGTGCACGCGGACTTCGGGCTCGCCGGACCGTTCCCGCCCTCGCACCGGCTGCGGGACCCGGCGCTGGGCGGGGGCGCCCTGCTGGATCTCGGCGTGTACCCGGTGTCGTTCGCCCAGCTGCTGCTCGGGGAGCCCTCGGAGATCGTGGCGCGAGCGGTGCTCTCGGAGGAGAGCGTCGATCTCCAGACGGGTGCACTGCTCTCTTGGGAGAGCGGTGCTCTCGCTTCGGTGCACTGCTCCATCGTCGGCGGAACGGCGACCTCCGCCTCGGTCACCGGCTCCGAGGGCCGCATCGACATCCCGCACGGCTTCTTCCACCCCGATCGGTTCGTGCTGCACCGGGCCGGGCGGGACCCGGAGGAGTTCGGGGCGGACCCGGCCGACGGACCGCGCGACAGCCTCAAGCACGAGGCCACCGAGGTGATGCGCACCCTGACGGCCGGCGAGAAGGAGTCCCCGCTCGTACCGCTCGACGGCACGCTCGCGGTCATGCGGACGCTCGACACCATCCGGGACCGGGTCGGCGTCCACTACCCGGGCGAGACCCGCTGAGCCGCGGAGGCGGGAGCCCCACCATCGACGCCCGCCGGGCCCGGCGCCGGGCCCGCCGACGGCCCGACGCCCCTCCCCGTCCCCCACGGCCCGTCAGATGGTCCAACGCTCAACCCTTACAAACGGACTGGATAAGTCCGCCCCATTGCGGCAGGCGACAGACCTATGCTCAACTCTCCTACACACATGCTTCACATGTGGAGCAGAGGTCTTCCGCAGGCCATTTCCTGGGGGGAGACGGCAGCCGCTCCACGCCACCGGGTGGGGGTGGATCCGCGCGGGACCGCGGATACGCACCGGTGCGTGGAACGGCTGCCGTCCTGTGTGCCACAGGCGGGGCAGCGGCGGACGAGTCCCCGGGCTGCCGGCGGGGCCCCGGGAAGCGGGCGAGGCCCCGGCGGCGAGCAATGCGGCGGGCGCCGCCCCACGTCGCGGGTGAGGCCCCAAGTCGCGGGTGAGGCCCCAAGTCGCGGGCGAGGCCCAGGTGGCCGGCAGGCTCCGAGATCAGGCCTGCCCCGTCTCGAAGCGGGAGATGCGGCCGTCGTCGTCGACGGTGAAGCTCCAGCGGGTGCGCATCTCGCCCCAGGTGTCGTTGCGGTAGCTGACGACGAGACCGCGACCGCCGTTGATCTCCTTCTCGACGTCCATGTGGCCGTTGGAGGAGAAGATCTCGCGGTCGGTCCAGTCGGCGAGGTCCCGCTCGGTACCGTCGTCGGCCATCGTCGCGCCCTCGGCGAGCACGGCCGTGAAGGCCTCGCGGTCATGGTTGTTGACAGCCGTGACGAAGGCGCGGACGGCCGGGTCGCTGAGTCGCGTGGTCTGAATCGCCATGCCAGTCAGCGTGGTCCCGAACCGGACGCCCCGCCACCCACGCCACCCGAACGGCGCCCGCCGCGGTTCGGACCGGCGGCCCGGGTGCGACGGTGGACCGGGGACGAGCCATTGCCGCGGGACCGACGGGAGACGACGTGACCTGCTACGACCGACGTGATCTGGGCCTGCTGCTGCTCCGGCTGGGAACGGGCGGCGTGCTGGCCGCGCACGGCGCGCAGAAACTGTTCGGCTGGTTCGGCGGGGGCGGCATCGAGGGCACCGGCCACTTCATGGAGAGCATCGGCTACGTCCCGGGCAAGGCCAGCGCCACGGCCGCCGGGATCGCCGAGACGGGCGGCGGCACGCTGCTCGCCCTGGGCCTGGCCACCCCGGCCGCGGGCGCCGCGGC
>NZ_JAAGMD010000611.1 GCF_010548465.1 Streptomyces sp. SID14436 | reverse complement strand
CGCGGCCGGGAAGGCACCGGCGCGTGCGGCGGACGGGGCGAAGGCCAAGGGGACGCCGGAGCGCCCCAGGCTGGTCGACCTGGTCCGCGGGCACCTGGCGGAGCAGGGCGAGCCGCGCTCGGCGGCCGAGATCGCCGAGGCGCTCGGGGCGGCCCACCCCGGACGCGCCGTCAAGACCACCGTGGTGCGCAGCACGCTGGAGGGGCTGGTCGCGCGCAACCGGGCCCGGCGCAGCAAGCAGGGCACGTCGGTCTTCTACAGCGCGCCGGACGCCACCGCCCCGGACGCCCGGAAGGACGACGCCTCTCCGTCCTGACTGCCCGGGCCCCCGGTTCACCCGCCGAAGAGATGTTCCCGTCCGGCCGCTTCCGGGGGCGGGTCCCGCCCTTCGGCCGTGGTCGGCAGGCGTCGTCGGTCCACCGGGCGGACCGCTCAGGCGAGGAAGGCCAGGCCCTCGCGCCGCACCGGATGGCGGAAGCCGGCCCCGGCCGCCCACCGCTGCGCCTCGGCGACCGCGCAGTCCGCCAGGCGGCGCCATTCGTTGCCCAGCGCACCGGCGACGTGCGGGGTGACGAGGACGTTCTCGCAGCTCCACAACGGGTGCTCCGGCGGCAGGGGTTCGGGGTCGGTGACGTCGAGCACCGCGCGGATGCGACCGGCGACGGCGGCGTCGGTCAGCGCGTCCTGGTCCACGACCGCGCCGCGCGCGGTGTTCACCAGCACCGCGCCGGGCCGCATGGAACCGATCAGTTCGCGGCTCACCAGGCCCCGCGTGGCCGGCAGCAGCGGGGTGTGCACGCTGACCGTGTCGCACGCCCGGAACAGCTCCGCCAACTCCACGCGCCGCACGCCGAGTTCGCGGACCTCCTCGTCGGTGACGTACGGGTCGTACAGCAGCACGTCGATGTCGTGGGGGCGCAGCAGGCCGATGACCCGGCGCCCGATGAGCGACGCCGAGAGGATGCCGACGGTGCGGCGGTGGTTGCCGACCGAGCGGGGGGTGCGCAGCCGGTCCGGGCGGGTGCGGGAGGTCCGGTAGGCGTGGGCGGACTCCAGGACGTGCTTGCCGGTGAGCAGGATCATGGCGAGGGTGTACTCGGCGACCGGCACGGCGTTGGCCGCGGCGGCGGAGGAGACCTCGATGCCGCGTTCCCAGCAGGCGTCGGTGACATGGCCGCGCACACTGCCCGCGGTGTGCACGACGGCCCGCAGCAGCGGCGCCGACTCCAGCACGGCCGCGTCCAGGGGCGGGCAGCCCCACCCGGTGACCAGCAGTTCGGTCCCGGCGAGCACGGCACGCGCCCCGGGGGTGGTCAGGTCGTCGAGCACCGGGGGCCCGGTGAGGTCGCAGACCTCGGCGAGGGCCGCGAGCGACTCGGCGTCGAGGACGGCGGCCGCGGCGGCCGGGGACATGGCCAGGGCGGCGCGCGGGCGGCGGCCGGGTGGCGACTGGGTCATGGGGGCGACACAACCGTCCGGCACGGTGCACGGTCAAGCGTCCGGCCGGGGGAACGGCACCGGGCGCCGACCGCTCGCGGCGGCCGCCTGACCGCGCTCCCGCTCCCCCGGCCCCGGCGTCCGCGGGCCGGCCGTCAGCCTTCGGCCGCCCGGGTCACCGCGAAGGAGAGGTCGTTGTCGACGGTGTAGTAGGGCCGCAGTCCGGACCCGCCGACCGTGACCCGCGGATACACGTGGACGCGTTTGCGGTCCGCCACGTCGTCGAGCAGGCGGCCGACCCGGATGAGCGGTGCGTCCGCGGCGGGCCGCACGTACACGTCCCAGATGTGGTCCCCGTCGTCGACCGGTCCGGTGTGGGGCACCGTGAAGGCGACGTCCCGGCCGTCGGTCTCCACCGGCAGTTCGCGCACGGTGCCGGTGCGTCCGCGCAGCCGCAGCACCGCGGCCGCTCCGTCGGCGCACCGCGCCCCGTGGAGCCGGGCGCGCACG
>NZ_JAAGMD010000591.1 GCF_010548465.1 Streptomyces sp. SID14436 | reverse complement strand
GGCCGGGTCCGCGGCGCGACCGCACCGCTGTGGGTCGGCGAGTCCGACGGCGTGGAGATCCGCGTCCGCGCGGAGGCCGCCCCCGCGGCCGACGATCCCGCCGGCACCGCCCCGGGCGCGCGGACCACCACGGCCCCCTTGCTCCCCGCCGGACTCCAGGTCGAGCTCATCGACCCCGGGGAGGGCACCCTGCCCGCGGCCGGCGCTCCGGACGACTCCCGGGCCGGTGCGACGACCGCCGAGGCGACCGCCGCCTCCGCCGCCAACGCCGGCCTGGCACCGCTCGGCGCGACCGAGATCCCCGCCCTGAGCCGCGAGGAGACCGAGCGGGATCTCCTCGCCGGAGCGGCGGAGACCCGGCAGCGGGCCAAGCCGTACATCGGCCCGCGCCCGGCCATCACCACCCGGCGCGGCTGGGGGGCCGACGAGAGGCTGCGGGAGAAGAACTTCGCCTACACCAAGAAGGTCAAGGCGGCCTTCGTGCACCACACCGCCTCCGGCAACAACTACACGTGCTCGCAGGCGCCTTCCCTCATCCGGGGCTTCTACCGCTACCACGTGGTGAGCCTGGGCTGGCGGGACATCGGCTACAACTTCCTCATCGACAAGTGCGGGCGCATCTACGAGGGCCGCGCCGGGGGAGTGGCCAAGGCGGTGCTGGGCGCGCACACGCTCGGCTTCAACAGCAACAGCATGGGCATCGCGGTCATCGGCTCCTACGGATCCAAGAAGCCGTCGTCCTCCGCCGTGAAGGCCGTGTCGCGGCTCACGGCGTGGAAGCTGGGTCTGCACGGCATGAATCCGAAGGGGAAGACATACCTCACGTCGGCGGGTGGCAATCTCTACCGAAAAGGCAAGAAGGTGCGACTGAACGTGATCTCCGGTCACCGGGACGGGTTCAACACCGCGTGCCCAGGGGGGAAGCTGTACAGCAAGCTCGGCACGGCCCGTTCCACGGCGGCTCGTTACCAGGGCCGCTGAGGTCCGCCCGGCCGCCGGGCCGCACGTTTCTTCCTGCCGGAGCCACGGCCGTCGCATGCGCGGTGGAACGGTCTGCATACACTGACCGGCCGAAAGACAGTTCGGCCGGTCCCGGCAGGAAGCAGAGACGACAAGGTGACAGAAGCGATCCTCCTGGTCGGCGGCAAGGGCACGCGGCTGCGCCCGCTCACGGTGCACACGCCCAAGCCCATGGTCCCCGCGGCCGGAGTGCCCTTCCTGACGCACCAGCTGGCGAGAGCCAGAGCCGCGGGCGTCGAGCACATCGTCCTGGCCACGTCCTATCTGGCCGAGGTCTTCGAACCCCACTTCGGCGACGGCTCGTCGCTCGGGCTGCACCTCGAGTACGTGACCGAGGAGGAACCCCTCGGCACCGGCGGCGCCATCCGCAACGTCGCCTCCCGGCTCCACTCCGGGCCCGACGAACCGGTGCTCATCTTCAACGGGGACATCCTCACGGGCCTGGACATCCGGGCGCTGGTGCGGACCCACGAGTCGACCGGCGCGGACGTCTCCCTGCACCTGACCAAGGTCACCGACCCCCGGGCCTACGGGCTGGTCCCCACCGACGACACCGGGCGGGTCCTGGCGTTCCTGGAGAAGCCCCAGACGCCCGAGGAGATCGTCACCGACCAGATCAACGCGGGCGCGTACGTCTTCCGCCGCTCCGTCATCGACACCATCCCCGCCGGGCGGCCGGTGTCCGTGGAGCGCGAGACCTTCCCCGGCCTGCTGGCGGCGGGGGCGCACCTCCAGGGCATGGTCGACTCCACCTACTGGCTCGACCTCGGCACCCCGGCGGCGTTCGTGCGCGGCTCGGCGGACCTGGTGCTGGGCCGGGCCCCGTCGCCGGCCGTCCCCGGGCGGTGCGGCGACCGGCTGGTGCTGCCCACGGCGACGGTGGCACCCGACGCGAAACTGGCGGGCGGCACCGTGGTGGGCGAGGGCGCGTTCGTGGCGGAGGGCGCGCGCGTCTTCGGCAGCACGATCCTGCCGGGTGCGGTCATAGAACCGGGCGCGGTGGTCACCGACTCCCTGATCGGCACCCGCGCCCGGGTGGGCGAACGGTCGGTGCTGACCGGGACGGTGATAGGCGACGGCGCGGTCGTCGGCGCCCGCAACGAACTCCTCGACGGCGCCCGCGTCTGGTGCGACGCCCGCATCCCGGCCGGCGCGGTCCGCTTCTCCTCGGACCAGTGACCCGGTGCCCCCTCCCCGGTGCCGCGCGGACGCGGGACCGGGGAGGGGGCGCGCCGGGTGTGCGCCTCCGGCAGCGCGGTGGGCCGTGCGCCCGGTGCGCTGTCGGTCCCGCGCTGGGCCGTGTCTTTTGCATCGACGGCCACCCACCAGCCAGCCGCGTCACCAACCTGTCCGGACAGCACACCTAGAGCCGTCCGATGTCCCCGTGCGGCATGCGCGGGGCCCGGCGTTCCGGGATCCGGCCGCTCAGCAGGATCAGGCGGGCCGCCCGGTGCCGCTGGCCCGCGTACGGCTCCAGCAGCTCCAGCATCGCCGCGTCGTCCGCGTACCGGTCGCCGGCGAGTGCCCAGCCGACGATGCCGGGCAGGTGCAGATCGCCCACGGTCACCTCGTCCGGCGCGCCGTGACTGCGCTGCACCGTCTCCGCCGACGTCCACGGGCCGATGCCCGACACCAGCTCCAGCCGCTCCCGTGCCGCCGCCGGAGGCATCCGCACCGCCTCCTCCAGCCGGGCCGCGACCCGCACCGCCCGCAGGACGGTCGACGCCCGCTTGTTGTCGACGCCCGCCCGGTGCCACTCCCAGGAGGGGATCAGCGCCCACGTCCTGGGCGGCGGCATCACGTGCATCCGCTCGGGCGCCGGTCCGGGCGCCGGTTCGCCGTACTTGCGCACCAGGAGCCGCCACGCCCGGTACGCCTCGCCGGTGGTGACCTTCTGCTCCAGGATCGACGGGATCAGCGACTCCAGCACCAGCCCGGTCCGCGTCAGCCGCAGCCCGGGCCGCCGGTGACGGGTGTGCGCCAGCAGCCGGTGCCGGGGCACGAACGCGTCGGGGTCGTCGGCGGAGCCGCACAGTTCCGGCAGCCGCTCCAGTAGCCAGTCGGCGCCCGGCCCCCACGCCTCACCCCGCACCTCCTCGCCGCGCCGCGTCACCCGCAGCGTGCCCGGGCCGGCCGGGGTGAGGCTGGCCCGCCAGGCCGAACCGTCCGGCAGCGTCCGGAACGTCGGATCGCCGGTGCCGCGCCGCAGCGGGCCCAGGACCAGGCCGAGGTCCAGCGGACCGTCCGGCACCCAGCTGCGCACCCGCGCGGGCGC
>NZ_JAAGMD010000569.1 GCF_010548465.1 Streptomyces sp. SID14436 | reverse complement strand
CGCCGCGGCACCGGTCACGGCCCCGTCCGGCGCGCACCACGGCGGACTGTGCCTGGCCGCCTGACGGCCGTCCGCCCGCCGGCCCCTGGACACTGCCCAGCCCGGGGGCGCCGGCGGGCCCGGGCTCAGACGCCGACGACGCGCCGGCTCAGTACCTCGTCGGCGAGGCCGTAGGCGACGGCCTCCGGCGCGGTGAACACCTTGTCGCGGTCCATGTCCGCGCGCAGGGTCGCCACGTCGTGGTGGGTGTGACGGGACAGCACCTCCTCCACCTGGGAGCGGATCCGCACCATCTCCTGGGCGCGGAGCGACAGGTCGGAGACGGTGCCCCGCTGTCCGCCCGTGGCGGGCTGGCCCAGCAGCACCCGCGCGTGCTCCAGCACGAAGCGCCGGCCCGGGTCGCCGCCGGCCAGCAGCACGGCTGCCGTGGAGGCCGCCTGCCCCACGCAGTACGTGGAGATCGGAGCCCGGACGAACGTCATCGCGTCGTAGATCGCCATCAGCGAGGTGAAGGAACCGCCCGGTGAGTTGAGGTAGAGCGCGATCTCGCTCTCCGGCGCCTCCGCCTCCAGGTGCAGCAGCTGCGCGATGACGACATTGGCGACCCCGTCGTCGATCTCGGTGCCCAGGAAGACGATCCGCTCCGACAGGAGCCTGCTGAAGACGTCGTAGGACCGTTCGCCCCGCGCGGTGCGCTCGACGACGTTCGGAATCGTGTAGCTGCCCATCAGCGCAGTCCCATCCTCGGACGGCCGGCGGCCGGGCGGACGTCGGCGAGCGACTCCACCACCCGGTCGACCATGCCGTACTCCCTGGCCTCCTCGGCCGTGAACCAGCGGTCGCGGTCGCCGTCGCGGGAGATCTCCTCCGCCGTCCGGCCCGTGTGCTCGGCGGTGATCCGCTCGATGGTCCGCTTGGTGAACTCCAGGTTCTCCGCCTGGATCTCGATGTCGGCGGTCGTCCCGCCGATGCCCGCCGACGGCTGGTGCATCATGATCCGCGCGTTCGGCAGGGCGAAGCGCTTGCCCGGCGTGCCCACGCTCAGCAGGAACTGCCCCATGCTGGCCGCGAAGCCCATGGCGAGCGTCGACACGTCGTTGGGGATCAGCCGCATCGTGTCGTAGATCGCCAGCCCGGCGTGCACGGAGCCGCCGGGGCTGTTGACGTAGAGAGCGATGTCGGTGTGCGCGTCCTCGGCGGACAGGATCAGCAGCTGGGCGCAGACCCGGTTGGCGGAGACCTCGTCGACCTGGGTGCCCAGCAGCACGATGCGCTGCGCGAGCAACTGGGCGGCAAGGTGGTCGTCGAACCGGGTCGGCGGTGTGTCGCCCTCCTCGGCCCGGGGTGACGTGTCCGGCCAGGGGCCGGCGGTGAAGGGTGCCATGGGCGCTCTCCAGTGGTCGTCGGAACGCGGCCGCTGCGACCGCGTGCCCTCACTGTCGGCCGGTGGGCGCCCGCCGGGGAGCCTTCTCTGCCCGCCGCAGATTCGCCACGGGCAGAGCGCGCCCGGCGGCCGGGCCCGCACCGATGAGTTCCGCGGCCCGGGCCGGTCCTTATCCCCGACATCCCCGACATCCCCGATATCCCCGACACCGTTCCACGCACTGGAGGTACTCATGACCACCGACGGCTTCACCACCTGCCTGTGGTTCGACGGACGCGCCGAGGAGGCCGCGAACTTCTACGTCTCCGTGTTCAAGGACTCCCACCTCGGCCGGGTCACCCGGTACCCCGCGTCCGGTCCGGGGCCGGAGGGGAGCGTCCTCACCGTCGAGTTCACGGCCAACGGCCAGAAGTTCGTCGCGCTCAACGGCGGACCGGAGTTCACCTTCTCCGAGGCGATCTCCTTCCAGATCGGCTGTGCCGACCAGGCCGAGATCGACCACTTCTGGGACAAGCTGGTCGAGGGCGGCGGCAGCCACGGCCCGTGCGGCTGGCTGAAGGACCGTTTCGGCGTGTCCTGGCAGGTCACCCCGACCCGGCTGGACGACATGATCGCCGATCCGGACCCGGCGAGGGCGGAACGCGCCATGAAGGCGATGCTCGGCATGCAGAAGCTGGACCTGGCCGAGCTGGAGAAGGCCTACGCGGGCGGGTGAGCGCCGGGCCGAGGAGGCCACGCGTGGGCCCCGCCCGCCCCGCGGCGGGATCCGCGTGGGCCACGCTGCCGCCGACCGTGCCGCGCGTGCGGATCGCGGGGTGCGCGAC
>NZ_JAAGMD010000545.1 GCF_010548465.1 Streptomyces sp. SID14436 | reverse complement strand
CCCGGACGGCCCTCCGGGTCCTTGAGCACCACGTTGGCGGCCACCGCGTCGTGCCCCTCGCGGAACACGGTCGCCGAGACCTGGAACGTCTCACCGGTGACGGCCTTGGCCGGCCGCAGCCCGCACCGGACCTGCGGCCGCACGTCGAGGACCGGGATGCGCCCCACGGAGGTCGCGGGGCCCACGGCCGCCGCGTGACCGGCGGGGGTGTCCGCACCGGCGGCACTCGGGGACACCGGGCCGGGCGGCTGCTGGGCCGAGGGCGGGCCGGGATCCGCCGACCGGGCGGAGGGAGATGCGGGGGCCCGCCGCGCACGGGCGCCGGTGCCGGACGTCGGGGGCGATGACGAGTGGTGCTTGGCGGGCATGACCGCTCCTGTCCGCGTCAACGTGGGTGGGCGGATGACTGGGGGGAAGGCGGGTCCTGCGTGGTGCTCCTGAGGGAGTACCCGCAGGAGCCTTCCCACCCTATTCGGGTGGGCAATCCGGCACTTTGTTAACTACTCGCGCGTATGTCGACCTGGCGGAGTCGATTGTTTCGGTACGCCGCCGCCGGGCGGCCGGAACACCCCGTCCGGCAGTCGGAGGGCGGGCCCGCACGGGCCGCGCTGGCGAGGATCGGGGGCGCACCCGCCACGGGTCGGATGCCTGGGGCGGCCCGAGCTGTGGACCGGCCCCGACTCCGGATGGACGCCCCTCCGACCAGGTCCTTCCCCGTTTCGGCAGCAGCGGCCGAGGGGCGCGCGGAGGGGTCCGGGACTGCCGTGTCACCCCTGTGCGGGGACGCCGTCCGCGTCCTCCCGGCGGGTGGCGGGCTGTGACGCTCGCGAGGGACGGAGGAGGCGGCAGCGGCGCCCCGGGGCGCGCAGGGCGCCCGCCGGGCCGTGCGGGGAAAAGGCCGGTTTCTTGTGCTCCCGCCCGGCCCGGCCCGCGCCGGGC
>NZ_JAAGMD010000516.1 GCF_010548465.1 Streptomyces sp. SID14436 | reverse complement strand
GCCCTCGCCGTGGGCGGCTACCTGCTCAGGCGCCGGCGCGCCTGAAGCCGGGGGGACGCACCAGCAGGTCGAGCAGCCGGTCCGCCTCGGCCGCCGGGTCGGTGGTGAGGCCGGTGTGCACCGGGCCGGGCTGCACGACGGTGGAGCGGGGGGCGATCAGCCAGCGGAAGCGGCGCCCGGCGTCGTCCCGCGCGGCCTGTCCCGCCGCGTCCCCGCCCGCGCACACCTTCTCCACGGCGCGCAGCGCGGCCCGCACCCCCGCCAGGTCGGCGTCGGGGTCGAGGGCCAGCAGCCGGGTCTCGTCCAGGTGGGTGCGGGCCCCGACGTACGACAGGGGCCGGCAGTACACCAGCACCCCGGCGTTGACGCATTCACCGCGTTCGACGCGCGGCACCACCCGCAGCAGGGCGTACTCGTACACGTGGCGGCCGTTCACCGGACCTCCTCGATGCCGGTGACCCGCCGGTGCACGTCGGCCGCGCGGGCGAGCAGGGGGCGCGCGTAGGCCCGCCGGAGATCGTCCGGTGCGGCGAAGCCGGGCTCGCCGTCCAGCCAGACGTCGGGGATCGCGGCGGTGACCTCGGCGAGCAGGTCCTCGGTGACCAGCGGCGCGAGGTCGGCGGCGGCGGCCGCGACGTCGGGGGCGAAGGTGCGCAGGGCGTGCTCGGAGGCGTCGTAGGGGCGGGCCGCGGAGGCTTCGGCGGCGGGCCAGTTGTGGTGCCAGATCAGGGTGGCGCCGTGGTCGATGAGCCAGAGTTCGCCGTGCCACCGCAGCAGGTTGGGGTTGCGCCAGGAGCGGTCGACGTTGTTCACCAGCGCGTCGAACCAGATGACCCGCCCCGCCTCCCGGGGGTCCACGTCGAAGGCCGACGGATCGAAGCCGAGGGCGCCGGAGAGGAACTCCATGCCCAGGTTGGTGCCGCCGCTGGACCTGAGCAGCGCCTGCACCTCCTGGTCGGGTTCCGCCAGGCCGAGCACCGGGTCGACCTCGGCCGTCACCAGCCGCGGCACCCGGAACCCCAGCCGGCGGGCCAGTTCCCCGCACAGCACCTCGGCGACCAGCGTCTTGCGGCCCTGTCCCGCGCCGGTGAACTTCAGCACGTAGGTGCCGAGATCGTCGGCCTCGATCAGGCCGGGCAGGGAACCGCCTTCGCGCAGGGGGGTGATGTAGCGGGTGGCGGTGACGTCGGTCAGCACCTCGTCAGGCTACGCGATCTCCGCGCCCGCCCCGCGCGGAGGCCGACAGGGAAACGACAGCTGTGGCTTACGTCCGTCCGACCCGCGGGAGGTCAAGCTGGCAGCGCTGAACAGCGTGGGCCCGCTGACCGTACCTCTGACCGGATCATCCTCCCCGGAAGGGACACACTGCATGACCAGCGCATCGCTCAAGCCCTCCACCACTCCCCCGGCCGCGCCCGAGCACGAGGACGCCCCGACGGGACCGGGGCGCCGGGCCGTGGTGGCGACGGTCACCGCGGCGGGCCTCGCCGCGGCGCTCACCGCGTGCGGGGGCTCCGACGACACCTCGCCGGCCGCCGACTCCGGTTCCTCCGCCGGTGGTCCGGCGGACGGCGGCGCGGGGGACGGCGGCAAGGGCGGGGGCGCCGGCGGCGCGCTCACCACGACCGCGGAGATCCCCGAGGGCGGCGGCAAGGTCTTCGCCGACCGCAAGGTCGTGGTCACCCAGCCGTCGGCCGGTGAGTTCAAGGCGTTCTCGGCGACCTGCACCCACCGGGGGTGCGCCGTGCAGAGCGTCTCGGACGGGGTCATCAACTGCCCCTGCCACGACAGCAACTTCTCCATCACCGACGGCAGTGTGCAGGGCGGCCCGGCGCCCAAGCCGCTGCCGTCCGTGCCGATCACCGTCGACGGGGACTCGATCACCCTGGCCTGAGCGGCCGGGGTGCGGTGGCGGGCCGGCCCCGGGCGAACGCCGTGTGCACCTCGTCCGTGGTCGCCAGGGTGGCGACCGGGGACGGGGTGTGCCGGATCATCGCGCGGGTGTAGCCGGCGGGCACGCCCGCGACGGCGTCGGTGGGCAGGACGACCGTGCAGCCGCGGGTTGACCGCGTCGAACACGGCGTCGGGGACGGCCACGTTGGCCGACACGCCGGTCACGATCAGCGTGCGGCAGCCGAGGTCGCGCAGCAGCGGGTCGATGTCGGTGCCCTGTATCGGGACAGGCCGTGCAGCCGGCGGACGACGAGGTCCTCGTCGGCCACCCCGACGAGGGCGGCGACCCGGACGGCGGCACTGCCGGTCAGCCGGTGCACCGGGAGGCGTTCGGCGGCGCGGAACAGCCGGGCGTTGCGGCTGGCGCCCCGGCCGTCCGGCCGGCGTTCGGCCACGGCGTGGACGATCCGGACGCCGCTCGCGCGGGCGGCGTCGACGAGCTCGGCGATCCGGGCGAGGGCGCCGGAGGAGCGGACCTCGGCGGCGAGTTCGGGCAGGTCGCCGAGCGCTGCGTACGACGGCACGGTTCCCCCTGGTCGTCGGCGGCCGGCCCGGTGAGGGCAGTCACCGTTGCGTGCGGGGGGAAGACGACTCATCCTTTTCTGACGTGATGTCAGAGGATCTCCTCTGACACGACGTGAGAGAAAGAGGGGGCCGTATGTCCGCCACACAACGCCGGGGCCGGAAGATCATGATGACGCCCGGCGAGCTGGACGATTTCCTCACCACCCAGCGCACCTGCCGGGTGGCCACGGTGTCGGCCGACGGCGCACCGCATGTCAGCACGCTCTGGTTCGCCTGGGACGGTGTCTCGATCTGGCTGTACTCGGTGGTGCGCAGCAAGCGCTGGGCGCAGCTGCGCCGCGACCCGCGGGTGGCGATCGTGGTCGACACCGGCGAGGAGTACGACGAGCTGCGCGGCGCGGAGCTGTCCGGGCGGGTCGACTTCGTGGGCGAGGCGCCCCGCGTCGGCGAGCTGCACGCCGAACTGGACGTCCCCGAGACGCTGTTCGCGCGCAAGAACTTCGGCCTGGAGGAGATGCCGCACGACGGCCGGCACGCCTGGGTGCGGCTGACCCCGGAGAAGGTCGTGTCCTGGGACTTCAGGAAGCTGGGGACCGCCGCCGGGTAGCCGGCGCGGCCGGCGCACCGGTGAC
>NZ_JAAGMD010000490.1 GCF_010548465.1 Streptomyces sp. SID14436 | reverse complement strand
GTGGCCGCCACGGCGGCGGGCGGGCCGGCCGCCCAGCGCTTCGAGGCGCCCGTCCTCTCGCTCGCCGCCGGAGTCGTCACCGTGGCCGCCGTGTTCCTGCTGTGCGGCCGGGTCCTGGGCGATCCGGGCTGCGTCACCGTCTGTTCCGCCGCCCGCGCCCTCGCGCAGCGCGCGGCCGGCATTCGACCCCTCACCCTGACCCGAAGGTTCCGCCATGGCCGCACCCGCACCCGTTGACCGCCCCGCCCCCGCCGGCCGCCCGGCGGGAGGCGTGCCGTGGGTGGCGATGTACCACTCCGTCGGCGACTGCTCCGACGACCCGTACCGCGTCACCGTCACGCCGGAGCGGCTGGCCGGCCAGCTGGCCTGGCTGCGGCGGCGCGGGCTGCGGGGCGTGTCGGTGGCCGAACTGCTCGCCGCCCGATCGCGGGGCGGGGGCCGGGACCTGGTGGGCCTCACCTTCGACGACGGGTACGCCGACTTCCTCACCGGCGCCCTGCCGGTCCTCACCGCGCACGGCTGCACCGCCACCCTGTTCGTGCTGCCGGGCCGGCTCGGCGGCGACAACGCCTGGGACCCGCTCGGTCCGCGCAAGCCGCTGCTGAGCGCCGACGGCATCCGGCGCGCCGCCGCCGCGGGCGTCGAGATCGGCTCGCACGGGCTGACCCACGTCGACCTGACCCGGGCCGACGACCCGACGCTGGCCGCCGAGACCGCCGGCAGCAGGGCGCTGCTGTCGAGGCTGACGGGCGCGCCGGTGGACGGCTTCTGCTATCCGTACGGCACCCTCGACCGCCGCACCGTCGACGCGGTGCGGGACGCCGGGTACGCCTACGCCTGCGCCATCGACCCGGGCGCCCTCACCGGCCCGCACGCCCTGCCCCGCGTCCACGTCGGCCAGCGGGACACGCCCGTGCGGCTGTCCCTGAAGTACCGGCTGCACCGGTTGCGCCGCCGTCCGGTGGAGGGCGTGCGGTGAGGGCGCTGCACGTCATCACCGGTCTCGGTGTGGGCGGGGCCGAGCAGCAACTGCGGCTGCTGCTGCGGCATCTGCCGGCCGACTGCGACGTGGTGACCCTGACCAACCCGGGCCGTGTCGCCGAGGGTCTGGCGGCCGACGGGGTGCGGGTCACCCACCTCGGGATGGCCGGCAACCGGGACCTGGGCGCGCTGCCCCGGCTGGTGCGGCTGATCCGCGCGGGCGGCTACGACCTCGTACACACCCACCTCTACCGGGCCTGCCTGTACGGCAGGATCGCGGCGCGGCTGGCGGGGGTGCGGGCGGTCGTCGCCACCGAACACTCCCTCGGCGACACGCAGATGGAGGGCCGCCCGCTCACGCCGGGCGTGCGCGCCCTGTACCTGGCCGGGGAGCGGCTGGGCCGCACCACCGTCGCCGTGTCCGCCACCGTCGCCGCCCGGCTCGAACGCTGGGGGGTGCCGCCGTCGCGGATCGTGGTCGTGCCGAACGGCGTGGACCTGGACCGCTTCCGCTTCGACCCGGGCCGCCGCGAGCGCACCCGGCGCCGGCTGGGGCTGCCGGACGGGGCGTTCGTCGTCGGGGGCGTCGGCCGGCTCGTGGCGGGCAAGCGCTTCGACGTCCTGATCCGAGCGCTGGCCCAGCTGCCCGCCGACACGTGGCTGCTGCTGGCCGGTGGCGGGGAGCAGGAGAGCGCGCTGCGGGCCGTGGCGCGGGAGGCCGGGGTGGCGGGCCGGGTGCTGTTCACCGGCGAACGCCCCGGCGAGCCCGACGGCACGGCGGGACCGGACCTGCCGTCGCTGGCGTGCGCGATGGACGTGCTGGCCTCGCCGTCCCCGCAGGAGGCGTTCGGGCTGGCGGTCGTGGAGGCCCTGG
>NZ_JAAGMD010000458.1 GCF_010548465.1 Streptomyces sp. SID14436 | reverse complement strand
ACGCCGCCCGCCTACCCGGAGGTGTACCTGCCCTGGCTCGCCCTGGTGCCGCGCGTCGGCCACGCCCTGGAACATCTCCTGGCCGCCGACGACCTGTTCGGGATCGACCGTCCGGCCGCCGCCCGCGCCGCACTGGAGGAGGTGGCCGCCCGGCCGCCCGCCGGCACCTGGGGCGACACCCACCGCCTCGCCCCCTGGCGGGCGCTGCCGCCCGAGCAGCCCGCCGACGAGCCCGGACTGTCCGGCGACCACGACTGCGTCCTGTGCACCTCCCCGGTGCCCGGTCTCACCGACCTCGCCGCGCGCGGGCCGGCCGCCCGCTACATCTGGGACCTGGCCCGCCGCGAGGACAGCCGCTGGGTGGTGCCGCTCGGCGCGTCCGGCGTCCCCGGCTCACCCCACCACCGCGACCAGCAGCCCCTCTGGGCCGCCGGAGACCTCGTCCCGGTCGTCACCGACTGGGCCCGGATGCACAAGGAGACCGATGTCTGACCCGTACGCCGCCCGCCCGGCCGTCCACGAGCAGGCCGTCGAGGGCTTCGGCCCGGTCCGGATCCTGCCGCTGGACCCGGCCGCCGACGCGCCGCTGCTGCACCGCTGGGTGAGCGGGGAACGCGCCTCCTTCTGGGGCATGAACGGCTTCACCGAGGACCAGGTCGCCGGGATCTACGCCCACATGGACACCCTCGACACCCACCACGCGTACCTCGTCCTCAAGGACGGCGTCCCGGCCGCCCTGCTGCAGACCTACGAACCCGGCGCCGACCGGGTCGGCGAGTGCTATCCCGTAGCACCCGGCGACATCGGCGTCCACCTGCTGCTCGCCCCCGCCGACGGACCGGGCACCCACGGCTGGACCGCCGCCCTGCTCAGCGCCGTCGCCGGGTACGTGCTGGAGGGGCTCGGCCGCACCCGGGTGGTGGTCGACCCGGACGTGGCCAACACCAAGGCGATCGCCCGTTTCCGCAGGGAGGGGTTCGTGCAGGGACCGACGGTCGTCCTCCCGGAGGTCGACCTGCCCGACGTGTACCTGCCGGAGAAGAAGGCCCGACTGGCCTTCCTCACGCGCGAGGCGGCCCTCGGCCGGTGACCCCGGCCAACGCGTCGGCCCCCTCTTTCGTCCCGAGGCCGGCCCCGAGCGGGACGGCGGTGCGGGAGCCCGGTGAGCAGACCGGGCCCGCCATCCGTACCTACTCCGGAGCCGGAAGGCCGGGAGGCGGTACGACGTGGAGCGACGGCGCAGTGAGTCGGTGGGCGGCGGGAGGGACCGGACCGTTCCCGGTGTCCGGGCGGGAGGCTCCGGCCCCCGGCGGCTGAGGGCGCTGATGCTGCTGGGAGGCGCCCTCATCCTGCTCCTCCTCGGCAGCGCCTCCCCGGCCGGCGCACACGCCGCCCTGCGCGGCTCCGACCCGGAGGACGGCAGCGTCGTCGAAACGGTGCCCGACCAGGTCACCCTGACCTTCACGGAGTCCGTCGCCCTGATGGACGACTCCTTCCGCGTCTACGGGCCCGACAACCGCCGCGTGCACGTCGAGGAACCCCGGCACGCGGACGGCAGGTCCGACACCGCCCTGGTCGACCTGCCGGACAAGCTGGCCGACGGCACGTACACGATCGCCTGGCGGGTGATCTCCGCCGACAGCCACCCGGCCTCCGGCGCCTTCACCTTCTCCATCGGCGAGCCCTCGCCCACCCCGCCCGCGGCCCCCACGGACCCGGGCGAGCACCCGGTCACCGCCAGCCTCTACAACACCGCCCGCTACCTCGCGTACGTCGCCGCCGTCCTGCTCGTCGGCGCGGCGGCGTTCGTGGCCCTGTGCCGTCCGACGGACACCGTGCCGCTGCGGCTGCCGCTGCTCACCGGCTGGTGGACCCTCCTCGTCTCCACCCTGGTGCTGCTGGTCCTGCGCGCGCCGTTCGAGTCGGCGGCGCCGCCGTCCGGCGTCCTCGACACCGCCGCCGTCAGCCGTGCGCTCAGCGGCCGCCCCGGCATCGCCCTGCTGGCCCGGCTCGCCCTCACCCTGGTGGCCGGGTTCGTCCTGCTCCGGCTCGCCCGGCGCCGGGAACCCGGCCGCACCCCCGCCGCGCACCTCGCGGTGGGCATCGTCCTGTCCGTCGGACTCGCCCTGACCTGGGCGGCGGCCGAGCACGCCTCCGCCGGGATCCAGGTGCCCGTGGCGATGACGTCGTCCGTCGTGCACCTGCTGGCGACGGCGTGCTGGCTCGGCGGCCTGGTGGCCCTCCTCGTCACCCTGTTCCGCGCGACGACCCCGCCGCCCACCGCCACCGTCATCCGCTTCTCCCGCCTGGCCTTCCTCTCGGTGGTCGTCCTCGCCGTCACCGGCGTCTACCAGTCCTGGCGCGGCCTCGGCTCCTGGGACGCGCTCACCGGCACCCCGTACGGGAAGATCCTGACCGCGAAGCTGGTCGCCGTGGCCCTGCTGCTGGCGGCGGCCGGGCTCTCGCGCCGCTGGACGGGCCGCCTGGCCCGGGCGCAGGCCCCGGCGGAGGAGGCGGTGACCGTCCCCGAGCGTGTGCCGGAGCTCGTGACCGCGGGCGGAGCGGGCGGCCCTGCCCTGGCCGCGGCGGCGTCCCCGAGCGGGGCGGACACCGCCCGCGCGACCGGGACCGCGGCGGACGGCGACCCGGAGAGCCGGGATCCCGCCACCGCCCCCACCCCGGACACCCACGACGAGCCGGAGTCCGCGGAAGCCCCGGAACCACCCACCGACGCCCCCGACGCCCCCGACGCCCCCGACTCCCCCGAGGACCTGCACCGGCGCGCCCTGCGCCTGTCGGTCCTCGTCGAGGTCGCCGTGGCCGTCGTCGTGCTGCTCGTCACCACGGTCCTGACCAGCACCCTCCCCGCCCGCGCGCAGGCCGAGGCGGCGGACGCCGGTGAGCCCCAGGTGGCCGGACTCCCGGCGGCCACGGCCGTCACCGTCCCCTACGACATCGGCGTCCCCGGCGGCAACGGCACGGTGCAGCTCACCCTGGACCCCGGCCGGGTGGGCGAGAACGGCGTCCAGGCGGTCACCTTCGGCCCCTCCGGAGCCCTCGCGATCGTCCCGGAGGTGCGCCTGTCCTTCACCCTCGAGGAGAAGGACATCGGTCCCATCGACGCACGCCTCACCGACCGCGGCGGCTACTGGGCCACCAGCGACCTGGTCCTCCCGCTGGAGGGCACCTGGACCATGAAGATCACCGTGCGGGTGTCGGAGGTGGACCAGGTGACCGAGACCCGGCGGATCCGGATCACCCGCTGACGGGCGCCCCGCCGAGCAGCCGGAGCATGTCCTGCGCCGCCCGCACGGCCGCGTCCCCGCAGCAGTTGTTGAACAGCACGTGCACCTGCTCGGCCCGCCCGGCGAGCCGCCGCAACCGCGGCACCCACCCGGCGAGTTCGTCCTCCCCGTACACGTGCCGGAACCGGTCCTCCTTGCTGCCCCTCCCCCAGGCCGTGCTGCGCCCGTGGAAGCGCACCACGGACAGCCGGGACGAGGTGACGGGCGCGACCGGCGGGATCGACGACGGCAGCGACTGCGCCATGTCGACGCCCACGGCCGCCGCCCCGCACCGTGTGAGCAGCGCCGACGTCCGGTCCGCGCGCTCCTCCTCCCACCAGGACGGATGCCGGAACTCCACGGCCACCGGCCACCCCCGCGCCCGCTCCGCGCACTCCTGGACGAACGCCTCACCGCGCGCCCCCGCCCGCACCCACGGCGGGAACTGGAACAGCACGGAGCCCAGCCGCCCGCCCCGCCGCAACGGCGCGATCCCCTCGGCGAACCGCGCCCACACCTCGTCCAGCACCCGCGGATCCCGCCCGTCCGGCGGCAGCCCGGGCGGCATCACCGCGCTGCGCGTGGGATGCCCGGTGAGCAGCGAGAACGCCTTGACGTCGAACACGAAGCCCGCCGGCGTCCGTTCCACCCATAAGCGGCTGTTCCGTTCCGAGGGCAGCGCGTAGTACGAGGCGTCGACCTCGACCACCGGGAACCGCTCCGCGTAGTACCGCAACCGCCCCTCGGCACTGCGCCGCCCCGCCGGATACCACCCGCTCCCCACCAGTGCCCGGTCGGTCCACGAACACGTCCCCACGAGAATCTCGCCCATGGGGCCCGGCTACCCCGGATCACCGCGGGCGGACATCCCGCCGCACGGCACCGGCTCCGGGCCCGCTACAGCCCGTCGCGTCCCGGGGTGCGCAGCGCCAGCAGGGCGACGTCGTCGTGGCCGGGCGGCTGGACACGGCGCAGGAGCTGGTCGGTGAGGGACGGCAGCGGCCGGTGGGCGAGGGCGGCCGCGTGCCGGCGCAGCCGGTGCATGCCCTCGTCGAGGGTGCGACCGGGCGCCTCCACCAGACCGTCGGTGTACAGCAGCAGCGTGCTGCCCGGCGGCAGCACCACGGTCGCGTCGGTGCGGGGCGTGCGCACACCCGTGCCGAGCAGGATGCCGTGACCGTCCGTCAGGTACTCGGCGAGGCCGTCACGGGTGACGAGGAGGGGCGGGGGATGGCCCGCGTTGGTCCAGGTCAGCCGCCACCGGCCGTCGTCGGTCTCGGTCAGCCGGGCGAAGACCAGGGTGGCCATGGTGACGTCGGTGATCGGCATGATGGCCGCGTCCAGGCGCTCCACGACCCGGCTGGGGGGCTCCTGCTGGGACCAGCCGTAGGCGCGGAGCATGTTGCGCAGCTGCGCCATGCCGGCGGCGGCCTCCAGGTCGTGGCCGACGACGTCGCCGATGGCGAGCGCCGTCGTGCCGTCCGAGAGGCTGAACACGTCGTACCAGTCGCCGCCGACCTGGGAGGCGTCCGGGGCGGGCAGGTAGCGCACGGTCAGCTGGAGGCCCGGCACCTGCGGCAGGTGGGGCAGCAGGTGGTTCTGCATCGTCTCGGCGACCTTGCGCTGGCGCTGGTAGAGACGCGCGTTGTCCAGGGCGAGACCGGCCCGGCGGGCGATGTCCTCCAGCAGGGGCAGGTCGGCCGCGGTGAAGGCGCCCCGCTTGGCCCGGCCGAGGGTGAGGGCACCCAGGACGGCCCGGGTGCTGCGCAGCGGGGCCATGACCGCGGAGTGGATGCCGGCCGTCTCGAACAGGCGCCGCTGCTCGACCATGATCCCGGAGTCCGGCTCGGTGCCCCGGTAGGTCTCGGCCCCGGCCAGCGCGGAGGCGACCCCGCGCAGTGCCCGCGACAGGGGCATCACCGACTCCTCCGGCACCGGGGGCATCGGCCCCTCCAGCTCCTCGTGACGCACCAGGGCGTCCCCGTCGGCCTGCACCACGACGGTGCGCCACACCTCGTCCCGCTCGGTGAGCAGGTCGACGACGGCCCAGTCCGCCAGCCGCGGCAGCACCAGCCCCACCAGCCGGCGCAGCGCCTCGTCGACGTCCAGGGTGGACGTCAGCTGGGTCGTGGTCTCCGCGAGCAGGGCGAGCCGCTCGAAGTCGGAGAGCGTCTCGGCGCTCCGCTCCCCGCCCCCGTCCGCGTCCTCCGCCGGGCCCGGCTGGTGGAAGACGACGAGCGTGCCGGACCCGGTGTCCCCGAGCGCGTACGGCGTGAGCACCCAGGAGACGCGCACCAGGGACCCGTCGCCCCGCTCGAAGTGCTCGTCGCGGCCCTGCGCCGGGGTCCCGCTGTGGAAGGACTGCCGCATGGCGCACTGCGTCGTGAGCAGCGGCTGCCCCTGCGGCCCGCGGTGCAGCAGATCATGGGCGTCCTGCCCGACGAGCTCGGCGGCGGGGCGGCCCAGCAGCAGTTCGGCGTGGCTGTTGACGGCGACGATGCACCCCAGCTCGTCCACCACATACGCCCCCGCCCCGATCGCCTCCAGCCCCGGCACGAGGTGGGGGAGGGCCACTGTCGCGGACTGCTCCTGCTCGGCCTGCGTCCTCTCCTGTCCCACCATTTCCTCGCCTTCCTGGCAGCGGGCACGTCCCCACGGCACGGTGACACGCGCACACGCCGGGTGCGCGCCTTCGTTGTCCGTATTCCCCGATGCGCCGGTTGTCGGCCGCGACACCGGTCACTCATTGCGGCGGACGGGCGCGCTGTGGGGGCGCGGGGCGGCAGGTACGAGCACGCGTGCGGGGCCTCACCGGACGGGTGAACCCGGCCTGGAGCCCGCGCGGTGCGGTGAGGGGGCGGAGGTGTCGCGGTGGCCATGGAGCGTGCCCGGACGGATGTCCCGAATCGGAGTGTCCGTGCAGCACTGCACTACCCGGAACACTGCTGGTGCTGCGCCGGGGCTTCCTCGGTGGCGCAGCCCTGCTCCTGGGTGCCTTCGCCGTGGCAGTCGTGCGGGAACGCCGTTCCGGCGCCGCCTACGGAGAAGTCGCGGACCTGATGGAACACGAGTGGTTCAGCGCGGGGAAGGTTTTCGTCACCGTCCTCGTGGGACTGGCCGGCTCCTGGGCCGCGGCCTGCGTCGGAGGAACCCGCAGCGGACTGTCCGAGTCCGTGCCGATCCTGTTCCCGTCGGGTCTCGCCGCCGCCTTCGTCGTCTGCCGCCGGGATGCCGTCGACGACCGGCATGCCCTGAGCGTGAAGATCGTGGCACTGGTGGCCGCACCGTTCGCGCTCGGCACCGTCATGACGAGCCGGTGGAGGAAGGTCGGCGCCGGCCCGTGCCATCGCGTCGACCGGCCCGCGCCTCAGGCCAGGACGGGCATCGTGGCCGGCAACGTCGAAGGGCCCCACCGCGAACGGTGGGGCCCTTCGACATCGTGCCCGGTGAGGCACTGGCGGAGGATACGAGATTCGAACTCGTGAGGGGTTGCCCCCAACACGCTTTCCAAATGTTCGCCTGGGTGTTCGGGAGTGATCAGGAACGTCCTGACCTGCGGCGGAGCGGGACTGAGGGTAGGCGGCGAACGGCGCTGGACGGGGGTGAATGCAACCAGAACTGCAACCATCGGAGCATGGGTTTCCCCGCTGGCCAGAGAGGTTGCAAGGCCGCTCTCGCGTATTAAGGCGCAAGGGGGCCTGGCCTTGGGCAGGTACGAGGACTGCGGCCGGGCCGTGGCCGCAGTCGAGATCATCCCCGTCGCACCCGGCGCTGCTCCAGCAGTCTCGCCAGCGCTTAGGTGCTCTCGTCCCCTATCAACCGATGGGCCCCCTTGCCCTGAATCCTTGATCATCTTCCGCGACATCCTGCTTTGTCAGTGCCGGGTGATACAGATGATTCGCGGGGGTTACCCCGCATGGACGAAAGGTGCGCGGTATGGCCGGTGAACGCCATGTTGATCACAAGATCCTGGCGGATTTCGCGGAAAATAGGGTGAACGTGCCTAGCGCGGAGGCGAAAGAGCGCCGCAGGCAGGTAAGGCATCTGCGGGAGCGGTTGGAGGCGTACATCGCCGACCACTCTGACTACAACCTCGTCAAGCTCCGGGCCTCGGGCAGCACGGCGAAGCACACGGCAATCCGGCGGCGCCGGGGCGAGGGCTCCGACGCGGACGTCGCAGCGTACGTGCGCGTGGCGGACACCGACGTGGACGAGGCGGGTCTCCTGGAGTGGCTGCGGGACCGGTGCATCGAGGTGTATGGGAAGACGAAGGTCGCGGAGGACTTTGTCATCTCCCAGCACGCGGTGGGCATCACCTTGCGGGGCTCCGGCCTGAAGATTGACGTGGCGCCGGTCCTCTACACCGGGGAGTCGGACGACAAGGGGCATCTGATTACCCGTCAGGGCGAGAAGGTGCTCACCTCGGTCACCTTGCACCTGAGGTTCATTGAGAAGCGCAAGCACCCGGACGCCGCAGGGCCCGGTTACACCGAGCTGATCCGGCTGCTCAAGGCGTGGATCCGTGAGGGCAAGCGGAACGACCCGGACCTGCGCTGCAAGAGCTTCCTTCTCGAACTGTTGGTCGCTCACCTGTGGGAGCACGGGTGGAACGGCGAGCTGCTGCAGGTGAACGACTACCCGCGCGCCATCGAGCAGGTCCTGGCCTACATCGCGGTCACCGGCCTGAAGACCCCGATCGTGTTCACGGACTACTACGAGGCAGATGCCGTCGCCTCGTCCTCGGACCCCATCCAGGTCTGGGACCCCGTCAATCCCGACAACAACGTTGCCTCCAGCTATACCGAGTACGACCGCCAGCGACTGGTCGACCACGCCAACACGGCACTCGAAGCCGTCGCATGGGCCGCTGGCGCACCGACCAAGGGCGAGGCGAACGACGCATGGCGCGAACTGTTCGGCCCGTCTTTCCAAGGAGCGTGACGATGACCGGGACGTACGCCAGATCGGCGTCCTTCACCATCACCGATGCCCGGTACGTCGGTGCGAAGGTCGGTGCCGACCTTCGTCTGCTCCACAACTACTACGGAAAGCCCAGCCTCGACGACATCGAAGAGTACGTCGAGGAGGTCGCTCTGCTGCTGCGCGACGGCTACCTGGACACGGTCGACTACGGGTTCCGGGATTCCGAGAGCAACGTGTGGAAACTGCGCCTGCGATACAAGGCGACCCTCGGCGGGCAGCTCACGGACGGTCGGCCGGGCAGCCTGCCCCGAGCGGCAGAGGTCAGTGGCCACAGCTTCTACAGCTACCTCACGTACAGCCAGAAATTCTTCGCCCTCACTGGCGCCGAGCAGACCAAGGTCAAGGAAGCCCTGCCGTTTCCCCGGAAGGGAGCCGCCGCGCCAAGCGCCCTTTCGGGTACCTCCACGGCCGGCCAGGGCTATGCCCGCAACGGCGCTGGTGTCACCCGCGACGTCTACGTCGCTTTCTGACCTCGATTCGAACAGCAGGAGGAAGACCGAGTGACCAGCCAGGATGACCTGTTCCACCCCGTAATCGAACTTCCCGAGGCTGTTCGCCGAGCCCGATACAACCGCCTGGTGGGCCTGGACAACATGAAGGCGCGCTTGCGGAAGGAAGCCGCCCTGCTGGCAGACCCGCGACTGCTGCAGGCGTGGGCCAGCAGGCACCACGGCGGCGACGTCGCCGCGCTCACGCTGTTCGCCGACCGCGCCCCTCTGTTCGTCTTCGCCGGTGACGTCGGCTCCGGCAAGTCCGCACTCGCCGAGTCGTTCGGCTGCGATCTCGCCGACCAGCTCGATCTGCCCGTCTTCCTCTACCGGCTCAAGCTCGCCACCCGCGGCAGCGGCCTGGTGGGCGAAATGACTGCCCTTATCGGCGACGCTTTCACCCACCTGCATGCCGAGGGGCGCCGCGCGCAGGGGCCTCGTGGGGCGAACTCGGTTCTGATCCTTGTCGTGGACGAGGCCGACGCCCTCGTTCAGTCCCGCGAGGCGCAACAGATGCACCACGAGGACCGGGCCGGAGTCGATGCCTTCCTTGCTGGAATCGACAGCCTTGCCAGCGCCAAGATCCCCGTCATCGTCGTGCTGTGCACCAACCGCGTCGGCGCCCTCGACCCAGCGGTCATGCGCCGCGCGGCTGCCACCTTCACCTTCACCCGTCCCGACGCACAGCAGCGCCACGCGGTCCTTGCCCAGGCCCTGGACGGTCTCGCCATTCGGCCCGAGACAATCGACAAACTAGTCGTGCTCACCGGCCCCAGCACCGACCGGCCCGGCTACACCTTCTCCGACCTCACCCAGCGCCTAGTCCCGGCCGCGGTCCTCCACGCCTTCCCCGAACACCCTGTCCGTGACGAGGACCTCCTCGCACTCGCCGAACAACTGGAGCCCAGCCCCGTTTTCACCGAGGAGCACTAATGGAGCCTCTGCCGGCCCCCAGCCCCACCAGCGTGAGGATCACCGGTGACCATTACCAATGGCTCATCGCATGGGAAGGCTGCCTGGCACTTCTGCGCGAAAACGCAGCCCGCTCCGAGAACCCTGTCGCCTCCGTCGGAGTAGAACTAGACGGCGCTGGCAACCTCGATGACGTCGTACTGCTCCGCCGCACGCCACCGCACACCTACACCCAGGTCAAGTACACGGTCGACAGCTCCACCCCTGTCAACGAGGAGTACCTGACCAAACCGAGTAAGAACGGCGGCCCATCCGTCCTGAAGAAGATTGCCAAGGCGTGGCAGAAGCTGACCGCAGACGGTATGCCCGCCGACCTGGCTCTTTTCACCAATCGAGCTCCAGACCCGGCCGATCCGCTCGTGGCCGTTCGCGACTCCCGCAGCCAGCTCCTCATGCCGAAGGCCGGTCTCCAAGGGCCTCGATCAGCGCTCGGTATCGCCCGTACTCAGTGGGCAGAGGCAGCTGATCTGAGCGAGGAGGAACTCCGCGAGCTTCTCTCCGTCCTACGCTTCGACCTGGCTCGGGACCAGATCCATGTCCAGGAACGCCTGCAGCTCCTCAAGGCCGTGGCTGGCCTGCGCCACGATCTGGAGGCGGTGACATGTGGAGCCGACTGGGTCGCCAAACAGGTCCGTGCAGGCCACCGCACTCTCACCCAGGACATGGTCAAGGCAGCCGTCGACACTCTCGGTCTCAGGGCTGGCCCCGCTCGAGCCGTCCTGTCGATCGCCACTCTCAAGCCGGACCCGCTGGCTGACGACGCCGACTACGCCATCGACTGGGTCGACCGTTTCGACGGACCCGACGACTTCACCAAGCGTCGCCCCTTGCCCCCTGCCACGTGGGCGCAGCTTCAAGCGGACATCGAGGCTGCCCCCGCCCGCCTCCCGCTAGGCACCTCCGCGATCTCCATTACCGGCAGTCTCCGCTTGGCCCCCACCTTCCTGACCGGCACCGCATTCCGCATGGTCACCGGCGCCGACCTCGCTGTCCTCCAACGTGGTCAGCTCTGGTCCACCAGCGACCCGTATGACGCTCCACAACCCCCGACCGTCCATGAGCACTCCCTGGATCAGGGCGATGAGCTCGCCGTCGCGATCGCGGTGGCCACAGACCCTACCGAAGACGTCGTGGAGTACCTGCGCGAACAGCAGACGCCTGTCTCCAAGCTCCTCGTCCTCACCCCGCCCGGCGGAGCAAAAGATCGCTCAATCCCCGACTCCGCAGCCGCTAACGCCCTGGCTATCGGCATCCGCGACGTCGTTCGCCGAGCCACCCGCACAACCCCGCGCATTCACCTCTTCATCGCGGGTCCAATGGGGCTCGCCCTCCTCCTCGGGCACCGCTGGAACCGGCTGCGACCGACTGTTGTCTACGAGGACGTCCGCACAGCACGGACGTACGAGCTGGCCTTCACTGTCCAGGCGTAACAACACACTTCGAGGCCATCCACGCGAGAGATGAGCTCTCGCGAGGAGATCAGCTGGCGTTCTCCTCGCCGTTCAGGTGTCGCGTGGCCAGGGGGAGCTCGTCCGGGTGCCGTGCCAGCCGTGCCATCACCCAGGTAGTGCTGCCTCTTCGCGGCCTCGCGTGCCCGAACGGCGTCTATATAGGCGGGCGACCTGCCGGGGTCTGGTTTGGGCAGGCCCCGGTCGGCGTGCTTGTCAGGGGCGGGCGCGTGTTAGGTGTTAGGAGTGAACCGTTCCGGGTTCGATCGAGACTCTAGGTTATGACTGTGACCTGGGGCTTCGTGGTTGCCCGGTAGTAGTTGGTCTCGTATTCGGCGGGTGGGATGTGCCCGATCTCACCGTGCAGTCGGCGGTGGCAGTACCAGTCGACCCATTCGGCGGTGGCCAGCTCGACCTCGGAGAGTGTCTTCCAGGGCCGACGGGGCTTGATCAACTCGGTTTTGAACAGGCCGATCGTGGACTCCATCAGGGCATTGTCGTAGGCGTCGCCGACCGATCCGATCGATGCGGCGATGCCTGCCCGGTCGAGGTGCTCGGCGAGCGCGAACGATGTGTACTGCGACCCGGCATCGGAGTGATGTATCAACTCGCCTTTTTGTAAGGGCGTTGGTCTCGGTCGCGTTGCCAGAGGGCCATCTCGAGGGCGTCCAGGACGAGCCGGGTCTCCTTCGAAGTGGCCGCGGACCAGCAGACGATGCGGCGGGAGAAAGTGTCCACGACGAAGGCGACGTAGACGACGCCGGCGAACGTGGTGACGTGGGTGAAGTCGGCAACCCAGCAGCGGTTCGGGGCCGGGGCGACGAAGTCACGGTCCACGAGGTCCGGGGCCCGCTGTGCGCTCACGTCGGGGATCGTGGTGATCACCTTCTTGCCGCGGACCGCTCCGGCGATGCCGAGCTCGCGCATGAGGCGTTCGACGGTGCAGCGGGCCACCGCGACATCCTGGCGGTTCAAGAGCCGCCAGATCTTCCGGGCGCCGTAGACACGGTAGTTGGCCTCGTACGCCTCCTGGATCAAGATCTTCAGTTCGGAGTCCCGAACGGTGCGGGCCGAGGGTGCCGTCAGGCGTTTGTGGTGGGCGTAGTACGTGGACGGGGCGATCTTGCAGTCGTGGTCGGTGAGGACCCGGCAGATCGGCTCGACTCCGCCGAAGCGGCCCTTGTGCTCGTCGATGAACGCTACGAGCGTGTGTGTGGCCGGTCGAGCTCGGCCGCGAAGAAAGACGCTGCGGCTTTGAGGATCTCGTTGGCCCGCTTCAGCTCGGCGTTCTCCTTCTTCAGGCGCTTCAGCTCGACGGACTCCTCCGTCGTGGTGCCCGGCCG
>NZ_JAAGMD010000435.1 GCF_010548465.1 Streptomyces sp. SID14436 | reverse complement strand
GTCCCGCCGCCGCTGGGGTCAGGCCGCCGCTTCCGCGCGGAACCAGTCGATGGTGCGGCGCAGGCCCTCCTCGGCGCCCGTCCGCGGCTGCCAGCCCAGCTTGTCGCGGGCCAGGGTGATGTCGGGGCAGCGCACGGCCGGGTCGTCCACCGGCCGTTCGATGAACCGGATCTCGGAGTCCGAATCGGCGAGCTCGATGACCAGCTCCGCCAGCTCCAGCATGGTGATCTCACCGGGGTTGCCGATGTTGACCGGGCCGCGCAGGCCGTGCGCGGCCGCCGCGAGGATCCCGGCCACCGTGTCGTCGACGAAGCTCAGCGACCGCGTCTGGCGGCCGTCGCCGGTCACGGTCAGCGGCTCCCCGTCCAGCGCCTGCCGCACGAAGGTCGGCACGGCACGGCCGTCGTGGCCGCGCATCCGCGGACCGTAGGTGTTGAACAGCCGCACGATGCACGTGTCGGTGCCGTGCGCGTCGGCGTACGCGGTGGTCAGCGCCTCGCCGAACCGCTTGGCCTCGTCGTAGACGCTGCGCGGCCCGACCGGATTGACGTTGCCCCAGTAGCGCTCCTCCTGCGGGTTCTGCTGCGGGTCGCCGTAGACCTCCGAGGTGGACGCCAGGACGAAGCGGGCGCCCGCAGCGCGGGCGAGTTCCAGCGCGTTGCGTGTGCCGAGGCTGCCGGTCTCCATGGTGTGCAGCGGCAGCCGCAGGTAGTCCGCGGGGGAGGCGGGGGAGGCGAAGTGCAGGACGAGGTCCGGTGTCCGCCGCACCGGCAGTTCCTCGGCCACGTCGGCCTGCACCAGGGTGAACCCCGGACGGTCGAGCAGGGGGGCGATGTTCTCCGGCCGGCCGGTGCAGAAGTCGTCGACGCAGGTGACGGCGGCGCCCGCGTCCAGCAGGGCGGCGCACAGATGGGAGCCGACGAAGCCCGCGCCGCCGGTGACGACGGCGTGTTCCCAGTTCCGCGAGATGACGGTGCTCATGGCGATCGGCCTTCCGGGGGTCGGTGGACGGGCCCGGGTACCCAGGGCGTCGGACCCTCGACCAGCGTGCGCCCCCTCGGAACCCTCGGCACGGTCGCCTGGTACGAACCGGTGAGTGACGGAACGTGAGGGACGCGGAGCCGGGCGCCGGAGGCGTCAGGCGGTGAGCGTGTGGTCCGGCGCGAGGCGGTCGACGAGGCCGGCGTGGTGGAGTGCGCCCACCGGGGCCAGCAGGTCGGGGTGGCGCAGCAGCGCCGCGGCCCTGCGGTCCGCCTCGTCCGGTTCGAGCAGCCGCCGGAACTCGCCCGGCGCTCCGCCGGTGCCGTCCGCCGCGAGCGCGGCCACCGCGC
>NZ_JAAGMD010000402.1 GCF_010548465.1 Streptomyces sp. SID14436 | reverse complement strand
GAGACCCTCGACGGCGTCCCGCTCCGCACCGGGCCGGCCCGGGACCTGCGGACGCTGATCGCCTCCCTGGCCCGGCGCGCCGTCTGACCGGGGCGCGCGGCCCGGTGAACCCGGTTGACCCGGGCCGCGCACCGGGGTGAGGGTGCGTTACGGCGCGGATCACGACCCCCGTGCCGGAAAGGTGACCGACATGATCCAGATCTCGCGGATCGAGGCGGCGGCCGAACGGATCGCCGGTCACGTGGTGCGGACGCCGACCGTGCCCAGCCCCGGCCTGTCGGAGCTGCTGGGCGTCCCGGTCACGGCCAAGCTGGAACTGCTCCAGCGCACGGGCTCGTTCAAGGCGCGGGGCGCGGCCGCCAAGCTGTTGTCGGTCGGCGAGGCCGGGCGGGCCGCCGGGGTGGTCGCCGTGAGCGGCGGCAACCACGGGATCGCGCTGGCGGTCATGGCCGCGGCGCTCGACGTGAAGGCGACGGTGGTGATGCCGCGTTCGGCGCCCGCCCGCGCGGTGGAGACCGCCCGGTCCGCGGGAGCGTCGGTGCGGCTGACCGACGACATGGACGGCGCCTTCGCCCTCATGACCCGGCTCCGGGACGAGGGGCTGACCCCGGTCCACCCGTTCGACGACCCGGAGGTGATCGCCGGGCAGGGCACCGTCGGGCTGGAGTTCGCCGCGGACGCCGACGACGTCACCGACGTGCTGGTCAGCATCGGGGGCGGCGGACTGATCTCCGGAGTGGCGGCGGCCCTGCGCGCGCGGCGCCCCGGCGTGCGCGTCTGGGGCGTGGAGACGCAGGGCGCGCAGGCCATGTCCGAGGCGCTCGCCGCGGGCGGCCCGGTGCCGGTCGCGCTGTCGTCGATCGTCTCCACCCTCAGCGCCCCGACCGTGTCGCCGCTGACGTACGAGCACGTCTCGGAGCTGGTCACCGAGGTGCTGGTGGTGCCGGACCGGGAGGCGGTGCGGGGTTCGCTCGAACTGGCCGAGCACGCCAAGGTGTGGACGGAACCGGCCGCCGGCTGCCTGCTGCCCGCCGCGCGGCAGGTGCGGGAACGGGTGGGTGACGGCGCCCGGCTCGGTCTGGTGGTCTGCGGCGGCAACGCCACCTTCGAGGACACCAGCGCCTGGGCGGACCGGTTCGGGCTGCGCTGACCGCACGGGGCGGCGGCGAACTCCGCCGCCGCATTCCGGCCGCCCGCGGCACCGGGCCGTTTTTCGCCCGCATCGGCCTTTACCGCGGGTTACCCCCAGGTGGGCCGAGAGCGCCGGTTTCCCGGCCGCCCACGCCGGAATACGCCCGGCCCAGGGAACGGCACGGCGTGCCAGGTGAGGCGCCTCCCGCCCGGTACGGCCCTTTCCGCTCGCACACGTGAGCCCGGTTTTCCGAATGAGGGTCAAGAACCGCCCCGGCACCGGAATTCGGACGCCTTTCCGTTGAACCGATCCGGGGCGGTCCTCCGTACCTGTGCCCAAGGCGGGAAACAGCGGTTGGACGAAGGATGACCATGGGCAGGGCGCACGTCTCCACACACGAGCCGGTCGGCGGTCGGTACCGGCTGGTCGAGGTCGTCCACCGCGAGACCAACCGCGTCTGCTGGTACGCCGACGACGTCCGCTCCGGCCGCCCCTGTCTGGTCACGCAGACCGGGCTGCCCGAGGGGGAGCCCGGCGACACGGCCCGCCGGGTCCTGTCGCGCATCCTGCGCACGGCCGAGAGCGTGGGCCGGCTGGCTCCGGGGCGGGTCGCGACGGTGGTCGACGCCGTCGACGAGTCCGGTTCGCTGTGGACGGTCATGGCGTGGATCGACGGCGTCCCGCTCGGCCGGCTGCTGGCCGAGCAGGGCACGTTCAACTACGTGCGGGCCGCCCGGATCGGGCTGGAACTGCTCGACGTGCTGGACGCCGCGCACGCCGAGGGCATCACGCACGGGGAGCTCAGCCCCGGCCAGGTGTTCGTGCGCGACACCGGTCCGGTCGTCGTCACCGGGTACGGGCTGGTCGGCGCCACGCTGGCGCCCCGGCTGACCGCGCCGTCGTACGCCTCGCCGGAACAGGCCCGCGACGAACGCATCGGCCCGGCCGCCGACCTGTGGGCGCTGGGCGCCCTCCTCTACACGATGGTCGAGGGCCGCCCGCCGTTCCGGGAGCGGGGCCGGCTGGAGGCGACCCTGCGGGGCGTGGACCGGCTGCCGCTGCGGAGCCCGGTGCGGGCCGGGCCGCTCGGGCAGGTGGTGCTCGGGCTGCTGCGCAAGGACTCCCGGGAGCGCCTGACCCGGCAGGTGGTCCGCGACGCCCTCACCCGCGTCCTCAGCGAGGAGCCGGGAGCGGGGGCGGCGGCCGTGCCCCGCCCCCGGCTGCGTGGGCTCGGCTTCGCCGCCGTGCGGTACGCGGGCCGGGAGTGGAGCCGCCGGACCGTGGTCCTCGGCACCACCCTGGCCGTGGTGACCTTGGCCGTCGCGGTGCTGGTGGCGACGCAGGGACTGCCCGGCGGCGGCACGTCGACGGCCGCTCCCCCGGCCGCGCCGCCCGCCGCCACCT
>NZ_JAAGMD010000381.1 GCF_010548465.1 Streptomyces sp. SID14436 | reverse complement strand
GGCCGCCCCGGGACGGCTCGCGCGCCGGCCCGCGTGAGCGCCCCGGGCGGGCGGTCGCCTCCGGGCACCGGTCCGGGCCGTCGCTCCACCCGGGTGCCTGGTGGCTGTGGGCGCTCGGGCTCGGCACCGCCGCCACCCGCACCACCAACCCGCTGCTGCTGTGCCTCCTGGTGAGCGTCTCCGCGTACGTCGTGGCGACGCGCCGCCCGAACGCGCCCTGGGCCCGCTCCTACAGCGCGTTCGTCAAGCTGGCGCTCGCCGTGCTGGTGATCCGGCTGCTCTTCGCGATCGTCCTCGGCTCGCCCATCCCCGGCAGCCATGTGGTCGTGTCCCTCCCCGAAGTCCCGCTGCCCGACTGGGCGCAGGGCATCCGGCTCGGCGGCGAGGTCACCGCCGAAGCCCTCACCTTCGCCCTGTACGACGGCCTGAAACTGGCCACCCTGCTCATCTGCGTCGGCGCCGCGAACGCCCTCGCCAACCCCTCCCGTCTGCTGAAGTCCCTGCCGGGCGCCCTGTACGAGATGGGCGTGGCGGTCGTCGTGGCGCTGACCTTCGCCCCGAACCTGATCGCCGACGTGCAGCGGCTGCGTGCCGCCCGGCGGCTGCGGGGCCGTCCCGACAAGGGCGTGCGCGGTCTGCTGCAGGTCGGACTGCCGGTGCTGGAGGGCGCGTTGGAGCGGTCGGTCGCGCTGGCCGCCGCGATGGACGCCCGCGGCTACGGCCGCACCGCCGAGGTCCCGCCCGCCGTCCGCCGGACGACCGCCGCGCTCACCCTCGGCGGCCTGCTCGGGGTGTGCGCCGGGACGTACGGGCTGCTCACCGCGGAGGGCGGCC
>NZ_JAAGMD010000354.1 GCF_010548465.1 Streptomyces sp. SID14436 | reverse complement strand
CTCGGCGCCAGGCCGCCCGGCGCATCCGGTCTCGGGCCCCGCCCCCGCCGGGCAAGCGGGACGGCCGGACCGGCCGTCCCGCGGCGGCGGGGTCAGCAGCGCGGGGCCACGTAGCCGTCGCTGCCGGTGTAGATGTACGCGTCGGAGACGTACTGGCCGCTGCCGATGTTGTCCCAGATGGACGAGGTGCCGTACGGGCCCGTCACCCGCGTGCCCGTCGTCTGGCAGGTGATGCGGACCCTGGAGCCCGCGGCCAGCACCCGCACGATCGCGTAGCCGGTGCCGGGGCCGCTGCGGACGTTCAGCCGGTAGCCGGGAGCCACCGGGTAGGTGGCCGCGGCCGCCGTGGTGACGGCCTCCGCGGTGTCCTTGCCGCCCTCGCCCGCGATCTCCTGTGTCTGGTCGACCGACATGAGAAAACCTCCCCCGTTGCACCCCACGTCTGTCGTGGGGGTCACGTTGATTCCCCGGGAACCCGCCCCGAAACACCAGTTCTCCCTTCGCACACGAAGGCGGCGGCGCCGCCTGGGTCCCGCACATCCCATCGACTAGGCTCCGAGCGTCGCGCGCTGACGAACAGCACGGGGGTGGTTCCATGGCGTCGCAGCGGAACACCGGGGCGGGCGCCGAAGCGGAACTTCCGGAGTACGCCGGTCACTACCGTCTGGAATCGTGTCTGGGCTCGGGCGGCATGGGTGTCGTCCATCTGGCCCGGAGCACCTCCGGCATGCGCGTCGCGGTGAAGGTCGTGCACGCCCGGTATGCCATGGACCCCGAGTTCAGGGGGCGGTTCCGGCAGGAGGTGGCTGCGGCGCGGCGGGTGAGCGGGGCCTTCACGGCACCGGTCGTCGACGCCGACCCGGAGGCCAGGCGACCCTGGATGGCCACCTTGTACATCCCCGGCCCCACCCTCTCCGAGCAGGTGAAGCGGAACGGCCCGATGGACCCGGACCAGTCCCGTCGGCTGATGGCGGGGATGGCGGAGGCGCTGCGCGACATCCACCGGGTCGGGGTGGTGCACCGGGACCTGAAGCCGAGCAACGTCCTGCTCGCCGACGACGGCCCGAAGGTCATCGACTTCGGTATCTCCCGGCCGCGGGACAGCGAACTGCGCACCGAGACCGGCAAGTTGATCGGAACACCGCCGTTCATGGCGCCCGAGCAGTTCCGGCGGCCCCGTGAAGTGGGGCCCGCCGCCGACGTGTTCGCCCTCGGCTCGCTCATGGTGCACGCGACGACCGGACGCGGCCCGTTCGACTCCGACAGCCCGTACGTCGTCGCCTACCAGGTGGTGCACGACGAACCCGACCTGACCGGCGTACCGGAGTCGCTGGCGCCGCTGGTGCTGCGGTGCCTCGCCAAGGAGCCCGACGACCGGCCCACGCCGGACGAACTCATGCGCGAGCTGCGGTCGGTGGCCGCGGCCTACGACACCCAGGTGTTCATCCCGCCGCCCCGGACACCGGACGAGGAGCGGACGGAGGCCCCGGCGGACGGCCCGGAGGCAGAGCGGGAGCGGGGAACGGCACCGGCGGCGGCTGCGGAGCGGGCACCGGCGGACGGCGCCGGGGAGCGGCCGGCGCGGCGCC
>NZ_JAAGMD010000335.1 GCF_010548465.1 Streptomyces sp. SID14436 | reverse complement strand
GCCGGCGGCCGGGCGACGGCCGGGCGGGGTGCGGACGCGCCCGTACCGGTGGCGCGGGACGGGCGGACGGCCGGGCGGGGGGTGATCACGAGCGCCTCCTGAGGACAACAGCGGCCGCCGCCGGCTGGCCCGGGGCGGCTCCCCTTGTCCCCTCACCGCACCACCGGCCCGTCCGGGCGACCAGCGCAACGCGGACATACGGGTGACGGGGCGACCGGGTGCGCGGCGGCCCGCCTTCCACGGCCGCGTCCGCACCGCACGTGCCGCGCCGCCCGGGACTTTGCCCGCTCTTTACAACCCGCCCCGTCGCTGCCTCGTCTCTCCGCACGATCCGTCACCCGGCCCGCCGGATTCCCCGGCGGGCGGAACCACCAAGGAGAGAGCCACCCATGCGCCGAACCCTGCTGAGTGCCGCGGCACTTGCCTGCACCGCCGTCCTGGCGGGCGCGGCCTCCGCGTCGGCCGACGGCCCTGCCCCGGCCGTGCCCGTCTCGGACACCGCCGCGACCCCCGTCCCGACCGAGGCTCCTGCCACCGAGCCCTCCCCGGTGCCGGCCACGAGCGACGCCCCCGTCCCGACCGAGGCTCCCGGCACCGAGCCCTCCCCGGTGCCGGCCGAGAGCGACGTCCCCGCCCCGGCCGAGGAGGCCACGGGGGTGTCCGTGGTGCCCAGCGGCGCGCCGGACACCGGTGCGGCAGCCACCTCCTCCGGCCCGGACGGCACGCTGATCGG
>NZ_JAAGMD010000303.1 GCF_010548465.1 Streptomyces sp. SID14436 | reverse complement strand
AGCCCGGAGCCGGAGCGGCCGGCCGGCAGTGCGGTGTCCGGCCGTGTCTCGAAGCGCTGCGGCCCCGGCGTGGCGACGGGCCGCGTCGGTACGTACGCCTGCGCGGCGTCCGGGCGGCGGCCCTCCGCGGCCTGGGCCAGCATCTCCTCGGCGCGGACCGCGTCGGGCCGGGCGGCCGGATCCTTGCTGAGAAGGGCGGCGATGACGGGGGTGAGGGGCCCGGCGTGACGCGGGGCGTCGACCTCCTCCTCGACGACCGCCTGCATCGTCGTCAGGGGCGAGGTGCGACGGAACGGCGAGGTCCCCTCCACCGCGGTGTACAGCGTCGCGCCGAGGGCCCACAGGTCGGAGGCGGGCCCCGGATCGTGGCCGCGCACCCGCTCGGGTGCCAGGTAGTCGACGGAGCCGACGACCTCTCCGGTGCGGGTGATGGCCGTGTCGCCCTCGATCTGCGCGATGCCGAAGTCGGTGAGCAGGACCCGGCCGTCCCGGCCGAGCAGCACGTTGCCGGGCTTCACGTCACGGTGCAGCACACCGGCCCGGTGCGCGGCCCCCAGGGCACGCAGCACCCACAGGCCGATGCGTGCCGCCTCCTGCGGTTCGACGCGCCCCTGTTCCTTGACGGCGTCGGCGAGTGAACGCCCCTCGACCAGCTCCATGACGATCCACGGCCGGCCGTCGTGTTCCAGCACATCGTGCACGGTGACGACGGCGGAGTGGTTGATGCGTGCGGCGGCCCGCGCCTCGGCCCGGGTACGCGCAAGCAGCATGGCCTGCTCGCTGTCGGAGACGTAGAGCGCCGCGGTCAACTCCTTGACGGCGACCGACCGGTGCAACACCTCGTCGTGTGCCCGCCACACCCGGCCCATGCCACCGTTGCCGATGGACTCGCCGAGCCGGTACCGGCCCGCGACGAGTTGGCCCTGCATCTGATTCACGTTGCCCCGCAATGGTCTTGACAGGGTCAGCGTAAGGACATAGGGCCATCCTGGGAACCGACGGGATGCCAAGGAGACCGCACTGTGATTGTTGTCGCGAAGTGAGCCGCGAGGCAACCAAAACGCAGGAAGGGGCGTACGCGGACGCCTGGTTCGACGGCCGGTCCGTCAGCCCGCGGCCTGGTAGGTCGCCGCGGCCTGTTCGAAGTGCCGGGTCACCGCGTCCCGCTCGCGCTCCGGGCCGCGCACCTGGACGACGTGATAACGGCCGTCGATCAGCGTCGCCAGGTTGCGGACGTACAGGTCGCCGCGCGAGCCGGTCCAGGTGAACTGCCCCTCGGCCATGCTCCGTCCGCCGACCTCGATGCTTTTCAGTCCGGTCGAGGTGGCCCAGCTGGAGTCGCGGTACGGCTGGAGCTCCCGCTCGTCGTCCCGCTGATAGGCCATGGGGTCGCTGCCGTACTCGGCCGCGCTGTCCCGGCCGGGCACGACGATGAGCTCGAAGTCGCCCTTGGCGTAGACGACCTGGCCGCTGCCGTTCTTCCCGGTGCGGGACCAGCCCTCGGCCACGGCGACCCGGAAGCCCTCGGGGTCCTTGCGCAGGGTGTAGCCGTCGGCGACCTCGGGGCCGGTGGTCTGGGTCTCGGCCGAGGGCGCCGACTCCTTGTCGCCGCTCGCGCCGTCGTCCTTGCCGCCGCCCTGGTCGTCGTCCTTGCCGGCGTCCTTGTCGGCGTCCGAGGGCCGCGGGGAGGCCCCGGCGTCCGGGTCCGACGAGCCCGGTGTCGCACCGACGGCCCCGGTGCGGTCGGTGGCCGCTCCCCCGGTGTCCTCCCCCGCCTTCGGCATGAACAGCATCGCGTAGGCGATCGCCGCCGCCATGGCGAGCAGCACCAGGAGGAGCAGCGTGCGCCCGAGCCGGCGGGGGGACCCGGTCTTCCGCTTGCTCCGCTTGTGCCGTGCCTGCTGGGCCGGGAGCGCGGCGCGCCGCCTGCGCACCAGCTCGCCCCGGCGTCGTACGACCGGCAGCCGGCGGGCGTCCACGGGCGGCGCGGTGATGACGTTGAGGCCCGCCTCCGGCTCGGGTGCCGACCGGACCAGCGAGCGCAGCCAGCCCCGCAGCTCCTCGACGTCGCTGCGCTCGGTGGGATCCTGACGCAGCAGCGACTCCACCACCGGGCGGAGCGGACCGCACTCCTCGGCGAACGCGGGTGGCTCCGCGCACACCATCTGCACCAGCTCGGCCGTCGACTCCTCCGGGTAGGGCGCGTGTCCCTGCACCGCCCGGAACAGCAGCGCGCCCAGCGCCCACAGGTCCGTCGCGGGGCCGATCGGCGGAGCCAGCCGCCAGTTCTCGTGCACGGGCCCGGCCTGTTCGGGCGCCCACCGCTCCGTCACCGGTCCGACGACGGCCATCCGGGCCTGCCGTGCCCGCTCGGCGGCCAGGGCCGTGGTGGGCCCACGGCGGGCAGGGGTGCGCTCCACCAGGTCGTCCCAGCGGGCGGTGCCGGGGTCCGCGCCGGGAGCCGG
>NZ_JAAGMD010000274.1 GCF_010548465.1 Streptomyces sp. SID14436 | reverse complement strand
CGCGGCGTCCGCGCCCGCCTCGGCGGCAGGCTCCTCGGGCCGCACGCCGACGCCCAGCTTCTCCTTGATCTTCTTCTCGATCTCGTTGGCGAGGTCGGGGTTGTCCTTGAGGAAGTTGCGGGCGTTCTCCTTGCCCTGGCCCAGCTGGTCGCCCTCGTACGTGTACCAGGCGCCGGCCTTGCGGACGAAACCGTGCTCCACGCCCATGTCGATCAGGCCGCCCTCGCGGCTGATGCCCTGGCCGTAGAGGATGTCGAACTCGGCCTGCTTGAAGGGCGGCGCCACCTTGTTCTTGACGACCTTGCAGCGGGTGCGGTTGCCGACCGCCTCGGTGCCGTCCTTGAGCGTCTCGATGCGGCGGATGTCGATGCGCACCGAGGCGTAGAACTTCAGCGCGCGGCCACCGGTCGTGGTCTCCGGGGAGCCGAACATCACGCCGATCTTCTCGCGGAGCTGGTTGATGAAGATCGCGGTGGTCTTGGACTGGTTGAGCGCGCTGGTGATCTTGCGCAGGGCCTGGCTCATCAGGCGGGCCTGGAGACCCACGTGGCTGTCGCCCATCTCGCCCTCGATCTCCGCGCGCGGGACGAGCGCGGCGACGGAGTCGATGACGATGAGGTCGAGGGCGCCGGAGCGGACCAGCATGTCCACGATCTCCAGGGCCTGCTCGCCGTTGTCCGGCTGGGACAGGATCAGGTTGTCGATGTCGACGCCGAGCTTCTTCGCGTACTCGGGGTCGAGGGCGTGCTCCGCGTCCACGAAGGCGACCTGGCCGCCGGCCTTCTGCGCGTTGGCCACCGCGTGCAGGGTCAGGGTCGTCTTACCGGAGGACTCCGGACCGTAGATCTCCACCACACGGCCGCGGGGCAGGCCACCGACGCCCAGGGCGACGTCGAGCGCGGTCGACCCGGTCGGGATGACCTCGATGGGCTCCTTCGTCCGGTCACCCATGCGCATGACCGCGCCCTTGCCGAATTGTCGTTCGATCTGTGCGAGCGCGGCGTCGAGCGCCTTCTCGCGGTCGGTTCCTGCCATGGGTTCCACCCGATTTGCTTGAGTCGATCGCTTCACGTCAAAGACGCTAGCGCCTGCCACTGACAACGCGCCCCGACGCACGTCCCGCCTGTGGACAACGGGGGTGCAATTCACCGTGAACCGGGACAGAGCACCTGCCGTCGAGCCTCACCGGCGTCTCCATAAGAATGGATGTTCGATTTCAGTGTCAAGCGCACCACGCGGTCCGCGGCGCGGGGTCGCTCAGTCCTCCGGCGAGGAACCCGGGCCGCCGTCCCGGGGAGGTGTCGCCCCCGGCCGGCGCTGCCAGAGCCGGCGCACGCCCCGGACGACGCCGCGTCCGGCGTCGACGGCCCGGTGGCCGTGCACGCGCGGGTCGTCGGTGACGTCGTACCGCTTGACGTACGCGCCCAGGAACGCCTGGAGCGTGGCGATCGCGGGGATGGCGATCAGTGCCCCGACGGCGCCGAGCAGGGCGGTGCCGACGATGACCGAGCCGAAGGCGACCGCCGGGTGGATGTCGACGGTCTTGGAGGTCAGCTTGGGCTGCAGCACGTAGTTCTCGAACTGCTGGTAGATCACCACGAAGATCAGCACCCACAGCGCGTACCAGGGGTTGACCGTGAAGGCGATCAGCATGGGCAGGGCGCCCGCGAGATAGGTGCCGATGGTCGGGATGAACTGGGACACCAGGCCGACCCACACCGCCAGCACCGGCGCGTAGGGCACCTCGAGGAACTCCAGAAGTATGTAGTGCGCGATGCCGGAGATCAGCGCCATCAGCCCGCGCGAGTACAGGTAGCCGCCGGTCTTGTTCACGGCGATCTCCCAGGCGCGCAGCACCTCGGCCTGCCGGGCGGGGGGCAGGACGGAGCAGATGGTGCGTCGCAGTCGGGGGCCGTCGGCGGCGAAGTAGAACGAGAACAGGGCGATGGTCAGCAGCTGGAACAGCCCGCCGAGGACCTGCGCGGAGACGTCCAGGACACCGGTGGCGCTGTTCTGCACGTAGTTGCGCAGCCAGTCGGAACGCAGCAGCCCTTCCTGGATGTCCACCCGCCGCAGCTCGGTGTGGAAGTGACCGTTGATCCAGTTGATGACGGAGTCGAGGTACTCCGGGAAGTCCTCGACGATCTTGATGATCTGTCCCGCGAGCATCGACCCGAGCAGGGTCACGAAGCCCGCCGCGACGATCAGCACGCCGAGGAAGACCAGGAAGGTGGCGAGGCCCCGGCGCACCCCGCGTGCGGCCATCCAGCTCACCGCGGGTTCGACGGCGAGCGCCAGGAAGAACGCGATGAGGATGTTGATCAGCAGGCCGGTGAGCTCGTGGAAGGCCCAGCTGCCCAGCTGGAACACGGCGATCAGGGCGAGGGCGAGCACCATCGCGCGCGGCAGCCACGGGGGCATGCCCGCGCTCTGCCCGGCCACGGGGTCGGCAGGAGGCGGCCCGGCGGGGGGCGGCGCGCCGGGCGTCGGGGGGTGCTGGGCTGCCTGCCCGGTCTCGTCAGTGGGTGCCACGGATCAAGTTTCGCCCACGTCACCGGCAGCCGTCTGCCGTCCGGCGGTCACTGTGACGATCAGCGCTTTTCCCGGGGAACGTCCATCACCGAGCAGACGACCTGCCAGACGTCCTTGGCGTCCCAGCCGGCCGCCAGTGCCTGGTGCACCGTGAGCCCGCCGAGCTCGGCCATGACATGGTCGCGCGCGAAGGTGTCGGAGTAGCCGGAACCGAAGTGTTCCGCCATCCGCTGCCAGAAGACCGTCAACCGCATGCCTTCAGTATCCCGCCTGCGGGGTGCCCCGGGGCCGGGGCACCCTGCCCGGACCGCTTCGCGCTCTACGGTCGGAACCATGGCCGAATCAGGAGCTTCCACAGCCACACCGTCCCCGGCACCCCCCACGTCCCGGACACCCACCCCGCTCGCGCGCGCGGAGCGGTTCGTCTGGCTCACCGCGCGTGTGCTCGAACAGCGGCTCTTCGCCCACGACTTCCGGGGCGGCGGCGCCGACCCGGTGGAGACGGCCCTGGACGCCTACCGCAACCCGGACGGCGGCTACGGGCACGCACTGGAGCCCGACCTGCGCGGACCGGTCAGCCAGCCGTTGCACACCGCGCACGCCCTGCGGGTCCTGGACGCCGTGGGCCGCTGCGGCGGCCGTCGCGCGGAGCACGTGTGCCGCTACCTGACGTCCGTGTCCACCGCGGACGGCGCACTGCCGGCCGTCCACCCGGTCCAGCGCGGCTACCCGACGGCGCCCTTCGTGCCGGTGGAGGACGACCCGCCCAGCTCTCTGCTCGCGACCGGCCCGGTGGTGGGGCTGCTGCACCGCAACGAGGTGTGGCACGCCTGGCTGTTCCGGGCTACCGACTTCTGCTGGCAGGCCGTCGAGAACCTGGCGGAGTCCCACCCCTACGAAGTGCGGGCCGCCGTGGCCTTCCTGGACTCCGTCCCGGACCGCCCGCGGGCCCAGGCCGCGGCCGACCGGCTGGGCCGGCTGGTGCGCAGGCAGCGGCTCGCGGTGCTCGACCCGGACGACCGGGACGCGTACCCGGTCGCGCCCGGCTATGCCCCCGGGGAGCACCATTTCCCGCACGACTACGCGCCGGCCCCGCGTTCGCTCGCCCGGTCGTGGTTCACGGACGCGGAGATGGCGCGGTCGCTGGACTTCCTCGTGGCCGAGCAGCGGGAGGACGGCGGCTGGCCGGTCCGGTGGCGCCCCTGGGCACCGGCACCCGCCCTGGAGTCCGGCCCGCTGGTGACGATCGACGCGCTGCGCACCCTCCGCGCGTACGACCGCGCCGTCGACTGACCCGGCGTGCGGGTGGTCCGACGGTCGGCTGACCCGGCGTGCGGGTGGCCCGGCGGTCGACTGACCCGGCGTGCGGGTGGCCCGGCGGTCGACTGACCCGGCGTGCGGGTGGCCCGGCGGTCGACTGACCCGGCGTGTGGGTGGCCCGACGTGTGGGTGGGTGGCCTGGCGTGTGGGTGGTCCGGCGTGCGGGTGGTCCGGCCCGGTGGCCGCTGCCCTGCGGCGGCCGGCCGCCGGTGACCGGTGCCGGGTGCGGTCGGTCAGCGCCCGCACATCCGGCCGCGAAC
>NZ_JAAGMD010000244.1 GCF_010548465.1 Streptomyces sp. SID14436 | reverse complement strand
GCGGTCGGCGCCCCACGCGGAGGCGGGCTCGGGACGGCTGCCGTGCTGGGACTCGGCCGGGGACTGCGAGGGGGCGGGCGAGGGCGACGGGACGGAGGCGGCGGGCGACGCGGGCGCCGGGGCGGCGGCGGGCGGTTCCTCGACCGGGTCCTCGTCGAAGAAGTGCGGGCCGGTCTCCTCGACGGCGGGCTGCGCCGGTGCCGTGCCGGGCGGCGGCGCGAGACGCTCACCGGCCGCGGGCGCCGGACGGCTCGTGCCGGGCACCCAGGAGGCACCGTTCCAGTACCGGACGTATCCAGGAATGGACGGGTCCGGGTAATACCCTTCGCGGGGCCTGTCGTCGCCCGGGGCCGGGGTTGGGGCGCTCATGTCCGTCGTCCCGTATCTGCTCGTTGGGGTGGGTCGGGGGGATACACATCTATCAGACCGCCGCGGGACCCACGGCCCGTCCCGCCGGACCGGCCCCTTTCGGGCGGCGATGTGGTACGCCCGGAGAAGCCGGAGAAACTTCCCGCGACCCGCGTAATGCTCGCGGCCCCGGCCGCTCTCTCCTCGTACGGGCCCCGACGGGCCGTGTCACGAGAGAGGAGCACATGCCATGAACACCGTGGTGGAGCGGGAACTGGAACTGCGGCTGATCCTGTCGCCGGAACGGGCCCTGCCGGTGCCCGCCCGGCTCGTCTACCGCGCCGACGACCCCTATGCCGTGCACGTCGCCTTCCACGTCACCTCCGAGCAGCCCGTGCACTGGACGTTCGCCCGGGAGCTGCTGGTGGAGGGCGTGTTCCGGCCGTGCGGGTACGGGGACGTGCGGGTGTGGCCGTCGAAGGCGGACGGGCGCTCGCTGGTGCTGATGGCGCTGAGTTCGCCCGACGGCGACGCGCTGCTGGAGGCGCCGGCGGCGCAGGTGTCGGCGTGGCTGGAGCGCACGCTGCGGCTGGTGCCGCCGGGCAGCGAGAGCGAACAGCTGGGCCTGGACGAGAAGCTGGCCGGGCTGCTCGCCCCGTGACCGCCGCGGCGGCCGTCACGGACAGGGCGTCAGAAGAGTTTGCCCGGGTTGAGGAGGTCCAGCGGGTCGAAGGCACGTTTCACGGCCCGCTGCATCTCCAGCCCGACGGGGCCGATCTCCCGGGCCAGCCACTCCTTCTTCAGGACGCCGACCCCGTGCTCGCCGGTGATGGTGCCGCCGAGTTCGAGGCCGAGCGCCATGATCTCGTCGAAGGACTCGCGGGCGCGCCGCGACTCGTCGGGATCGGTGGCGTCGAAGCAGACGGTGGGGTGGGTGTTGCCGTCGCCCGCGTGGGCGACGACGCCGATGGTGAGCGCGTACTTCCCGGCGATCCGCTCCACCCCGTCGATGAGTTCGCCCAGCCGGGAGCGGGGCACGCACACGTCGTCGATCATCGTGGTGCCGCGGACCGCGTCGAGGGCCACCAGTGACATCCGCCGGGCCTGGAGGAGCAGTTCGGACTCCGCGGCGTCCTCGGCCGGGACGACCTGGGTGGCGCCGGCGGCCTCGCACAGCGCCCCGACGGCGGCGAGGTCGGCGGCGGGGTCGGTGGTGTCGAAGGCGGCGAGCAGCAGGGCCTCGGTGGTCTCGGGAAGGCCCATGCGGGTCAGGTCGTTGACGGCCCGCACGGTGGTGCGGTCCATCAGTTCGAGGAGTGAGGGGACGTGGCCCTGGGCCATGATGCGGCACACGGCGTCGCAGGCGGCGGCGCCGGAGGAGAACTCGGCGGCCAGCACCAGCTGCTCGGGCGGCTTGGGCCGCAGGGCGAGGACGGCGCGGACGACGACGCCGAGGGTGCCCTCGGAGCCGACGAAGAGGCGGGTCAGGTCGTAGCCGGCGACGCCCTTGGCGGTGCGGCGGCCGGTGGACATCAGGCGGCCGTCGGCGAGGACGACGTCGAGGCCGAGCACGTACTCGGCGGTGACGCCGTACTTCACGCAGCACAGCCCGCCGGAGGCGGTGCCGATGTTGCCGCCGATGGTGCAGGTCTCCCAGCTGGAGGGGTCCGGCGGGTAGGCGAGGCCGTGTTCGCCGACGGCGCGGGAGAGGGCGGCGTTGACGACGCCGGGTTCGACGACGGCGATCCGGTCGACGGGGCTGATCTCCAGGATGCGGTCCATCCGGGTCAGCGAGAGCACGATGCAGCCGTCGGTGGCGTTGGCGCCGCCGGACAGTCCGGTGCGGGCGCCCTGCGGGACGACGGGGACGCGCAGCGCGGTGGCGGTGCGCATCACGTGCTGGACCTGTTCGACCGTCCGGGGCAGCACGACCACGGCCGGGGCGCCGGCCGGGCAGAAGCCGGCCATGTCGTGGGCGTAGGAGGCGGTGACGTCGGGGTCGGTGAGGACGGCCTCGGGCGGCAGTCCGCCCAGGAGCCGGTCGACGAGCGGCCCGGCCGCCGCCGTGTCTGCGTCGTGTCGCGCTTCGGTACGGCTCATGATCACAGCGTGGCATCCGGGGCCATCGGTGTGAACCCCGTGTGCGGCGGCTGCCGTACGCCGGAGTGTGATCGTCGTACGGCGTGCGGGGTGGCGCACAGTGTGCGCCATGGACGACACGCCACCACAGCCCCGGGAGCAGGGGGACGCCGGGACAGCGGGGACAGCGGGCGGACCGCCGGCGGAGCCGGGGCCCGCCTCGCGCGGGCCCGGCGGGCGCCGGC
>NZ_JAAGMD010000221.1 GCF_010548465.1 Streptomyces sp. SID14436 | reverse complement strand
AGCGCCAGCAGCAGCGCCTCCAGCGCCGCGAGCCGGGCCAGCTGGGCGCGGGACCCGCCGCGTGCCCGCAGCAGCCGGTTCTCGCCCGCGCGTTCGGCGCTGAGCAGCCGGGCCACCAGGAACAGGGTGCAGCAGGCGAGCAGGGCGAGCTGGAGTCCGACGATCAGGAGGGTGGTGCGGGACACCAGCAGCGACTGCTCGGTCCGGTCCAGGACGGTGGGCAGGGCGCTGGTGGCCTCGGCGGAGCCGCCCAGGGCCGGCTCCTCGCGCAGGGCGGCGGCGCCGTCCCGTACGGCGGTGCGCAGGGCGTCGATCCGGCCGGTGCCGACCGTGGAGAAGTCCGCCGACGCCAGCCAGGCCGACTCCCCGGCGCTGACCCGGTCGCCGGTGAGGACGGCAGGGTCGGTGAGCAGGGGGCCGTACGTCGTGAAGTCGATCTTGACGGTGCCGCGGCCGCGCAGGTCGTCCAGCTGCCAGTAGGCGGCGGTGGCGTCCACCGGCTGGTACACGCCGGTGATCCGTACGTCGACCGCCGGTCCGCCGAGGCGGTCGGTCAGGCGCAGCCGCGCGCCGGGTTCCAGGCCGAGCCGGCCGGCGGCGGCCTCGGGCAGGGCGGCCTCGACGGCCGTGCCGGCCGCCGTCGCGG
>NZ_JAAGMD010000200.1 GCF_010548465.1 Streptomyces sp. SID14436 | reverse complement strand
GTCCGGGCGCCGCCGAGCTGCGCGGCACCGCGGTGGCCGCCGCCCGGGCCGCCGCCGAGGGCATCGCGTTCGGCAGGTGCCCGGACGCCGAGGACCTGCCGGGCACCCTGCGGTGCGGCACGGTCCGGGTGCCGCTCGACTACGCGCGTCCGCACGGCGAGCAGATCGAACTCACCGTCAGCCGGATCCCGGCGACCGGCAAGAACCCGGGCGACGACGGGCAGCCGGTGCCCCGCCAGGGCGCCCTGGTCCACAACCCGGGCGGGCCGGGCGCCAACGGCCTGTACTTCCCCCTCGTCGGCATGATCCCCGAGTGGAAGCGCCTCGCGGCGGCCTACGACCTGGTCGGCTACGCCCCGCGCGGCGTGGGCCCGTCGGCACCGCTGTCCTGCGAGAAGCCCGAGGACGTGGTGCAGGGGCCCACCCGGGCCCCGGTGCACCCCTCGGAGGCGTACAAACGCGAGCGGATCGCCCGGGCCCGGGCCCACGCGCGGGGCTGCGCCGAGCGGACGGGCGAGGCCCTGCGCCACTACACGTCCCTCAACAACGCCCGCGACCTGGACGTGCTGCGGGCCGCCCTCGGCGAGCGGCGGCTGACCTTCATGGGGGCGTCGTACGGCACCTACTTCGGGGCGCTGTACGCCACGCTGTTCCCCGGCCACGTGCGGCGGATGGTGTTCGACTCGGCGGTGAACCCGGACCCGGAACAGATCTGGTACCGCAACAACCTGGAGCAGTCGGCGGCGTTCGAGGACCGCTGGGCGGACTTCCGGGCGTGGGTGGCCCGGCACCACGCCGTGTACGGGCTGGGCACCACCGCCGGGGCCGTGCAGCGCAGTTACGACACGGTGCGCGCCCGCCTCGCGGAGGAACCGGCGGGCGGCAGGGTCGGGCCGGGGCAGTTGCAGGGGGCGTTCCTTCAGGCCGCGTACTACGACGACCACTGGCCGCACCGGGCGCACGCCCTGTCGGCCTACCTCGGGGGCGACCCCGAGCCGCTGATCGAGCAGGCGGAGCCGCACCCGGAGGCGGCGGCGGAGACGGAGAACGCGCGGGCCGTGTACCTGGCCGTGGAGTGCAACGACGCGCCCTGGCCGACGGACTGGGCGGTGTGGGACCGGGACAACACCCGGCTGGCGCGCACCGCGCCCTTCGAGACGTGGGACAACGTCTGGGCCAACCTGCCGTGCGCCTTCTGGCGGGCGCCCCGGCAGCAGCCGCTCGACGTGCGCACCGGGCCGGGTGAACTGCCGCCGACGCTGATCCTGGCCGCCGAGCGGGACGCGGCCACCCCCTACGACGGCGCCCTGGAGCTGCACCGCCGGCTGGCGGGCTCGACGCTGGTGACGGAGCGGGACGCGGGCACCCACGGCCTCGCGGGCGGGCCGAACGCCTGCGTCAACGGGCACCTGGAGGCGTATCTCCTGCACGGCCGGGTCCCGGGGCGGCGCGCGTCGTGCGCGCCGCGCCCGGAACCGCGCCCGAGGCAGGCGGCC
>NZ_JAAGMD010000175.1 GCF_010548465.1 Streptomyces sp. SID14436 | reverse complement strand
GCCGACTCGTCGAGCGGCGCACCGCCCCGCGTACGGCGGCGGCGACGCGGCGTACGGGCCGAGGGCTCCTGCTCGGCGGACCGAGGACCACTGCGGTCGCTCCGGTCGCCGCGGCCGCCCCGGCCGCGCGGCCCACGGCCGCCCGGCTCGCCCAGGTCCTCCAGCTCCTCCGCGTCGAGCCCGGCGCGGGTGCGCTCAGAGCGCGGCAGCACCCCCTTGGTGCCCTCGGGGATCCCGAGGTCCGTGTAGAGGTGGGGGGAGGTGGAGTACGTCTCCTGCGGGTCGCCGAGACCGAGGTCCAGCGCCTTGTTGATCAGCTGCCAGCGGGGGATGTCGTCCCAGTCGACCAGGGTGATCGCCGTACCCTTCGCGCCCGCGCGGCCGGTGCGGCCGATGCGGTGCAGGTACGTCTTCTCGTCCTCGGGCGTCTGGTAGTTGATGACGTGCGTCACGCCCTCGACGTCGATGCCGCGGGCGGCGACGTCGGTGCAGACGAGGACGTCCACCTTGCCGTTGCGGAAGGCGCGCAGCGCCTGCTCGCGGGCGCCCTGGCCGAGGTCGCCGTGGACGGCGCCTGAGGCGAAGCCGCGCTGCTTGAGCTGGTCGGCGAGGTCGGCGGCGGTGCGCTTGGTGCGGCAGAAGACCATCACCAGGCCACGGCCCTCGGCCTGCAGTATCCGCGCCACCATCTCGGGCTTGTCCATGTTGTGGGCGCGGTACACGTACTGCTTGGTGTTCGCGACCGTCGCGCCCTCGTCGTCCGGCGCGGTGGCGCGGATGTGCGTGGGCTGCGACATGTACCGGCGGGCGAGTCCGATGACCGCGCCCGGCATGGTGGCCGAGAACAGCATGGTCTGGCGCCGGACCGGCAGCAGGTTGATGATCTTCTCGACGTCGGGCAGGAAGCCCAGGTCGAGCATCTCGTCGGCCTCATCGAGGACGAGCGCCCGCACGTGCTTCAGGTTCAGCTTCTTCTGCCCGGCGAGGTCGAGCAGCCGGCCCGGCGTGCCGACGACCACGTCGACACCCTGCTTCAGCGCTTCGACCTGGGGCTCGTAGGCGCGGCCGCCGTAGATCGCGGTGACCCGCACATTGCGCACCTTGCCGGCGGTCAGCAGGTCGTTGGTCACCTGCGTGCACAGCTCGCGTGTGGGGACGACCACCAGGGCCTGCGGGGCGTCGGTGAGGTCCTCGGGCTTCGCGCGGCCCGCCTCCACGTCCGCGGGGACGGTGACGCGCTCGAGGAGCGGAAGGCCGAAGCCCAGCGTCTTGCCGGTGCCGGTCTTGGCCTGGCCGATGACGTCGGTGCCCGAGAGGGCAACGGGGAGCGTCATCTCCTGGATGGGGAAGGGCGTGATGATGCCGACGGCCTCCAGGGCCTCGGCGGTCTCGGGGAGGATCCCGAGCTCTCGGAACGTCGTAGTCAGGGTGCTGCCTCTTCTGTGTACGCGGTGCGAGGCGAGCGCGGGGGTCGCATAGGGACCGTGCGGGGACGTCGGCGGCCGTACGGCTGATGCCGTGGACACGGGACCACTGCCAACGCTCTAGCGCTCGAACCGCTGGAGGTTTCCTCCGATCGTCGTACGCAACGTGCCGTACGGTCAGGGAGGGCTGTCGGGTCGGAGCCGATCGGGCCACCGACCGGGCATCCTCATACATACGGCCTGGCGAGTACGTGAAAGTGCTCAGCAGGCGCATTACCACCATACCCCGGAATCGCGCACACGCGATGGCCGATTTGGTCACGTAGTCGTCGTCACACTGATTGACCAGGCCCTTCCCGGTCGCGGAGAGCGGGCTATTGTGCGCTTCATGACGAGCTCTGACAAGCCTGACAACGCCTCGGACACCGCCGACTCCGCGCCGCCACACACCGGCGTCGCCGCCCTCGACTGGGCTGCCGCGTCCGCCGAACCGCAGTACCGCGCCGCCGTCGTGGACCTGCTCGGCGCACTGGCGTACGGAGAGCTCGCGGCGTTCGAGCGGCTCGCGGAGGACGCCCACCTGGCGCCCACGCTGGACGACAAGGCGGAGCTGGCGAAGATGGCCTCGGCCGAGTTCCACCACTTCGAGCGGCTGCGGGACCGGCTGGCCGAGATCGGGGAGGACCCGACCCGCGCCATGGAGCCCTTCGTCGCCGCCTATGACGGTTTCCACAAGCAGACCGCGCCCTCCGACTGGCTGGAAGGGCTGGTCAAGGCCTACGTCGGCGACTCCATCGCCAGTGACTTCTACCGTGAGGTCGCTGCCCGCCTGGACTCCGACACCCGTGCCCTGGTGCTGGGCGTGCTGGACGACACGGGCCACGGCGGCTTCGCCGTGGAGAAGGTGCGGGCCGCGATCGACGCCGACCCGCGCGTGGGCGGGCGGCTCGCGCTGTGGGCACGCCGGCTGATGGGCGAGGCCCTGTCGCAGTCCCAGCGCGTGGTCGCCGACCGGGACGCCCTGTCGACGATGCTCGTGGGCGGGGTCGCGGACGGCTTCGACCTCGCCGAGGTCGGCAAGATGTTCTCCCGGATCACCGAGGCCCACACCAAGCGGATGGCGGCGCTGGGCCTGGCGGCCTGACCGCTGCCGCGGGGAGGGCAGGGCAGGACCGGCCGCGGCGGGGTGCCGGAGGCCGGGATCCGCGGTCCCGCCGGGCGTGGTCCGCTG
>NZ_JAAGMD010000151.1 GCF_010548465.1 Streptomyces sp. SID14436 | reverse complement strand
GGCGGACGGCACGCCGGAGGGCGGGCGCCGGGTGCGCGTGGCCGTGGCCGGCGGCCGGGCGTTCACCTTCACCTACGCCGAGCACTGCGAACTCCTCGCCGCGGCCGGGGCGGAGGTCGTCCCCTTCGATCCGCTGCGGGACGAGCACCTGCCGGACGGCGTGGACGGCCTGGTGATCGGCGGCGGGTTCCCCGAGGTGTACGCGGCGGAGCTGTCCGCCAACGAGCAGCTGCGCAAGGCGGTGGCCCAGCTCGCCCTCGGCGGCGCCCCGGTGGCGGCCGAGTGCGGCGGGCTGCTGTACCTGTGCCGGGACCTGGACGGGCTGCCGATGTGCGGGGTGCTGGACGCCTCCGCCCGGATGACCGGACGGCTGACGCTCGGCTACCGGGACGCCGTGGCCCTGACCGGCAGTGCGCTGGCCGCCGCGGGCACCCGGATGCGGGGGCACGAGTTCCACCGGACGGTGGTGGAGCCGGGTGCCGGGCCGGAGCCGGCCTGGGGCCTGCGGACGCCCGAGCCGCGCGTCGAGGGGTTCGTACGGGACGGGGTGCACGCGAGCTACCTGCACACCCACTGGGCGGCCGAGCCGTCGGTGGCCCGGCGGTTCGTCGAGCGGTGCCGGGCCTCGTGAACGGGCCGGAACGCCCGGGAGGGCCGGTGTCCGCCCGCGCTCAGTGCGCGGTGCCCACCACCAGCCAGATGAACAGCACGCCCGCGACGGTGCACAGCAGCGTGGAGCGGGCCGGGTGCTCGTGATGCGCCTCGGGCAGGATCTCGGCCGCCGCGAGATAGAGCAGCGCCCCGGCGAACAGGCCCAGGTAGCCGCCGAGTACGGGTTCGGGGAGGCTGAACAGCATCGTGGAGGCGGCCCCCGCGACGGGAGCGACGGCGTCCGCGAGGAGCATGCCGAGCGCCCGCCGGCGGGCGTTGCCGTACACCCGCGTGAGCGTGTACGTGTTGAAGCCGTCCGCGAAGTCGTGCGCGATCACCGCCACCGCGACGGCGGCGCCCATGCCGCCGCCGACCTGGAATGCGGCCCCGATCGCCACCCCGTCCATGGCGCTGTGCCCGACCATCGCGGCGGCCGCCGTGAGGCCCACCTGCGGGGCCCGTCCGTTGTGCTCCTCCGCGCCGTGCGCGGCCTGCCGGTGGGCCAGCAGCCGCTCCACCAGGTGGGCCAGCAGGAAGCCGCCCACGAACAGCAGCAGACCGGCCGGCACGCCGTACACCTCGGTCCCGGCGGCCTCCAGGGCCTCCGGGAGCAGTTCGAGGCCGACCACGCCGAGCATCAGTCCGCCGGCCAGGCCCAGCACGAGGTGGCGGCGGTCGGTCACGCGGTGCGCCGTCCAGCCGCCGGCCAGCGTCATCAGGAACGCGCCGAGCGCGACGAGTACGGCCATGGGCCCCTTCGTAGCGGATCGTGCGCGCGTGATGCACGCGTGACGGCGTTTCTTCACTCGCCGTCGTGACCGGGAGCAGGAGAGGACGACCCCCATGGCCGAGGCCGACGTGGTGACCGCACCGCCCCGCGTCGTGGTCGGCGTGGGCGCGTCGACCGGCGTCGACGCAGAGGAGGTGCTCGCGCTGGTGGAGGACACCCTGCGGGAGGCGGGGCTGCCGGTGGCGTCCGTCGCCGAACTGGCCACCGTGGACTCCCGGGCCGCCGAACCGGGCCTGGTGGAGGCGGCGCGGCGGCTCGGCGTGCCGCTCGTGGCGTACGGGCCCCGGGACCTGGCGCGGGTCGAGGTGCCGCACCCCTCGGCCGTGCCGCTGGCCGCGGTCGGCACCCCGTCGGTGGCGGAGGCC
>NZ_JAAGMD010000132.1 GCF_010548465.1 Streptomyces sp. SID14436 | reverse complement strand
CTCAGGTGCCACGCGCGTGCGCCGGGCGAGCGTGCCCTGGGCGGCTCAGTCGTGACGCGTGCGCGCGCCGGACAGCGTGCCCGGGGCGGCCGAGGTGTCGCGCGTGCGCGCGGAACCCGAGGCAGGTGGGGCTACCTACGGCTGCCCTCGCCGGCCCCTCCTGCCGCGCACGGCCGGGCCGCCCCTACCGCCGAGCCGTCCGCGCCGCCGCCAGCAGGGACTCCCAGTCGGGCAGTTTGACCACGTTGCGGCCCAGGGACGCGCCGAGTTCGGCCTCGGCCCGTTCGATCGCCTGCCAGCCGGTCCAGGTCACCGGCTCGACGCCTTCCGCGCGCAGGGCCGCGAGCGGCTCGTCCGGCACGTCCCGGAGGGTGAGCGCGGCGGCGTCCTCCAGGAGTGAGGTCACGGTCTCCTTCGCGCACGGACGGTTGGTGCCGATGACGCCCGTGGGCCCGCGTTTGATCCAGCCCGCCACGTACTCGCCCGGCGCCACGCCGCCCTCCCGCAGCACCCGGCCCGCCCGGTGCGGCACCGTGCCGCTCGCCGGGTCGAACGGCAGGCCCTCCAGCGGGACGCCGCGGTAGCCGACGGACCGCAGGACCAGCTGGGCGCCGATGTCCTCGAAGCGGCCCGTGCCGGTCACGCCGCCCCGCCCGTCCGGCACCGTCCGCTCGAAGCGCACCCCCGCCGCGCGGCCGTCCCGCGCGAGCACCTCGACCGGACGGAGGTAGAAGCGCAGCCGGATGCGACGCCGGGCGTCCG
>NZ_JAAGMD010000109.1 GCF_010548465.1 Streptomyces sp. SID14436 | reverse complement strand
CCCGGCGGAGGGGGCGCTGGCGGACTGGGTGCTCGCGGTGGAGGCGGACGCCGGCGACTGGGCCGAGGAGCGGCTGGACCTGCTGCACGGGGTCACCCAGCTGATCGCGGTGGAGCGGGACCGCCGGGACGCGGCGCGCACCGTCCGCCGCCGCCTCGCGCAGGAGGTGCTGGAGCTGGTGCAGACCGGTGCCGCCCCGGCCGAGATCGCCGCCCGGCTGCGGGTGGCGGCCCCGGTGCTGCTGCCGGGCCTCGGCGCGGCACCGCACTGGCAGGTGGTGGTCGCCCGGGTGGACTGGGACGGCGGCGAGGGGGGCGGCGGTCCGCTGGCCCAGTCGCTGCTGGAGGAGATCCTCGTCGACCCGGCCGAGACGGGGCCCGAGCACTCCGACCGCATCGCGGTCGCCCACACCGGCGACGAGGCGATCGCCCTCGTGCCGCTGCCCACGCTCGCCACGGCCGAGCACGAGGAGTCCGGGGCGGGCATCCTCGCCGACACCCTGCTCGCCGCCGTGCGGGACCCGCTGTCGGCCGGGCTCGACGGGGACGGCCGCCTCACCGTCGGCGTCTCGGCGGCCGTGCACTCGGCGGAGGGGCTGCGCGGCGCGCTGGAGGAGGCCCGGCACGCCCGCCGGGTCGCCGCGGCCCGCCCGGGCCGGGTGTGCGCCGCGGGCCACCAGGAACTGGCCTCGCACGTCCTGCTGCTCCCCTTCGTCCCGGACGACGTGCGCCGCGCCTTCACGGCCCGCCTGCTGGACCCGCTGCGGGACTACGACCGCCGGCACCGGGCCGAGCTGATCCCCACGCTGGAGGCGTTCCTCGACTGCGACGGCTCCTGGACCCGCTGCGCGGGCCGGCTGCACCTGCACGTCAACACGCTGCGCTACCGGGTCGGCCGCATCGAGCAGCTCACCGGCCGGGACCTGTCCCGGCTGGAGGACAAGCTGGACTTCTTCCTGGCCCTGCGCATGAGCTGACCCGGTGGGGTGCGGGGGCGCCTCGTGGGGCGCGCGAGAAGGGCGGGGCGCCCCGTGCGGGAGCCGGGCGCCGGGCACCGATGACGCGTTCCGGGGTTCTGTCCCACGACTTTGTGAAAAACTTCACCCACCCTCTTGGCCCGGCCCTGTTGTTCGTGCTGAGATGCGGCCACCACTCAACAGCTCGATGGCGTGCTCGGGGAGGGCAACGTGGCGCATACCGCCATGTCTGGTAACGGAACGACCTCTGGTGACGATCCCCTCCAGACCGCGGTATGGCGGCTGCGCTCGCGCGCCTGCTGGGCCGACGCAGCCGCCCTGCTCCCACCGGCCGAGCCCGCGGCGGCCCTGCAACGGGCGTCGCTGCTGGTCGAACGGTGCCTGTACACCGAGGCGGGCTGGGAGGAGGCCGAGGACGCGCTGCGCACCGCCGAGGCCCTCGCGGACACCGACGACGAACGGGGCGCCGCCGCTTGTGAACGCGGGTACTTGGCCTACGCGGCCACCCTGTTCCAGGTGCGCGACCGGGCCGACGAGGCGCGGGCCGCGCTCGGGCGGGCGGCGGCCCTGATCGCTCCCGGCGCGGCGGGGCGTCCCCTGCTGGACTTCCGGCGCGGGCTGATCGCCGAGAACCTCACCCGTTCCCCGCAGGCCGCCCGGGCCGCCTACCGCCGGGCCCACGCGGGCGCCACCGCCCACGCCGACCCGCTGCTGCTCTCCGGGACCTGGCGCCATCTGGCCGGACTCGCCCTGCGCGAGGGCGAGTTGGTCGAGGCCCGGCAGGGCTTCGCCGAATCCTTGCGGATCCGCGAGGAGTTGGGATACCTCGTCGGCACGGCCCCGGCCCTGGTCTCGCTCGCCGACACCGAGACCGAGGCGGAGGCGTCCCGGCTGCGCGAGGAGGCCCGCAGGCTGTTCCGACTGCTGGGCGGCGTCCCCACCTGGCTGGCCCGCCAGTTGGCACCCCCGGCCGCGGGGGCGGCTACGGCCTGAGGCTGACGACGGCCTGGCGGCGGCGACGGCGACGGCCTTGCGGCGGCTTGGGC
>NZ_JAAGMD010000087.1 GCF_010548465.1 Streptomyces sp. SID14436 | reverse complement strand
CCGCGTCCGCGACCGCGGCCAGCGCGAGCGCCGCCAGCCGCACGGTGACGTCCGGGACCGTCCCCGACGCGTCCGTGAGGGCGGTGACCGTGGCACGCATCCGCCGCACGGCCTCCTCCGCGTCGCCCCGCAGCGCCGCCGCGTCGGTCAGCAGGATCCCCGCGACCAGCGTCGCCATCCAGTCGAACGGCCCGTCCAGCGGGGCGCGGACCCGCTCCACGACCGAGAAGTCGCCCCGCGCCAGCGCCACGTACAGCGCGGGCGCGACCGCGTACCCGCCCAGCGGGGGGGAGCACCCGGGCGTCCGCCTCCGCCGCCACCACGCACTCGTCCCAGCGGCCCGTCGCGTAGAGCACCAGCAGCCGCAGGTAGCGCATCGCCAGCGGGTACGGCGACGCCAGCAGCCCGGCCCGGCGGGCCCGGTCCAGGCCCTCCGTCAGCCAGGGCAGACACGCCTCCAGCTCTCCGGCCTCGTAGGCGCCCATGGCCAGGTTGTACAGCGCCCGCAGCTCCACCGCCGCGTTCCCCGCCGTCCGGGCCAGCTCCCTGGCCCGCGTCAGCCGCTCGCGGCCCTCGGCGGTGTGACGGCTGAACGCCTCCAGACCGACCACCGAGATCAGCAGGTCCGCCTGCGCGTCGGGCATCCCCAGCCGCTCGGCCGCGGCCAGTGCCCGGCGGGCCACCGACAGCGCGACCTCGTTCTCCCCGACCTGCCGCGCGGTCATCACGTGGGTGGCCGCCGCCCACACCCAGGTCGGCGAGGCCGGCTCCGGCGGGATCATCGCCAGCGCCTCGCTGCTGTGCGCGAACGCCGCCGACAGGCTGTCGACCCGCAGCAGGTTCCCGGCCAGCGTGTAGCGCACCCGGGCGGCCAGCTCCAGGTCGGCGTCCCGGCCGAGGTCCGCCAGCGCGGACCGGGTCAGCGCGACCGCGCGGTGCAGCTCACCGGCGTGGGCGGCCGCCGCCGACGCC
>NZ_JAAGMD010000061.1 GCF_010548465.1 Streptomyces sp. SID14436 | reverse complement strand
GCGCGCGGACTGCTCCCCGACGTGCGCCGCATGCCGGACCTCGTGCGCGGCGCCCTCTCCGACGCCGGGCGCGCCCTCGACATCGGCGCCGCGGTCGCCCGCTCCACGCTCGACGTGCGCTCCTCGCCCGCGCTGGCCTGCGAGTCCAGCGGCAGCCGCCGCACGGCCGGCACGGTCATCGACCTCGACGACGTCCACCGGGTCCGCAAGAGCGTCGGCGGCACCGTCAACGACGTCCTGATCGCCGTCGTCGCCGGAGCCCTGCGGCGCTGGCTGGACGAACGCGGGGACGGCAGCGCGGGCATCGCGCCGCGCGCCCTCATCCCGGTCTCCCGGCGCCGGCCCCGGACCGCCCACCCCCAGGGCAACCGGCTCTCCGGCTACCTGATGCGGCTCCCGGTCGGCGAACGCGACCCGCTCGCCCGCCTCACCACCGTGCGCGACGCCATGGACCGCAACAAGGACGCCGGCCCGCACCGGGGCGCCGGCGCCGTCGCCCTCCTCGCCGACCACGTCCCGGCCCTCGGCCACCGGCTCGGCGGCCCCTTCGTCGGCCAGGCGGCCCGGCTCTGGTTCGACGTGCTCGTCACCAGCGTCCCGCTGCCCGGCTTCGGACTGAAGCTGGGCGGCAACCAGCTCGGCGCGGTCTTCCCGCTCGCCCCACTGGCCCCCGGCCACTCCCTCGCGGTCGCCGTCTCCACCTACCGCGGCCGGGTCCACTACGGGCTGGTGGCCGACGGCGCGGCCGTCCCGGACCTCGACCGGCTGGCCCTCGCCCTGTCGGAAGAGGTGGAGACACTGCTCACGGTCTGCGATCCCTGACCGGCGCGGGTTTGGTCTGCGGCGCGGCGCTCCGTAAAATTCCCCGTTCGACAGCGGGCGCGACCGGAGCGCCGCGAGGCAGAGCGGGAAACGACAGCGGCGATGACGGTGACAGAGGACGGCCCCCGGGCCGCGGACGCGGTGGAACACGGGCCCGGTATCGACCCCGAGCGGCTGGCCGTCTGCCTCGCGGTCCTGGAGGAACTCGACCGGCTCGACGTCGACCACCCCGACGCGGTGCTGGTCCGCCGGGCCACCTCGCACATCTACCGCACGGTCAAGCAGCGCCGCCGGCAGGAGCGCCGGGCCGCCAAGACCGCCCACGACAAGGCGGTCACCGAGGCCACCGCGACCGGCTCCGCCGAGCGCATCGACGACGAGACCGAGGGCATCCTGCCGTCCTCCCGGGTCGAGCCTGGCAAGATCGCGGGGATACTCCAGCGCCCGCGCTCCTGCTACGTCTGCAAGACCCGCTACGTCGAGGTCGACTACTTCTACCACCAGCTCTGCCAGAAGTGCGCGGACGACAACCGCGCCCGGCGCGACGCCCGCACCGACCTCACCGGCAAGCGGGCCCTGCTCACCGGCGGACGCGCCAAGATCGGCATGTACATCGCGCTGCGGCTGCTGCGCGACGGCGCCCACACGACGATCACCACGCGCTTCCCCAACGACGCCGTCCGACGCTTCAAGGCGCAGCCCGACAGCGACGAGTGGATCCACCGGCTGAAGATCGTCGGGATCGACCTGCGCGACCCGGCCCAGGTCGTCGCGCTCGCCGACTCCGTGGCCGCCGCCGGACCGCTGGACATCCTGATCAACAACGCGGCGCAGACCGTGCGCCGCTCGCCGCAGGCCTACAGCGAGCTGGTCACCGCCGAGTCCGCGCCGCTGCCCGCCGGGGAACTGCCCGCCGCCGAGGTGATCGGCTCCTTCAACTCCGGCGCGGTCGCCGAGCTGCCCGTCGCCGGGGGCGGGGCGCTCACCGCGCAGGACGTCACCGGTCTCGCCCTGGTCTCCGGCTCGGCCTCCCCGGCCCGCATCGCGGCCGGCACCGCGATCGACGCCGGGGGCCTGGTCCCGGACCTGCACGACACCAACAGCTGGGTGCAGACCGTGGACGAGGTCACCCCGGTCGAGCTGCTGGAAGTGCAGCTGTGCAACTCCACGGCACCGTTCATCCTGATCAGCCGGCTGCGCCCGGCGATGGCGGCCTCCCCGGCGAAGCGGACCTACATCGTCAACGTCTCCGCCATGGAGGGCGTCTTCGACCGCGGCTACAAGGGCGCCGGACACCCGCACACCAACATGGCCAAGGCCGCGCTGAACATGCTCACCCGCACCAGCGCCCAGGAGATGTTCGAGCAGGACCGCATCCTGATGACGGCCGTCGACACCGGCTGGATCACCGACGAGCGCCCGCACCCCGACAAGGTGCGCCTGGCCGAGGCCGGGTTCCACGCCCCGCTCGACCTGGTCGACGGCGCAGCCCGGGTCTACGACCCCATCGTGCGCGGCGAGGCCGGCGAGGACCTGTACGGCGTCTTCCTGAAGGACTACGCGCCCGGCAGGTGGTGAGCCGGCGGCGGCCCGACGGACCGTCAGCCGGGCGCCGCGGGCCGTGACTCGCGCGCGGCCAGCAGTTCCAGCACCGTGCGCCAGTCCTCCAGGACACCGGGATCGAAGCAGGCGGTGCGGGCCTCCTCGTCCGCCGCGCGCAGGGCGAGCAGGTCGTCGGCCCCCGCGGCCGGATGCCGCCGGACCAGGTCCGCGACCCGCGCGCCGAGCAGCGGGCGGACCG
>NZ_JAAGMD010000036.1 GCF_010548465.1 Streptomyces sp. SID14436 | reverse complement strand
CGAGGCCGCGGCCGGGCACGGCCCGTCCGGTGGTGCCGTCCGGGGAGAAGCGGAAGCCGCGCACGGTCAGCCGGACGGCCCAGCCGCCGCCGGCGTCGGGCGTCACCTCGACCCCCACGCGCGGAGCCGCGTTCGGCCCGGCCTCGCGATAGGGCCGCCCCTCCGGGTCCCGTGCCTCCAGGAGCCGGCCGGCCGACGCGGGCGCGCCGTCCTGCCCCCGGGCGTCGGGGGAGGCGCAGCCCGCGGGTCCGGCGGCGAGGACGAGACCCAGGGCGAGCGCGGCGGTGAGGCTCCGCGTCCATGACATGTCCGGAGCGTAGAACAGGGGTGCGATCCCGGGGATCCCTCTGAAGTCTGGTCCGTGTCCTCCACCGGGAGGAGGACACGCGGGATTCACCCGGCCCTCTTGCGCACGGGAAATCGCAATCCTACGGTGTTGCATAGGAATCGGACGCAAGGGAGCACCGGACATGAGCGATGGGGGCACCGCCCGCACGGGCGCGGGCGATCGCGAGGCAGCGCGCAAGGCCGCCGAGGGCCTGGCACACCTCAGCGGCTTCGGCAACGAGCACTGTTCCGAAGCGGTCCCGGGCGCCCTTCCCGAGGGCCGGAACTCACCGCAGCGCGCGCCCCTCGGGCTGTACGCTGAGCAGCTGAGCGGTTCGGCCTTCACCGAGCCGCGGGCCGGCAACCGCCGTTCCTGGCTGTACCGGATCCGCCCCTCGGCGGCCCACCCGGCATTCACCCGCACGAGCAACGGCGCGCTCCGCACGGCGCCCTTCAACCAGACGGTGCCGGACCCCAACCGGCTGCGCTGGGACCCGCTGCCCGAGCCCCCCGAGGGCACGGACTTCCTGGCCGGCCTGTGGACGCTGGGCGGCAACGGGGACGTCACGCAGCGCGCGGGCATGGCCGTGCACCTGTACCACGCCACCGCCTCGATGGACCGGGTGTTCAGCGACGCCGACGGTGAGCTGCTGATCGTCCCGGAGCTCGGCGGGCTGCTGCTGCGCACCGAGTTCGGGCTCCTGCACGTGGAGCCGGGCCACATCGCGCTGATCCCGCGCGGGGTGCGCTTCCGGGTGGAGCTCCTGGACGAGACCGCCCGCGGCTACGTGTGCGAGAACTACGGTGCGCCCTTCGTGCTCCCCGAGCTCGGCCCGATCGGCGCCAACGGCCTCGCCAACGCGCGGGACTTCCGGGCTCCGGTCGCCGCGTACGAGGACGTGGAGGGGCCGGTGGAGGTGGTGAACAAGTTCTGCGGCAACCTGTGGTCGGCCACCTACGGCCACTCACCCCTCGACGTGGTCGCCTGGCACGGCACCCATGTGCCGTACGCCTACGACCTGCGCCGGTTCAATGTGATGGGCACCATCTCCTACGACCACCCGGACCCGTCCATCTTCACGGTGCTGACCTCGCCGAGCGACACCCCGGGGCTGGCCGGAGTGGACTTCGTGGTCTTCGCGCCGCGCTGGCTGGTGGGCGAGGACACCTTCCGCCCGCCGTACTTCCACCGGAACGTGATGAGCGAGTACATGGGCCTGATCGAGGGCGCCTACGACGCGAAGGCGGAGGGCTTCGTGCCGGGCGGCGGCTCGCTGCACAACATGATGTCGGCGCACGGACCGGACCGGGAGACCTTCGAGCGGGCGAGCGCGGCCGAGCTGAAGCCGCAGAAGATCGACGACGGGCTGGCCTTCATGTTCGAGACCCGCTGGCCGCTGTCCCTCACCCCGCAGGCGGCGCGCGCGGAGCACCTCCAGGAGGACTACGACGACGTGTGGAACTCCTTCGAACGGCACTTCCGCGTCCAGTGAACCGGGCGACCGCGTGCGGCGGAGCACCCGGCTCCGCCGCACGCGGATTGCACTGAGCGTTCCCGACCGATACGGATGATCCCGTGACTTCCTTCGCCCCTGATTCGATCGTCCTGAATCGCAAGTTGCCGCTCTGGTACCAGGTGTCGCAGTCGCTGCGCGCCTCGATCCTCGGCCGCTCGCCGCAGGACCCGCTGCGGCTGCCCACCGAGGAACAACTGGCCGGGCACTACGGGGTGAGCGTGCTGACCATGCGGCAGGCGCTGAAGGAACTGGAGGACGAGGGCCTGATCAGCCGGCACCGGCGGCGCGGCACGTTCATCGAGCCGGACGTCGCCCGGGGCACGCCGGTGCGGCTGCTGGGCTCGGTGGACGCGATCGTGGCCCAGCAGTCCGGGATGACCACCGAACTGCTGGACCACGGGCCCGCCCCCGTACCGGCGGACATCGCCGAGCACTTCCCGGACCTGACGGAGGTCGCCGGCTACCACCGGCTGCGCAGCGACGAGAAGACCGGCGAACCCACCAACCACGCCCGCAACTGGGTGCGCCCGGAACTCGCCGCCCGTATCGACCCGGAGGACCTGGAGCGCTGGCCCATGACCAAGGTGCTGCGGGACGTCGCGGGGGCCGACATCGGCCGGATCACGGACACGGTGGAGGCGCGCCTCGCCGACCCCGAGACGGCCCGGCTGCTCCAGGTGCCGCTGCTCAGCCCGATCCTGCACTACACGGGCGTCACCCGCGGCACCGACGGGCGGCCCCTGGACGTGGCCGTCATCAACTACCGGGGGGACCGTTTCTCCTTCACGGTGACCCTCGACGCCCACTGATCCGGGCCCCCGCCCAGGTCGTACGATGCCCTGCGTGACGCACGACGACGCTCCGCCGCTGGCGGACCTCATGCCGTGGTCCGTCGCACCGCCGCGGCTCGGCCGGGGGTGGCCGGCGGGCCCCGACGCGGGGTCCCTGAAGGCCCGTTGGAACGCCCTGGTGGCGGCGGAGGGGCCCGAGCGCGAGGCGCTGTTCCGGCCGACGCGCGCCCGTACGCCGCACACCCCGGTCGCACAGCTGCCGGGAGGCGGCGGTGGCACCGAGCGGCTCGCCCGCGCCTCGGGGCCGTGCCCCGAGCCGGTGCGGGTGCTGCGCGCCCCCTTCGACGAGCAGTGGCTGATCCCCGACCACCGCCTGATCGACGCGGCCCGGCCCGAGCTGTGGCGGGTGGCGGACGAACGGCAGACGTTCGTCGTGGAGACGCCCGCCCCCGCCGGCGGACCGGGCCTGCCGCTGCTCGCGACCCCGCACGTGCCGCTGCTGGGTCCCGGCCGGATCCGGCCGCTGTACCGCAGGCCCCGGGGCGCCGAACCGAATCTGACCCCCGGCCTGACCGCCCACCTGGCGGCCCGCCTCGGCGGCACGGTCGACGCGGTGGACGTGCTGGCCTGGATCCTCGCGGTAGCACGGCCGGGGCCGGACGGGCCGGTCGTTCCGCTCACCGCCGACGCCGACGCGTGGGCGACCGGGGTGGGGACGGGCCGCCGGATGCTGTGGCTGATGCGCCGCGACGGCGAGCGGCCCAAGCTGCCGGGCGGGCGCCGCCCCTACGTCCGGGCCCCGCTGCCGGCCCGGCCGGTGACCCTGGACTACGACCGCGACGAGGAGGCCCTGCTCCTCGACGAGGGCCGGATCGCGCCGGTGCCGCCCGAGGCGTGGGACTTCGAGACGGGCGGGATCCGCGTCCTGGAGCAGTGGTTCGCCGTCCGCACGGACGCCGGTGAGCCGGGCACCCTGGAAGCGGTCCGCCCGGCGGCCTGGCCGCAGAGCTGGACGTCACAGCTGCTGGAGCTGATCACGGTGCTGACCCTGCTCGCCGAACTGGGCTCCGCACGGGCCGCGTTGACCGACGCCCCGTTGCCCGCTCCGGTCGGCCGGTCCGCACTGCGCGCGGCGGGCGTCCTGCCCGTCCCGTCCGCCGCCCGCCGGCCGGCCTCGGTGCTGGACACGCAGGAGGAGGGCCCGGAGGGCCAGCTGGCGCTGCTCTGACCCCGCGTCACGGTGGGGGTCACGATCCCGGGTCGAGGTCCCGGGCCGAACCCGTCGAGCACCCGGCCCGGCGTCCGTCGCACCGCTCCTGCTGTTCCGTTTCCCCTGCGTCCGGATCGGCAGCTGTCTCGGGCTGCTCACCCGCGACGAGGAGGCGGCCGGTTCGCGCGGCCCGGACGGCGGGCGCGCGGGCGGGGTCCCGTCCCAGGTTGCGCCGGGGGGGCCGGCTGCGCACGGTGGCGGAGTGGAATCCGGTCAGTGCGGTGGCGACGGCGATGCGGGGCCTGTTCGGCAACGCCCCGGTGCCCGCGCACGCCGCGTGGCCGGTGGCGCACCCCGTGGCCGGGTCACTGCTGTGGTGCGCGGTGCTGCTCGCCGTGTTCGTACCGCTCGCCGTGCGGCAGTACGGGCACGGCGAGCGGTGAAGTCCGGGCGGGACCTGGCGGGGCGGTCGGCGGGCCCCCGGCCGGCTGCCGGGTGGGGTCGGGGGCTCCTGGAGGGGACGTGCCC
>NZ_JAAGMD010000015.1 GCF_010548465.1 Streptomyces sp. SID14436 | reverse complement strand
GCCCGGTCTGGTCCGGCGCAGGCGCCGGCGGTGGATGCGGATCGGCGCGCTGTCGGCCGCCGGGGTGCTGGTGGCCGGCGCCGGCGCGGGCTGGGCGGTGTACGCCAAGCTGGAGGGGAACATCACCCCGGACGAGGCCGCCGCGGCCGAACTCGCGCGGTTCGAGAAGGAGCGGCCGACCTCGCTGGTGAAGGACGCCCAGAACATCCTGCTCATCGGCTCCGACTCGCGGTCCGGCGACGACAACGCCCGCTACGGGCGGGACTCGGGCACGGAGCGGTCGGACACCGCCATCCTGCTGCACCTGTCGGCCGAGCGGCACAGCGCGACCGCGGTGTCCCTGCCGCGCGACCTGATGGTGGAGGTGCCGGGCTGCCTGCGCCCGGACGGCAAGCGCACCCGGCCGATGTTCACGATGTTCAACCAGGCGTTCGCGGTGGGCGGTTCGGCCTGCGCCATCCGGACCGTGGAGAAACTCACGAATGTCCGCGTCGACCATCATGTCGTCGTCGACTTCCACGGGTTCAAGAAGATGGTCGACGCCGTCGACGGGGTCGAGGTGTGCCTGCGGCGGCCCATCGAGGACAAGGACGCCGCCCTGAGCCTGCCCGCCGGGCGGGTGACGCTGAACGGGGAGCAGGCACTCGGTTATGTGCGGGCCCGCAAGTCGCTCGGCAACGGAAGTGACACCGACCGGATGGAACGCCAGCAGCGCTTCCTCGGGGCGCTCGTCAACAAGGTCCGCAGCAATGACGTACTGCTGAATCCGGCGAAGCTGTATCCCGTTCTGGACGCGGCCACCTCGTCGCTCACCACCGATCCCGGTCTGGCGAGTCTGCGTGGTTTGTACGAACTCGTGCGCGGGCTGCGGGACATCCCCACGGAACGGGTGCAATTCCTCACCGTGCCCCGGGAGTCGTACGTCCACGACGCCAATCGGGACCAGCTGGTGCAGCCGGCCGCGCGGGAACTGTTCGAGCGTCTGCGCGGTGACGCGCCGCTGGTCGTGGCGCAGGGCGCCGCGCGGAGTTCCACCGGGAAAAGCGGATCCCTCTCCGCCGGTTCCTCCGGCGAGAAGGCGCACGGGAAGCCGTACGGAAAGCCGTACGACGGCGATACGCAGCGTGACGGAAAGGCCGCGGGAAAGGCGCCCGGGGAACCGTCGGACAGCACGTCGCCCGCACCCACCTTCTCCGGGAACACGGCCGCCGAGGACAGCTGTACGTAAAGACCGGGGCAAGACAACTCCCGGGCGGGCGGGCGTTGTCCAGAGAAATGGGCGAATTGCCCGCTTGTAGACGCGTGGAATGTGTCACCGGCGTCGCCCAGAACTGATCCGTGCCGTTAGTGTGAGCCGATCCGGTGCGCCGGTCCTCCGGCTCGGTCCTGAGGTCGCGCGCCGTGACACCGAGACCCGAGCGCCTTGGGAGGGGAAAGGCGCCGCGTGGCCCCGACGGAGGATTCAGGCGACCGTGGACGCGCAAAGCCGTGGGCGGGCGGAGAACATCGACCCCGCAGACCAGTGGGTGCTCAACCCGAACACGGGTGAATACGAACTGCGACTGGGCCCTTCCGCACCGCAGTCGCCGGTCCCCGAACCCCGCAGGGCCCGCACGGCCGCCCCGGCCCCGCCGCGCGCCCGCACCGGAGCGCCGGCGAGGTCGCCCGAGCGGGACGTACCCGCGCCGCG
>NZ_JAAGMD010000340.1 GCF_010548465.1 Streptomyces sp. SID14436 | reverse complement strand
CGACCTCGGCGGGGCGGCAGCCGGACTGCTCGGCACGGCCGCCGAGCGGACGGCCCCGCCCCGCCCGCTGCGGACCCGGCTCGGCCCCCTTACCCCGATCGCCGTGCGCACCGCCCTCGGCTGCGCCCTGGCCGGCTACGCCTCCCTCGCCCTCGGGATCGGCCGCCCCTACTGGGCCCTGGTCACCGCGGCCTCGCTCTACCAGGCCAACATCACCCTTACCTGGGGCCGTACGGTGCAGCGCGTGGTCGGCAACCTCCTCGGCGTGCTGCTGTTCGCCACGGTGGCGCCGCTGGCCCACCTGAGCCCGCTCGCCCTGGTGCTGTGCTGCCTCGCCTTCAACTTCGGCGCCGAGGCCCTCATCAGCCGCAACTACTGGCTCGGCACTGTCTGCGTCACGCCCCTGGCGCTGCTCGTCACCGAGTTCGCGGGCCACCAGCGGACCGACGCCCTCGTTGCCGAGCGGGTGATCGACACCCTCGTCGGCGCCCTGGTGGGCTTCGCCGCCGCCCTGGCCGTCACCAACCGGCGCGCCGGCAGCCGGGTCGAGCACGCCCTCGCCGCCGCCGACGCCGCGCGCGAGGACACCGCCCGCATCCTGGCCGGGCCGCAGCCGGACCCGGTGGCCCTGGAGGAGGCCCGCCGCCGGCTCACCGCCGCGCTCGTCGGCCTCCGGGACGCGGCCGACGCCGCCGCGGGCGAATGGTGGCAGCGCGCGCTGCCCCAGGAGCGGGTGGTACGCGCCGAACAGGCGGGACACCGTACGCTCGCCGCGACGGTACGACGCCAGGGACTGCTCGCGGGTTCCGGCACGGGCACACACACGGAGGACGCACGGCCATGACGGCGACCGCAGGACCATCGGCCACCGGAGGAGCCCCGGCGCCCGAGGGTGACATGACGGGCTTCCCGGCGGGCGCCGGCCGTGACGACACGGTCGCCGCGGTCGTCCGCCAGTGGCGGGCCGTCCACCCGGACCTCGACACCGGTCCGATGGAGGTCATCGGACGCATCAACCGGTGCGCCGCCCTCCTCCAGCAGGCCGAGGACGCGCCGTTGCGCCGGGCGGGTCTGACCCGGCCCGAGTTCGACCTGCTGGGCGCGCTGCGCCGCACCGGGCACGAACTGACCCCGGGGGACCTGGCCCGCGAGACGTTCTCCTCGGGGGCCGCCGTCACCAAACGCCTGAAGCAGCTCGGGGAGCGCGGGCTGGTGGAACGCCGGGGCGACACCCGCGACCGGCGCGTCACCCACGTGCGTCTCACCGCGGCGGGACGCGACCTGGTCGACGCGGTCCTGCCGGTGCAGCTGACCTACGAGAGTGCCGTGCTGTCCGGACTGGACGGGCCGGAACTCGGCGAGCTGGCCGCACTGCTCGGTGCCCTGCTGGGCCAGCTGGAGGGACGCCTGGGCGCGCTGCGCGCGTGACCCGCGGCGCGGCAGCGGTCAGACCCCGCCGTCCGCCGCCCGGTACACGCCGAACACGGCCCCCTGCGGGTCGCGCAGGACGGCGATGCGGGGCCCGCCGTCGGGGAGCGAGGCGGGCTCCATCAGCACGGTGCCGCCCGCGCGGGTGGCGGTCAGGGCGGTGTCGTCGACGTCGGCGGCCGCGAAGTAGGGCAGCCAGTGCGCGGGGACCTCGTGCGGGAACTTCTCGTCCATGGTCACCATGCCGCCGAACCGTTGGCCGCCGATGCTCCACCGCGGATACCGCCGGTCCAGGTCCGTGGTCCAGCCGAACACGGCTCCGTAGAAGCCGGCGGAGGGCCGCGGCGCGCGGGTCAGCAGTTCCACCCAGCCCAGCGTCCCCGGCGCGTTGAACCGCCCGGCGCCCGGGAACGACTCCGGCTGCCAGAGCTGGAACACGGCCCCGCCCGGGTCGGCGGCCACCGCGAAGCGGCCCACGTCGAACACGTCCATCGGGCCGAGGATCACGCTCCCGCCCTCGGCGAGGACCCGGCGCAGGGTGGCCTCGGCGTCGGTCACCGCGAAGGAGACGGTCCAGGCGACGGGCTGGGACTGCTGGAAGAGCGGCGCGAGCGCGGCGACCGCCGCGTCGTCGAGGTGGGCGACCGTGTACCCGCCCGCCTCCTGGCGGTCGTCGGTCTCCGGACGCCAGCCGAACAGCCGGGTGTAGAACCGCTTGGCACCCTCCAGGTCGCTGGTCCCGAGCTCCGCCCAGCAGGGCCCGCCGGTCACCGGCTCGGTCAGCTCCATGACACACCTCCCGCGTGACCCCCCGGCCGCCCTCTCCAGCACGCTAAGCGGAGGCTCGCGGTCCGGCCATCCCGGCGCGACTCGCGGCGGACGGCGCCGCCGCGGGCAGGGCGCATCGCACCCGGCGGGATCAGATCCCCGGCCGGTACCGCAGCGGATGATCGGCCGGCGTCTCCACCAGGACGATGGGGGTGCCGTCCGGGTCCGCGATCCACATCTCGATCAGTCCCCACGGTTCGCGCACCGGGGGCCGGACGATGTCCACGCCCCGCTCCCGCAGCTCCGCGTGCGCCGCGGCGACGTCCTCGACCTGGAGCCACAGCCGGACCGACGGGGACGGCGCCGCGTCCGAGCGGCCCGACAGCTCCAGGAACCCGCCGCCGAGGAAGTACACGGTGCCCCGCTCGGGACCGGTGCCGAACTGGCGGTACACGGCGAGCCCGAGCCGCTCGCCGTAGAAGACCCGGGACCGCTCGGGATCGGAGGGGCGGAGGAGGACGCGGCTGCCCAGTACGTGCACCATGCGGCCGAGCGTAGTGGCCGCGCTAGTCTCGTCCTGGCCGAGCCGCGCCCCGACGTGGCGAAGACGCACAGAGCAACCGGAGAAGCGCCCCATGGAATCCGCCGCCACCGCTCCCCTGACCTACCGTGACGCCACCGACGCCGACGTGGACGAGCTCGTCGCGCTGATCGAGTCGGCCTACCGGGGCGACGCCAGCCGGGCCGGGTGGACCACCGAGGCGGACCTCCTGGACGGGCAGCGCACCGACCCGCAGGGCGTGCTGGAGGTCATCAAGGCCCCGGACAGCCGGCTGCTGACCGTCGAGCGCGACGGCCGCATAGTCGCCTGCTGCCAGCTGGAGCGCCGCGGCGAGCAGGCCTACTTCGGGATGTTCGCGGTCAGCCCCGCGCTCCAGGGCGGCGGACTCGGCAGGACGGTCATCGAGGAGGCCGAGCGGCAGGTCCGCGAGAGCTGGGGCGCCCGCGAGATGCACATGACCGTGATCACCGCGCGCGAGGAGCTGATCGCCTGGTACGAGCGGCGCGGCTACCGCCGTACGGGACGCACGAGCCCCTTCCCGTACGGCGACGAGCGCTTCGGCATCCCGCGGCGCCCCGACCTCCGGTTCGAGCTGCTGGTCAAGGAGCTGGGCTGACCGTCACGCGGTGAACCGGCCGGTGCGCTTGATGTCGGGATAGTCGGTGGTCGCCCCGTCCAGGCCGAGGGCGCGCACCAGCCTCAGGTGGTCCTGGGTGTTCACGACCCAGCCGATGATCCGCAGGTCCGCCTTGCGCGCGTGCTCCACGATCTCCAGGGTGAGCCGGCGGATGTTCAGGCACACCGTGGAGGCGCCGGCCGCCACCGCGCGGTCCACGACGTCCGTGCCGGTGGGGGTCCCCCCGCTCGAGTCCGTCCGGGGGTGGAGGCTGGACACCAGTGCCGTGCGGACGCCGGGCACCAGCCGGGCGATCTCGGCGATCGCCTCGTCGTGGAACGAGGACACCTCCACGCGCCCGGCCAGATCGCGCGCGTTCATCACCTCGGCCAGGGCGCGGGCCGCCTGCACGTCCTTGATCTCCGCCTGGAGCGGTGCCCGGACGGCGTCGAGCACCTCCTCGAACACGGGGATCCGCTCGCCGCCCCCGGCGTCCAGGGCGCGCAGTTCGGCGAGGGTCTGGTCGGCGATCGCGCCGGTGCCGTCCGTGGTGCGGTCGACGTCCGGGTCGTGCATGACGACGAGGACGCCGTCCTTGCTCAGGTGCAGATCCAGCTCGATGACGTCGAGGCCCGACTCCTGGGCGGCGACGAAGGACCGGAGGGTGTTCTCGGGCTCGACACCCATGACTCCGCGATGACCGATGGTGAGGAAGTTCAAGACTGGACTCGCTTCCGTCGACGGCGGCGGGGGGCCGCGTCCCTGCGGCCCTCCTGGACCGTATCGCCTGTGCCCGCCGCGTCCAGAGGATGAACCCTGTTCGCGCACAGCGTCGCCCACACGCGTGATCGACAGGAAAAAGTGCAGTGAAGAAGGGGGTGGGGCAGGATGATTTCCCGAGGTCCCTCTTGCTGAGCGAAACCTTGTATGTATACGGTCTCCATACGCTAGGTTCTCCCGTGGAGTGTGGACGATGACGGAAATTCTTGTGCAAGTGGGTGCGGAGGGGAAGGTTCCTTCGACAGGCAGGGTGGTCGATCACCCGGCATGGCCCGTGCTCAAGGATGCCGTGGAGCGGATCCGCCCCTGGCAGTCCAAGGACGGCTCGATCGACTTCGACGCCGAGGGCGCACCGGACCGCTCCGACGCGGCGAACGCGGTGAGCGAGGTGGCCGAGGCCGTCAAGCAGCTGTCGCCCCTGCTTCCGCACGACCGTGCCTACCACGAGGCCCTGGTCGAGGACCTCGTCCGCTGGGCCGAGGGCGGCTTCCAGGTGCCCGACTTCCTCGACTCCCTGATGGCCTTCCAGCCCGCCGAGCAGCGCGAGGACGGCCTCCAGCACCTGGTCGTCTTCCCGATGTACACCCAGAACGGCAACCCGGACCGCAACCTGGAGGCGGTCGTGCTGCGCATGGTCTGGCCCGACTGGCTGGCCGAGCTGGAGCGCACCCGCTACGACAACCCGCTGTTCTGCGGCATCACCTTCGAGGACTTCACCTCGGGCTACGACACCAACTCCGCGGTGCTCTTCCCCGAGACCATCGCCGTGCGCGAGGCCCCCGAGCGCTTCACCTGGGGCGGCATCTTCTGCGACCGCGAGGCGGCCCGCTTCCGCCGCGTCACCGCCGCCGCCGTGGACATCCTGGGCCTGGAACTGCCCGAGGACGTCGCGGCCATGGTCCACGACCAGAAGCGCTGCGAGGAGGCCTTCGTCCTGTGGGACATGGTCCACGACCGCACCCACAGCCACGGCGACCTGCCCTTCGACCCGTTCATGATCAAGCAGCGCCAGCCGTTCTGGATGTACGGCCTGGAGGAGCTGCGCTGCGACCTCACCGCCTTCAAGGAGGCCGTCAAGCTGGCCGGTGAGGGCGTCCCGCAGGCCCGTGACGTCCAGGTCGCGGTGCTGTTCGACCGGATGTTCCGCTTCCCCGTCACCGGCGAGCGGGTCCGCAACTACGACGGCCTCGGCGGGCAGCTGCTCTTCGCCTACCTGCACAAGCACGACGTGGTCCGCTGGACCGACAACAAGCTGACCATCGACTGGGAGCGCGCCCCGCAGGTCACCAATCAGCTGTGCGCCGAGATCGAGAAGCTCTACCGCGACGGCATCGACCGTCCCAAGCTGGTCCACTGGTTCGCCGGCTACGAACTGGTCTCCACCTACCTGTCCCCGCACCCGGGCTCCACCTGGGCCAAGGGCCCCGACGCCCTCGACCTGACGCTGCCGCCGCGCAAGCTGGTCGACGAGGTGCTGCCCGACGAATTTCCGCTGAGCATGTTCTATGAGGCACTGTCCAAGAAGCTGAAGCACGTGATCGCCTCCACCAAGGGCATCACGGCGGACAGCGCCGAGCGGGTCGCCGCGTGAGCGATCTCGTTCACACCACTGCTCAGGAGGCGAGGAACATGGGGCACGGGGCGCTCGACGGTGCGGTGATCGCGGTGGCCGGCGCGGGAGGACCCGCGGGACGGGCGGCACTGCTCAGGCTGGCCGAGGCGGGAGCGACCGTCGTCGGCTCGGACAACGACCCGGAACGGCTGGCGGAGGCCGTCGACGCGGCGCGCTACGCGCACGGCGGCGCCACCGTCACCGGTGACACGGTGGACCTGCTGGACCTGGAATCCACCCGCGAGTGGGCCGCCCGCACCGAGAAGGAGTTCGGCCGGGTCGACGGCCTGGTCCATCTCGTCGGCGGCTGGCGGGGCAGCGAGACCTTCACCAAGACCAGCCTGGACGACTGGGACTTCCTGGAGCTGCTGCTGGTGCGCACCGTGCAGCACACCTCCCTCGCCTTCCACGAGGCGCTCCAGCGCAGCGACCGCGGCCGCTACGTGCTGATCAGCGCGGCGGGCGCGACGAAGCCCACCGCCGGCAACGCCGCCTACGCGGCGGGCAAGGCCGCGGCCGAGGCCTGGACGCTGGCCATGGCCGACTACTTCCGCAAGGCCGGGGGCGAGCAGGGACCGACATCGGCGGCTGCGATCCTGGTCGTGAAGGCGTTGGTGCACGACGCGATGCGCGCCGACCGCCCCAACGCGAAGTTCGCGGGCTTCACGGACGTCAAGGACCTGGCCGAGGCCATCGTCGGGGTCTGGGAGAAGCCCGCCGCGGAAGTGAACGGAAACCGTCTGTGGCTGACCGAGAAGCCGTGAACCCGCCGAGGACCGACGCGCGTCGTCATCACGACCCGGACGTCCGCGGCTTCGCCAGCGACAACTACGCCGGCGCCCACCCGGAGGTGCTCGCCGCCCTGGCCCTGGCCAACGGCGGGCACCAGGTGGCGTATGGCGAGGACGCCTACACCGAGAACTTCCAGCAGGTCGTGCGCAGCCACTTCGGCCCCACGGCCGAGGCGTTCCCGGTCTTCAACGGCACCGGCGCCAACGTGGTCGCCCTCCAGGCGGTCACCGACCGCTGGGGCGCGGTGATCTGCGCCGAGAGCGCCCACATCAACGTGGACGAGGGCGGCGCCCCGGAGCGGGTCGGCGGCATCAAGCTGCTCACCGTGCCGACCCCGGACGGCAAGCTCACCCCCGAGCTGATCGACCGGCAGGCGTACGGCTGGGACGACGAGCACCGCGCGATGCCGCAGGTGGTCTCCATAGCCCAGGCCACCGAGCTGGGCACGGTGTACACCCCGGACGAGATCCGGGCCATCTGCGAACACGCGCACGCGCGCGGCATGAAGGTGCACGTGGACGGCTCCCGGCTGGCCAACGCGGCCGCCACGCTGGACGTGCCCCTGCGCGCCTTCACCAACGCGGTCGGCGTCGACCTGCTCTCCCTGGGCGGCACCAAGAACGGCGCCCTCTTCGGGGAGGCCGTCGTCGTCCTCGAGCCGGACGGGATCCGGCACATGAAGCACCTGCGCAAGCTGTCCATGCAGCTCGCGTCCAAGATGCGTTTCGTGTCGGTGCAGCTGGAGGCCCTGCTGGCCCGGGACCTGTGGCTGCGCAACGCCCGGCACGCCAACGAGATGGCCCAGCGCCTGGCCGAGGGCGTCCGCGCGGTGCACGGCGTGGAGATCCTCTACCCGGTGCAGGCCAACGCGGTCTTCGCCCGCCTGCCGCACGCGGTGAGCGAGCGCCTGCAGCAGCGGTTCCGGTTCTACTTCTGGGACGAGGCCGCGGGCGACGTGCGCTGGATGTGCGCGTTCGACACGACCGAGGACGACGTGGACACGTTCGTCGCGGCGCTCAAGGAGGAAATGGCCCGCCTGTGACGGCGGCGCCCGCACGACGGCGGCGCGGCCGGCCCGGGGACGAGGATCCCCGGGCCGGCCGCACCGTCATGTGCGGGACCGACCGGTCCTGCGAACGCGGAAGGCCGCGCCCCGGCCCCGGGCGGGGCGCGGCCGGAGCCGGAGAGTCAGCGGGCCTCGGCGGCGCGGACCTGCTCCGCCGTCGGGGCCGTGCCACCGAGGTGGGCGGGCATCCACCAGGTGTCCTCCGGACCCTTGGGACGCACCGGGTAGGCGCGCTGCGCGGCCTCCAGGAGCTCCTGCACCCGCTCCCGCAGCTGGCGGGTGATCGCGCCCGCGTACTTGTCCTTGGACGCCTCCAGCGCCTCGCCCACACGGATCGTGATCGGGGTGTGGCTGCGCTTGAAGTTGCGCGGGTGGCCCTTGGTCCACAGCCGCTGCGTCCCCCACACGGCCATCGGGATCAGCGGCACGCCCGCCTCCTGGGCCATGCGCGCGGCACCCGACTTGAAGCTCTTCAGCGTGAAGGACTGGGAGATCGTCGCCTCCGGGAAGACACCCACGATCTCACCCGAGCGCAGCGAGTTCAGCGCGTGCGCGTACGCGGCGTCGCCCTGGTTGCGGTCGACCGGGATGTGCTTCATGCCGCGCATCAGGGGGCCGGAGATGCGGTGGCGGAAGACGGACTCCTTCGCCATGAAGCGCACCAGCCGCTTCTGCGGCAGCGCGGCCAGGCCGTTGAAGACGAAGTCCAGGTAGCTGATGTGGTTGCTCACCAGCACCGCTCCGCCCGAGCGCGGGATGTTCTCCGAACCCCGGCAGTCGATCTTGAGGTCCCACACCTTGAACAGTGTCTGGGCGAAACCGATCACGGGACGGTAGACGAGTTCTGCCATGAGCGGGGTGGAAACCTTCCTTCTCTGCCTGGGAAGGAGGAACTCCCAGTCGAAGTTACGCAGCCGTAGGTTTACGGCTCGTGGCTGATGGTGCCCCAATAACGGCGCGGGAACCAGCCCTGCTGCCCGCCTGCCGCGAGATTCTCGTCACGTCGACGCCGTGATCCACCTCGTGCTTTTGCGCCCCCGTGATCCGGTCGCGCGGCGTCGCCGGTCCCGCGGACGGCCCCCAGCGGGAATCATCACGCCTCCCCGGACGCTGCACACAGTGACGACGGCGACGTGCCGTGGCGGCGACGGACGAGGGGAGCGCGCGGGTGCCTGAGAGGGAACGGACGCGGGACGAGGACAGCCCGCCCGGAGCGGCGGAGGCCGGGACACCGGCCGGCGCCGGACTCGGCGACCGCCTCGGCGAGCGCGCCACCCTGGTGCAGTTCTCCAGCGCCTTCTGCGCGCCCTGCCGTGCCACCCGGCGCGTCCTCGACGAGGTCGCCGGCATGGTCCCGGGGGTGACCCATGTGGAGATCGACGCGGAGGCGAACCTCCCCCTGGTACGGCGGCTGGAGATCGTCCGCACCCCGACCGTGCTGGTCCTCGACGCCGACGGCCGCGAGGTGCGCCGGGCCACCGGACAGCCCCGGCGGGCCGACGTGATCGCCGCGCTCGGGGAGGCCGTGCGCGACCGTGACGGCGCGTCGTGACTCATCTCCCAGAACCCCGGGCCGACTTGACTGTGTGTGGCACCTATCGTCAGCCTGACACCATGTCGGAACTCCTTCGCCCCAGGTGGGTACCCGGCCGTCCGGCGGCCGCCGGACGCGCCGCGCCGCCGCGGGGACGGGCCCGGTGACCTGCCGCGCCCGCCCGCACCACCCCGAGTTCCACCCGCAGAAGGACGGTTCATGACGGCACCCTCCGACCTCGGCACCGCCCGGCCCGGCTCGCCCGGCCTGCTGCGCTCCGTCTTCCGGAAGCACGCGGCGGGCGTCGCGGTGATCACCGCGCGGGGCGACCGGGGACCGGTCGGCTTCACCGCCACCTCTCTCGCCTCCGTCTCCGCCGACCCGCCGATGCTCTCCTTCGGGGTCGCCACCGGCGGTTCCACCTGGCCCGCCATCGCGGCCGGCGACCACGTCGGCGTCCACCTCCTCGGCGAGCACCAGCGGGAGCTGGCGGCCACCTTCGCGCGCAGCGGCGCCGACCGGTTCGGCGCGGCGACCGCCTGGCGGGACGGGCCGGAAGGGGTGCCGCTGCTGGACGACGTGCTCGCCTGGATGGTGTGCCGGGTGGTCGCGCGCGTGCCCGCGGGGGACCACCGCATCGTGGTCGCCGAGGTCCTGCTGGGCGATCCGGCGGGCGCCGGGAGCCCGCTCCTGTACCACCAGGGGCGCTTCACCGGACTGCGGGAATGAACGGGGGTGCCTCCTGCTGCGCGGTGGTCCGGTTCCGGTTACGCTGCGTTGCGAAGGTCACAGTTCAAAGCGCTTGCTTAGCGGGCAGGAACTGGGTGTACTGACGAGTAATATTTCGTTCGGAGCGTGGGTCGCCCCGACCGGGATCGGCCGCTTCAGGCGCCTATGCTGCCTGCAGGCAGGCAGCCAGAAATGACGATGCAGTAGGAGAGCCGGCGTGAGCTTGAGGATCGTTGTCACTGTGAAGTACGTGCCCGACGCCACTGGCGACCGGCACTTCGCCGATGACCTGACCGTCGACCGTGACGATGTGGACGGTCTGCTCTCCGAGCTGGACGAGTACGCGGTCGAGCAGGCACTGCAGATCTCGGAGAACTCGGACGACGACGTCGAGGTCACCGTGCTGACGGTGGGCCCCGAGGACGCCAAGGACGCGCTGCGCAAGGCGCTGTCGATGGGCGCGGACAAGGCGATCCACGTCGAGGACGACGACCTGCACGGCACCGACGCCATCGGCACGTCCCTGGTGCTGGCCAAGGCCATCGAGAAGGCCGGCTACGACCTGGTGCTCTCCGGCATGGCCTCCACCGACGGCGCGATGGGCGTCGTCCCGGCGCTGCTCGCGGAGCGCCTTGGCGTGCCGCAGGTGACGCTGCTGTCCGAGGTGTCCGTGGCGGACGGCACCGTCAAGGGCCGCCGCGACGGCGACGCCGCCTCCGAGCAGCTCGAGGCGTCCCTGCCCGCGGTCGTGTCGGTGACCGACCAGTCGGGCGAGGCCCGCTACCCGTCCTTCAAGGGCATCATGGCGGCCAAGAAGAAGCCGGTTCAGTCCTGGGACCTGTCCGACCTCGACATCGACGAGGACGAGGTCGGCCTGGACAACGCGTACACGGTCGTGGAGTCGGCGGCCGAGCGCCCGGCGCGCACCGCGGGCACGATCGTCAAGGACGAGGGCGAGGGCGGCAAGCAGCTCGCCGAGTTCCTCGCGAGCCAGAAGTTCATCTGAGCTGCACGGCTCGGCTCGCTTCCCGCCCCTCACACTTCGCAAGCAGGAGAGAAGAAGTCCCATGGCTGAAGTTCTCGTCTACGTCGACCACGTGGACGGTGCCGTCCGCAAGCCGACCCTGGAGCTGCTGACGCTGGCCCGCCGTATCGGCGAGCCGGTCGCGGTGGCCCTCGGCAGCGGCGCCGCCGCCACCGCCGCCACGCTGGCCGAGCACGGCGCGGTCAAGGTCCTCACCCACGAGGCCGCCGAGTACGCCGACTACCTGGTGGTGCCGAAGGTGGACGCCCTCCAGGCCGCCCACGCCGCGGTGTCCCCGGCCGCGGTCCTGGTGTCGTCCTCGACGGAGGGCAAGGAGATCGCCGCGCGTCTGGCGCTGCGTCTGGGTTCGGGCATCATCACCGACGCCGTCGACCTGGAGGCGGGCGATGAGGGCCCGGTGGCCACGCAGTCGGTGTTCGCCGCCGCCTACACCACCAAGTCGCGGGTGTCGAAGGGCACGCCGGTGATCACGGTGAAGCCGAACAGTGCCGCCGTGGAGCCGGCCGCTGCGGCGGGCACGGTGGAGGAACTGTCGGTGTCGTTCTCGGCGCAGGCGACCGGTACGAAGGTGACCGGGCGGACGCCGCGGGAGTCGACGGGCCGTCCGGAGCTGACCGAGGCCGCGATCGTGGTCTCCGGTGGGCGCGGGGTCAACGGTGCGGAGAACTTCGCGGTGATCGAGGCGCTGGCGGACCAGCTGGGCGCGGCCGTGGGTGCCTCGCGTGCGGCGGTGGACGCGGGCTGGTACCCGCACACCAGCCAGGTCGGGCAGACCGGCAAGAGCGTGTCGCCGCAGCTGTACATCGCCTCCGGCATCTCGGGCGCGATCCAGCACCGGGCGGGCATGCAGACCTCGAAGACCATCGTGGCGGTCAACAAGGACGCCGAGGCCCCGATCTTCGACCTGGTCGACTACGGCGTCGTCGGCGACCTGTTCGACGTCGTCCCCCAGCTCACCGAGGAGATCAAGACCCGCAAGGGCTGATCGTCGTCATCCGCCGTCCGAGGCCCTCACGACCCGTCGCCGGTCGTGGGGGCCTCGACGCGTCCCAGGGTCAGGGACGCCTGCACCGGCAGATGATCACTCGGGAACCGTCCGCCCGGCGCGAACGTGTTGAGCCGCGCACGGTGCACCGTCACCCCGGGCGTGACCAGGATCCAGTCGATGCGGTCGCCGTCCGGCACCAGCGGCCGGTACCCGTGGAATGTCGCGTACGCCCGCCCGCGCCCGGCCGCCTCGTCCCAGGTGTCGCGCAGCCCGGCGTCCAGCAGCGTGCGGTGCACCGGGTTGCGGTGCGCGGCGGCGTTGAAGTCGCCGGTCACGATCACCGGCCGTGAGCGGGCCAGGCCGGTGACGCGGGCGGCGATGAGGGCCGCGGACCGCTCGCGGGCCTCCTGGCGGGCGTTGTCCAGGTGGGTGTTGAGCACGCAGAACTCCCGGCCGCCGTCCCGCAGGTCGCGGAAGCGGACCCAGGTGACCATGCGGATGTGGGCGTTCCCCCAGGTGTTGGACGCGATCACGTCCGGGGTGCCGGACAGCCAGAAGTGGTCGTACTCCACCGGCGTGAGCCGGCGCGTGTCGTAGAGGACCGCCATGAACTCGTCCCGGCTGCCACCGGCCCGTCCGGTGCCGATCCAGTCGTAGGCGGGCCCCAGGTCCGTCGCGATGTCCCGCAGCTGCCCGTAGAGGCCCTCCTGGGTGCCGATGACGTGCGGACGCTCGCGGCGCAGCAGCTGCCGCATCACGGGTCTGCGCGCGGCCCAGCTGTGCGGCCCGGCCGGGCTCGCGAAGCGCAGGTTGAACGACATGACCTCCAGGGGCCGGGCGGGGCCCTCACCGGCCGAGACCGGGGCGGGGGACAGTGCTGTACTGGAGAGCGGAAGGGCGACGGAGGCGGCGAGTGCGGTCTTCAGTCCCAGGCGGCGCGGGACGCGGGCGCGGTGCGGCAACGGAGCTCCTTCGGCGGTGCGGGCGGCTTCCGGCGGGACTCGTGCTCGGGGCGGTGGTGTGCGAGGTGTTCGGGTTCTCCCGGGAAAGACGGTGCCAGAAAGTCGTGAACATGCCGAGATGGGGGAGCGGAACGCGCGGCATCGGGTGTTGACCCCGTGAAAGGTCCCCGGATAACTTCGTTCTACGGATTGTTGATTCCGTATAGCGGAAAACGCGGTTGCGGTTCGGGTCGTGCGGTTTCCGGCCGTGCGGTTTCCGGCAAGGTGGACAGGGCCGACGTGAAGGGGTGCCGGATGGGCGAGGGCCAGCAGGAGCGGGTGGCGACGAGCATCGAGGAGGCCGTCACCGAGGAGATCGGCGCCGCCCTCGCGCCGGTCGACGCCGAACTGGAGCGCCGCTACCCCGGCGACCCGGGCACCCGCCAGCCCGTGCACACGGTCTACGTCCCCGGCGACGAATTCACCGCCGACACCCCGCGCGTCTGGGGCGACCGGGCCCTGGCCCTTCTCGACGAACACGCCCCCGACGCCGCCTCCTTCGCCGCCGCCCTCGGGCTGGACGAGGCCCTGGCCGCGGACGTCCACGAGCGCGTCCGGGCCAAGCTGGCGCGCGAACCGGTCGAGGACCTGCGCGTCGACTTCGAGGACGGCTACGGGGGGCGCACCGACGCCGAGGAGGACCGGCACGCCGCCCGCGCGGCCCGGCTGATGGCCGGGGCCCATGCCCGGGGCGGCGGCGGGCCGCGGACCGGGACGGAGGCGGCGGCCCCCTACGCGGGCATCCGCATGAAGTGCATGGAGGCCCCGGTCCGCGACCGCGGCATCCGCACCCTCGACATCTTCCTCACCGGCCTCATGGAGGCCGGCGGCCTGCCGGAGGGGCTCCAGCTCACCCTGCCCAAGGTGACCTACCCCGAGCAGGTCACCGCCATGGCACGGCTTCTCGACGCGTTCGAGAAGGCGCACGGTCTGGCGCCCGGCCGGATCGGCTTCGAGATCCAGATCGAGACCAGCCAGTCCATCCTCGCCGCGGACGGCACCGCCACCGTCGCCCGCATGATCCAGGCCGCCGAGGGCCGCGCCACCGGCCTGCACTACGGCACCTTCGACTACAGCGCCTGCCTCGGCGTCTCCGCCGCCCACCAGGCCAGTGACCACCCGGCCGCCGACCACGCCAAGGCCGTCATGCAGGTCGCGGCGGCCGGCACCGGCGTCCGCGTCTCGGACGGCTCCACCAACGTCCTGCCGGTGGGCCCGACCGCACAGGTGCACGCCGCCTGGCGCCTGCACTACGGCCTGACCCGGCGCGCCCTCGCCCGCGCCTACTACCAGGGCTGGGACATGCACCCCGGCCACCTCCCGACCCGTTACGCCGCCGTCTTCGCCTTCTACCGCGAGGGCTGCGACCGGGCCGTCGACCGGCTCGCCCGGTACGCCGACCGCACCGGCGGCGCCGTCATGGACGAACCGGCCACCGCCAAGGCCCTCGCCGGATACCTCCTGCGCGGCCTCGACTGCGGCGCCCTGGACCCCGCGGAGGTGGCGGGCCCGGCCGGCCTGACCCGCGCCGACCTGGAGGGCTTCGCCGCCCCTCGGCGGGGGGACCTGACCCCCACCGCCCGCTGAACCGCGCCGCTTCCTGTGCCCGCGGAACCCCTCCCTCGGCCGACACCTGCCGTACCCACTTGCCGCACCTATCGATTCTCGATAGATTTCCATCGTGGTTCGATGGAGGGAGAGGCGATGGGACAACTGACGGTGCTCGCGCTCCGCGTCGTGCTGGCGGCGCTGCTGGCCGGCTCGGTGGGCGTACAGGCCGTGCTGGTGCCGCTGTTGGTGAGCGACCTGGAGGGCCTCGATCCGCAGTACGCCCACCTGCGCCTGTCGCTGCCGCTGGTCGTGGTCCTGGGCGTGGCGGCGGCCCAGGTGGTGCTGGTCTGTGTCTGGCGGCTGGTCACCATGGTGCGGCGCGGCACGGTGTTCTCCCACGCCGCCTTCCGCTACGTGCACGTCGTCATCGGCGCCTTCGTGGCCGCGGCCCTGCTGGTGTTCGCGCTGGGCGTGCTCCTGGCACCCGGTGAGGCCGTGGCGCCCGGCGTGGTGCTCCTGGTCGGCGGGGCCGGCCTGGCCGTCCTGGGCGTCGCACTCGTGGTGCTCGTGCTGCGGATGCTGCTCGCCCAGGCCGTCGCCCGCGACGTCGAGGCGACGCGGCTGCGGAACGAGCTCGCCGAGGTGATCTGATGCCGATCGTCGTGGACATCGACGTCATGCTGGCCCGGCGCAAGATGTCCGTGGGCGAGCTGGCGGAGCGCGTCGGCATCACGCCCGCCAACCTGGCCGTCCTCAAGAACGGCCGGGCCAAGGCCGTGCGCTTCACCACCCTCGCCGCGCTCTGCGAGGTCCTCGAATGCCAGCCGGGCGACCTCCTGCGCTGGGAACCCGACCCCGTCCCGGCGCCCACGACCGCGTCCGCCGGCGGAGCCCTCTAGGCTGTACGCCACACACGGGGTGGCGGGTCTCAACAGGAACGGGGCAGCGGTGTCGGCGGGGGAGAACGGGCGGCCGGACGGGGCCGGGCGGCTGCTGGCGGGGCGCTATCGCGTCCTGCGGCAGCTCGGACGCGGTGGTATGGGCGTGGTCTGGAAGGCACGCGACGAGGTCCTCGGCCGCGAGGTGGCCGTCAAGGAACTGCGCACCTACACCGACGCGGCCGGCCCCGAACTGACCGAGCTGGGACTGCGGATGCGCCGCGAGGCCCGGGCCGCCGCCCGGGTCCGCCACCCCGCCGTCATCGCCGTGCACGACGTCGCCGAGGTGGACGGCCGGCCCCTGATCGTCATGGAACTGGTCGACGGTCCCTCCCTCGACGACGTGCTCCGCGAGCGCGGCACCCTGCCGCCGGCGGAGGCGGCGCGGATCGGCGCCGAGGTCATGGACGCCCTGGCGGCCGCACACCGCGCGGGCGTACTGCACCGGGACGTCAAGCCCGGCAATATCCTCCTCGACCGCTCCGGCCGGATCGTGCTCACCGACTTCGGCGTAGCCACCATGGAGGACCCGGGCGACGGCTCGGCCACCCATCTGACCCGCAGCGGCGAACTCGTCGGCTCCCTCGACTACCTGGCCCCCGAGCGGGCCCGGGGCGCCGAACCGGGCCCCGCCTCGGACGTCTGGGCCCTCGGGGCCACGCTGTACGCGGCCGTCGAGGGAACCGCCCCCTTCCGCCGTACCTCGGCGTTCTCCACCCTCACGGCCATCGTCGAGGAGCCGCTGCCCGAACCCCGCCGCGCCGGACCGCTCACGCCCGTCCTGCACCGGCTGATGGCGAAGGCGCCCGAGGCGCGCCCGGGGGCCGAGGACGCCCGCGACCTGCTGCGGTCGGTGGCGTCGGCCGGCGGAGCACCGGCCCCGGCGGCACCCCCGGCC
>NZ_JAAGMD010000902.1 GCF_010548465.1 Streptomyces sp. SID14436 | reverse complement strand
CCGGCGGAGCCAGCCGCCGGGGTCGGGCGGCGGGCCGTCGGTGTCGAGGCGTTCCAGCAGCCGCAGCCAGACGGCCTGTTCCAGATCGGCCGGTTCGCCGCCGGAGGCGTGCGCCTCGGCGGACGCCTCCGCGGCGAGCAGCGGACGCAGGGAGGTGACGAGGTCGTGCGTCATGTCACCGACGACGCGGCCGTCCCGGGCGGGGTTGCCCGCGACGGCCGCACCTCACCCCGACGGGGAGGACACCGGTCAGCGGTTGACGAAGTCCTCCCGGGCGAGGATCCCGGTGTCCGGCTGGTCGGTGAAGACACCGTCGATGCCGGTGGCGAAGTAGGCGCGGTAGGCGCCGAAGACGTCTCCGTAGGCGTCCGGCTCGGAGCCCTTGCGGAAGTCGGCGGGCAGGAAGGGGTTCTCGTTGCGCAGGGTGTAGGGGTGCAGGACGAGGCCCGCCCGGTGGGCGTCCCGGACCAGGGTGGTGGGCTCGGTGAGCCGGCCCGCCGAGTCGCGCGGGATGACGAGGTCGAGGGTGGGGCCGATGCCCTGGGCGTAGGAGGCGATCTCCTTCAGGCCCCGGCGGGTGATCAGGTCGGCGACGGTGCGCGGGTCGCCGGACTCGACGAAGTCCCAGGGGCGGGTGCCGGCGTCGGACAGGAGCACCACGAGCGGGTTGTCCACCAGTCCGTCCAGGCGCTGGATGCTGGTCGGTTCGAAGGACTGGAGGACGACCGGGGAGTTCCTGCGGTCCTTGCGGTGCCTGCGCAGCAGCCGGGCGACCCGTTCCTCCAGGCCGAGGCCGAGCGCGCGGAAGTAGGTGGGGTGCTTGATCTCGGGGTAGATCCACACCTGCTTGCCCCGCCTGCGGGTCTGCTCGTCCTGCCAGCGCAGCACCTCCTCGAAGGTGGGGATCTCCCAGCGGCCGTTGTACAGGGTGTTGTGCGGACGGTTGTCCGGGATGCGTTCGACGGCGCGCAGCCGCTTCAGCTCGGCGAGCGTGAAGTCCTCGGTGAACCAGCCGGTGACGGACACGCCGTCCAGGGTCTTGGTGGTGCGCCGGCCGGCGAACTCGGGGTGGTCGGCGACGTCCGTCGTGCCGCCGATCTCCGGTTCGTGGCGGCAGACCAGATGGCCGTCCCGGGTGGGGACCAGGTCGCCGGCCTCGACGATGTCGGCGCCCAGGTCGAGGGCGAGCTGGTAGGCGCCGAGGGTGTGTTCGGGCCGGTAGCCGCTGGCGCCCCGGTGCCCGATGACGGTCGGCACGGGCAGGTCCTTCAGCCCTCTGCCGCGTCCGCCGGGGCGCGCCCCGCCGGCCGCCGCCGCGGTGCCGC
>NZ_JAAGMD010000885.1 GCF_010548465.1 Streptomyces sp. SID14436 | reverse complement strand
TGCGCGGCGACGGCCTGCGCGGCGGCCTGCTGTCCTGGGACGGCCGGCTCACCGACGACGCCCGCCTGGTGACCGCGCTGGCCCGGACCGCCGCCGCGCGCGGCGCCGTGGTGCTCACCCGCGTGCGGGCGCTCGCCCTGACCGGGACGGGCGCCCGGGTGCGGGACGAACTCACCGGCGAGGAGGGCGAGATCCGCGCCCGCGCGGTGATCAACGCCTCCGGCGTCTGGGCGGACGGCCTGGTCGACGGCATCCGCATCCGGCCCTCGCGCGGCACCCACCTGGTGCTGCGCCCCGACTGCCTCGGGCCGCTCCCGGCGGGCCTGCACATCCCGATCCCCGGCGAGTCCAACCGCTTCGTCCTCGTCCTGCCCCAGGACGACGGCCGGGTCTACGTCGGGCTCACCGACGAACCGGTGCAGGGCGCCGTCCCGGACGTCGCCGAGGCGCCGGAGACGGACATCGGCTTCCTCCTCGACGTCCTCGGCTCGGTCGTGGACGTGCCGGTGCGCCGGGACGACGTCGTCGGCGCCTTCGCCGGTCTGCGCCCGCTGCTCGACACCACGGCCGGCACCGGCGCGTCGGCCAGGACCGCCGACATCTCACGGCGGCACGCGGTCCTCACCTCGTCGGAGGGCGTGGTCACCGTCGTGGGCGGCAAGCTCACCACCTACCGGCGGATGGCCGAGGACGCCGTCGACACCGCGGTGCGCGTGCGCGGGCTGGCGGCCGGCCCGTCCCGCACGGCCGCCCTC
>NZ_JAAGMD010000860.1 GCF_010548465.1 Streptomyces sp. SID14436 | reverse complement strand
GCCCGCGCGCCGGTCCGGGCAGCACGGCACGGCACGGGACGGGGGCGCGGCGTCGGCGTCCGCGTCGGCGTCCGCGTCGGCATCGGCGTCGGCGTCCGCGTCCGCGTCCGCGTCGGCGATGAGCATCAGGTTGGCTGATGCTCAGCATCAGCCGCCCCCTCTTCTTCCGATGCTCCGCGCGGGCGAGGCTGACCCCCGTCCGGACGGGCCCCGCGGGTGCGGCTCCGCGCCGGATGCCCGCAGCCCCGCGACCCCGAGCAGAAGGGCACACCCCCATGGCCACTCCCCGCCCGGCCGGACAGCGCGACGAGCCCGGCATGCCCCGCTACGGCGGCATCGCCACCTACGCGCTGCTCCCCCGCATCGAGGACGTTGAGCACGCCGACGTGGCCGTCCTCGGCATCCCCTTCGACAGCGGGACCAGCTTCCGCCCCGGCGCCCGGTTCGGCCCCGCGCACATCCGCGAGCAGTCCCGACAGCTCCACCCGTACCACCAGTTCCTCGACGTGCGGCCGTTCGACGTGCAGCAGGTGGCCGACGCCGGTGACGTCGCGGTGGGCCCGTACGACATCGACCGGGCGGTCGCGGCGATCGAGTCCGCCGCACGGTCCCTGGTCGCGGGCGGCACGAAGGTCGTCGCCCTCGGCGGTGACCACACCGTCGCCCTGCCCCTGCTCCGGGCGGCGGCGGCAGCCCACGGGCCGCTGGCCGTCCTGCACTTCGACGCCCACCTGGACACCTGGGACACCTGCCACGGCGCGAGCGTCTGGCACGGCTCGCCCTTCCGCCGCGCGGCCGAGGAGGGGCTCCTCGACCTGGACCACTGCCAGCACGTCGGCGTGCGCGGCGGCATCTACGACCCGAGCGAACTGGCCGACGACCGCCGGGCCGGGTTCGAGATCATCGACAGCGAGGCCTTCCAGGAGCGCAGCGTCGGCGACATCGTCGCGCAGATCCGGCAGCGCCTGGGGGCGCGGCCCGTCTACGTGTCCGTCGACATCGACGTCCTGGACCCGGCGCACGCCCCGGCCACCGGCACCCCGGAGGTCGCCGGGCTGACGACCCGCGAGCTCTTCCGCACCCTCCGCGGCCTGGCGGGGCTGCACATCGTCGGATGCGACGTCGTGGAGGTCGCCCCCGCCTACGACCACGCCGACATCACCGGCCTCGCCGCCGCCCACACCGCCTGGGAGCTGATCTCGCTCCTCGCGCTCGACGGGAACCGGAGCGGGGCGGGCCGGGCGAACCGGGCCGTGGAACCGCACACGTAGGCGGGGGGGGCGGCCACGCGCGGACGTACGGGACGGCAGGGCCGCCCGGGCGCGCGGCGCCGGCCCGCATAGGTTGCTCCCATGCTCAACACTCGTCGGCTGGCCCTGCTGCGGGACCTCGCGCGCACGGGCACCATCGCCGGAGCGGCCGAGGCGGCCGGCTGCACGCCGTCGGCGGCCTCCCAGCAGCTGGCCGCCCTGGAGCGGGACGTCGGGACCCCGCTGCTGGAACGCACGCCCCGCAGCGTGCGGCTGACCGAGGCAGGGCGGGTCCTGGTGGACCACGCGCACCGCGTCCTCGCCGAACTCGACGCCGCCGAGGAGGCGGTGCGCGCGGTGGCGGGCCTGCGCGGGGGCCGGGTCCGGGTCGCCGCGTTCCCCAGCGTGGCGACCGGGCTGATGGTGCCCGCGCTCACCGCGTTCCGGCAGCGGCACCCGGACGTGCGCGTGACGTTCACCGAGGCGGAGCCGGAGACCTCGATGCCGGCGGTGGCCGACGGCGGGCTGGATCTGGCCGTCACGCACGAGTACGGGCGCCTGCCCGAGCCCGCGCTCGGCGGCCTGCGCCAGGTGCTCCTCCACCGCGACCGCATGCTCCTCGCGGTCCCCCCGCACCTCCAGCGGGCCGGCCGGACCGGCGCCGGGCTGCGGGACTTCGCGGACGCCACCTGGCTGTCGGCGCTGCCCAGTTCCGGGTTCCAGGCCGCGACCGAACTCCTCTGCCGGGCCGAGGGGTTCGAGCCCGACATCGCCTTCCGCTCCGACCAGTACGAGGTGCTGCTCGGGCTGGTGGCCGCCGACTTCGGTGTCGCCCTCGTCCCCGCGCTGGCCGCGGTGCCGCACCGGGGCGTGGCCTACCTGGAGGTGACGCGGCCCGCCGGTCTGACCCACGACATCCACATCACCACCCGCGAGGCCGACACGTCACCGGCGGTGGAAGCGCTCTCCGCCCTGCTCGTCCGGCGGGGCGTCGGGGAGGCGGACCCCGCCGGACGAGGACGGAGCGGCGCGGAGGCCGGGCGGGCGGGCCGTCAGGCGTGAGGCGATGCCCGCTCGGCACCCTCGCCCCGGCCGTCGTGCCCGCCGCCGGCTTCGCCGACGCCGTCCCGCTCGCCTTCGCCTTCCCGTGCGCGCTCCCGCTCCCCCTCGGGGTCGCCGTCGCCGTCGCCGAGCAGGGTGACGAACCCGTCCGGGCCGCGCACCGCGAGG
>NZ_JAAGMD010000844.1 GCF_010548465.1 Streptomyces sp. SID14436 | reverse complement strand
CCGTTGCGCCGAACCGCGCACACCCGGCGCGCGGGCCGCGCAGGACCGTCTGATGCTCGCGATGCGGAGCGGAGAAGCCGCCCCGGATCGGAGGTGATGACGTGTCAGGAAGGCTGCTGCGTCTGGTGTGCACGGCGGCACTGGCGGCCGGGACGGTCCTCGTGCCGCTGCCCGCGACGGCCCTGCCGGAGCCGTCCCCGGCCACCGCGGACGCCGGCCCCGGCAGCGGGGCGGCGGAGGGCGAGGATCCCGGCGGGCGGTCGGTCGCCGAGTTGCTGACGGATCTTCAGGAGCTGTACCGCGAGGCCGGGAAGGCCACCGAGACCTACAACGCCACCGAGGAGCGGCTGCGCAAGCAGCGCGTGGAGACGGCCCGGCTGGACCGCGCCCTCGCCCGGGCCCGGCTGACTCTGCACGACAGCCGCGGCGCGGCGGGACGGCTGGCCCGGCAGCAGTACCAGAGCAGCTCGGACCTCTCGCCCTATCTGCGGCTGCTGCTCGCGCGTGACCCGCAGCGCGCACTGGAGCAGCGGCACGTGATCGGCCGGATGGCGCGGGAGCGGACCGAGACGGTGGGCCGGCTGACCGCCGGCGAGAAGCGGGCCGCCGCGCTCGCCCGCCGCGCCCGCAAGGCCCTCGACGACCAGCAGGTCCTCGCCGCACGGCACCGCACGCAGCGCGACGAGGTGCGCCGGCGGCTCGGTGAGGTCGAGGAACTGCTCGCCTCGCTCAGCGCCGGCCGGCTGGCCGCCCTCGCCGAGCTGGAGCGGACGCGGACGGCCGAGCGGCAGGAGGAGTTCCTGGCCTCCGGCGCTCTGGGCGCGCCGGGCCCCGCACGCACCCCGACCGGGGCGGGCCAGCGGGCCGTGCGGTACGCCGTCGAGCAGATCGGCAAGCCCTACGAGTGGGGCGCGGAGGGCCCGGCGGCCTACGACTGCTCGGGGCTGACGTCCGAGGCGTGGGCCGCGGCCGGAACGCCGGTCCCGCGGACCAGCCAGGAGCAGTGGGCGGAGCTGGAACGCGTGCCGCTGGACCGGCTGCGGCCCGGGGATCTCGTCGTGTACTTCCCCGAGGCCACGCACGTGGCCCTGTACCTCGGCGACGGGATGGTGGTGCAGGCGCCCCGTCCCGGCGCCCGGGTGAAGGTCTCCCCCATCGCCGCGAACCCGGTGCTGGGCGCGGTGCGCCCCGACCCGGACGGGGAGCCGCTGCGGCAGTACGAGCCGCCCGAGCTCCCCGAGGGGGCGACGGAGGGGTCCGACGAGGGCTACGCGGAGGCGGGTGCGCCGGCCGGACCGGCCGCGGCGCCCGCGACCTCGGCCAGGTAGGCGTCCGCCTTGGCCGGGTCGAAGAAGAAGTTCTCCAGGTCGGACGGGTCGTCGAAGCAGTTGACGAAGCGGTTCGCGACCTCTTGGTACTGACCGCCCGCGCCGAACAGGTTCAGCACGTGCTCGGGCGGCGGGGCCAGCATCGCGTTCGTCCACTTGGTGACGTGGCGGGCGGTCTCCCAGTACCGGTCGAACGTCTGCTGCATCCAGGTCTCGTCGAACGGCTTGTCGCCGTGTTCGAGGATGGACGCGAGGTAGGAGGCGGCGCACTTGGACGCCGAGTTGGAGCCCTGCCCGGTGATGGGGTCGTTGGCGACGACGACGTCGGCGACGCCGAGGACGCGCCCGCCGCTGGGCAGCCGGCCGACGGGGTTGCGGACGGTGGGGGCGTAGCGTCCGGCGAGCGTGCCGCCCGCGTCGGTCAGTTCCACGCCCGAGGTGCGCTCGTGCTCCCAGGGGAGGAACGTCTTCATCAGGTCCAGGGTCAGGGAGAGGTGCTCGCCCGGGTCCTTGACGTCCTTGAAGGCGTCCAGCGGGCCGCCGGGGAGGCCCTCCCAGAACAGGATGTCGGCGCGGCCGGTGGTGGTGAGGGTCGGCATGATGAACATCTCGCCGACGCCGGGGACCACGTTGCAGCGGACGGCCTCGGTGTCGGGGTGCTCCGGGCGGGGCGCGAGTCCGTGCACGTAGGCGACGGCGAGGGCGCGCTGCGGCTCGCTGTACGGGGAGCGTCCCGCGTCGCGGCCGAACATCTGGACCAGTTCGCCCTTGCCGGCGGAGACGAGCACCAGGTCGTAGGCGCGGGAGAAGTAGTCGAGGTCGCCGACGGCCACGCCGTGGATGACGAGCTGGCCGCCGCGCTGGGCGAAGGTCTCCATCCAGCCGGCCATCTTCACGCGCTGGTCCACGGACTGCGCGTACCCGTCCAGCAGGCCCAGCCAGTTGATGGCGCGCTGCGTGGGGCCGGGGTCGTGCGAGCCGGGGGCGGCGACCGAGACGCCCAGGCCGCGGATCTTCGGGGCCTGCGACTCCCAGAAGTTCAGCTGGAGGTCTCGCTCGTGCTGCAGCGCGGTGTGGAACATGCACTGCGTCGACATCACCCGGCCGGTGCGTATCTCGTCCGCGGTCCGGTTCGACATCAGGGTGACCTCGTACCCGTGCGACTGGAGGCCGAGGGCGAGCTGGAGCCCGGACTGGCCGGCTCCGACGACGAGTATCTTCCGCATACGGGGGTGACTCCTACTCGGGGGTTTCGTCTACTCGGGGGTTTCGTCGAGCGCGTGGCCCACGAGGGACAACAGGGTCTCGATGGCAGATATCCGGCGGCGCGCGTCCATGATCATGACGGGGATGTGCGCGGGGATCGTCAACGCCTCCCGCACGTCCTCCGGTTCGAACCGCTCGCTGCCGTCGAAGTGGTTGACGGCGACGACGTACGGCAGTCCGCAGCTCTCGAAGTAGTCCAGGGCCGGCCAGCAGTCCTTCAGCCGCCGGGTGTCGGCGAGGACGACCGCGCCGATCGCGCCGCGCACCAGGTCGTCCCACATGAACCAGAACCGCTGCTGACCCGGGGTGCCGAAGAGGTAGAGCACCAGGTCGTCGTCGAGCGTGATGCGGCCGAAGTCCATGGCCACCGTGGTGGTGAGCTTCTCCGGCGTGGCGGTGAGGTCGTCGGTGCCCTCGCTCGCCTCGGTCATCAGCGCCTCGGTCTGCAGGGGCGTGATCTCCGAGACGGCGGTGACGAGGGTCGTCTTGCCGACGCCGAAGCCGCCGGCCACGACTATCTTCGTGGCGACGGGTGCCCGGGTGGGGTCCGCCTGCCAGGGCAGCAGGGGCTCGTCGCCCTCGACGAGCGGGGAGACGCCTCGGGCGGCGTCAGAGACGACGGAGTCCACTCAGCACCCTTTCCAGCAGCGCGCGGTCGGGACGGCCCGTGCCGTGGCCGGTTCCCGTTCCGTAGACACGGATCTGTCCTTGGTCCGCGAGGTCGCTGAGGAGGACCCGGACCACGCCGAGCGGCATCCTGAGCAGCGCGGCGATCTCGGCCACCGTCCGCATCCGGCGGCACAGTTCGACGATGGCCCGGCTCTCCGGCATGACCGCCGACAGCCCGCCGCTCGTCAGCTCTTTGCGCTCCTCGGGGGCCTCCAGGGCGGCCGTGCTCGCGACGAACGTCTCGACGAGCAGGACGTGGCCGAAGCGGGTCCGGCCCCCGGTGAGGGAGTAGGGGCGGACCCGGGCGGGTTTGCGGTCACCGCCGCGCACCGGGAGCTGTTTCCTGGACGTACTGCTCATCGGGGACTCCCGGTGGACTCGGTCTCCAGGGACTGGCGCAGTTCGTGGCGGAGTTCGGGGGTGAGGACGTGGCCGGCCCGGCCCACGAAGAGGGCCATGTGGTAGGCGACCACGCTCATATCGCAGTCCGCGGAGCCGTGCACACCGAGCAGGGAGCCGTCACTGATCGACATGACGAACAGGCTGCCCTCGTCCATGGCGACCATGGTGTGCTTGACCGGCCCGGAGTCCATCAGCTTGGCGGCGCCGACGGTGAGGCTGCCGATGCCGGAGACGATGGTCGCGAGGTCGGCGGCGGAGCCGCGGGGGCCGGTGCGCCGCTCGCTGCGCGCGGCGCGGGCGGCGGTCACGCGGTCGGCGTCGGAGGAGAGCAGCAGCAGTCCGTCGGAGGAGACCACCGCGACGGAGAGGATGCCGGGCACCTCCTCGACGAGGTTGGTCAGCAGCCAGTGCAGGTTGCGGGCCTCACTGCTCAGTCCGAAGGTACTGGGCGCGGTCAACTGCTTGCCTCCTCGACGGTGCCCCCCGTGGCTTCCTCGGTCGCGGCTGCTCCGGTGCCGCCGGTGTCGGCGGCGTCCCGGGCGCGGGCCGGCTGTGGTGCGGCGGCGGACGGGGCCCGGTGGGGTCCCGTCTGCTCGGAGATCTCCGCCTCGACGTCCCGGTATCCGGCCTCCGCCCCCCGGTGGAAGCCGCCGAGGCGGCGGCGCAGGGCCTCCGCGTCAACGGAGCCGGTGCGCGGGCGCGGGGCTTCGACGGGTGCGGTGATCCTGGGTGTGCGCTTGGGCAGGCCCTTCGCGGTGACCGGCTCCTCGGCCACGGGCTCGTCCGCCGCCGGGCCGTCGGGCACGCGGGCGTGCTCTGCGTCGGCGCCGGGGGCGGTGGCGGTCCCGGGCTCCGTGGGGCTGTCGTCCGCGGCGGCCGGCGGCGTGGCCTCCGGGCCGGTGGGACGGTCGTCGCCGGGCCGGGACGGGGCCGGGATCAGGAGTTCCATCGTCATCTCGGCGGGCCGCTGCGCGGGGACAGCGGGCGCGTCGTCGCGCTCCTCCCCCGTGCCATCGACGCCATCGGTGTCGCCCGAGTCGGCGGTGGCATCGGTGGCGTGGTCGCCTCCGGGCCGCTGCTCCGCCCTCTCCGGCGCACCGGCGTCCGGCCGGGCGTGCGCGTCGTGACCGGCGGCCCTCTCTGCTGCAGGTGCCTGCGCGTCCGTGTCCCGCCCGTCGGTGTCGTCCTCGGCCGCACCGTGGTCGACGGCCTCCGACGCGTCCCGCTCCGCGGGCTCCGGCGTGCGGGCGTCGGGTGCGTCGGCGTCGGCTTCGTCGGCGCCGAGTGCATCGGCCTCGGCTCCGTCGGCGCCGGGTGCGTCGGCGTCGGCTTCGTCGGCGCCGGTTGCATCCGCCTCGGCTTCGTCGGCGCCGGTTGCATCCGCCTCGGCTTCGTCGGCGCCGGTTGCATCCGCCTCGGCTTCGTCGGCGCCGGGTGCGTCGGCGCCGGTTGCATCGGCGCCGGGTGCGTCGGCGCCGGTTGCATCGGCGTCGGCTTCGTCGGCGTCGAGCCGCGGCGCGGCGTCGTCC
>NZ_JAAGMD010000820.1 GCF_010548465.1 Streptomyces sp. SID14436 | reverse complement strand
CTCGTCCGCCGGCGGCGCCCCCTCGTGCACCGTGCCGGCCGCCGAGGCGAAGCGGTCGTCCAGCGAATCGGGCGCGGGCGCGGGCCCCGTGTCGCCGGTGGAGCCGTCGTACAACTGCCGCCACCAGTCGTCCTCGTGGCCGGTGGGCCTTCCCCCCTGCTGACTCATGCCCCCGATTCTCCACCGCCCGGGCCGGTTGAAAACGGGGCATCAGGAAAATCCCCGCCCGCCGCACCCCTGGGGAGCCGGGTCGGGTGAAGGGTGGGACACGTGTGCGACAAGGGGCCGGAGTGGGACGCTCCCGTGTGGGCTCCGCCGGACTGCGCCCTCCCCCGCCCTCCTGCACCCTGGACTGATGGGAGCATGGGACCTCCTGCTGACCGGGCTGGTGATCCTGTTCGGTCTGTGCGGAGTGCTGGTGCCCGGGGTGCCCGGATCGTGGCTCGTGTGGGCCGGGGTCGCCTGGTGGGCGCTGAAGGACCCCCGGCCGGTCGCGTGGTGGGTGCTCGTGGGCGCGACCGTCCTGCTGTTCCTGTCCCAGGTGGTGCGCTGGGCGCTGCCCCCGCGGCGGCTGCGGGTGCACGGCACCGACGCCCACATGATCGCCTACGCCGGCGTCGGTTCCTTCCTCGGCTTCGTGCTGGTGCCCGTGCTCGGCGCCGTCCCGGGTTTCCTCGGCGGCATCTACCTGTACGAGCGGCTGCTGCTGGGCCGGCACGGCGACGCGAGGGCGGCGGTGCGCACGGCCATGCGCTCGGGCGGTTCGAACCTGCTGGCGGAGTTGTTCACCTGCCAGCTGATCACGGCCGCCTGGATCGGCGCGGTGTTCTGGGGCTGACGTCGGCCCCCGGCTTCGGTCCCCGGCAGGGCCGTCGCTGTCCGGCCCGCGCGAGCCGTTCCTCCCCCGCGACGTCCAGGTGCCGCAGGGCGTACGAGCGCCAGGGGCGCCAGTCGTCGGGCGCACCGGTGCCGGGCGGGGCCACGTCGGGGTCGCCGAGGGCGCGGGTGCGGATCACGGCGACGGTGTGGTCGTCCAGGCCGGGCAGGGCGCGCAGGGCGGCCGTCGCGGCGTCCCGGTCGGCGCCGGGGTCCAGCCGCAGGGTGCCGTC
>NZ_JAAGMD010000802.1 GCF_010548465.1 Streptomyces sp. SID14436 | reverse complement strand
CGCTCCACCAGGTCGGGGTCGACCCGGGGCGGCGTCGTCCCGGACCGGTCGGGCACCGGGCGCCGCAGCCGGGGCTGCTCCCCCGTGCCCTGCCGGCGCGCCACCACGGCGGGCCGCAGCGGCACCGGGGCCGGGTCGGGGTCGTCCCGGAACAGCAGGTGGACGGGGATCTCGGTGGTGGACTCGGTGTGGATGAGCCGGGACGGCCGGGTGACCGGCCCGCCCTCGGCGGGCTGCCCGGACTCCGGGGTGTGGGACGTGGTCGTGGTCATGCGTGCCTCCAGCCTCCGCGCCAGATGCGTCACATCAGGGAAGGGTCGTCCGGCCGGGCCGGACGACCGGTGCCACCCGCCGCACCGGACGGTGCGCCGGGCGGCGTGGGCCGCGCCGGCCGGTCAGGAGAACAGCCGCCGCCAGGTCTCCGGGCCCGGATAGCCGTCGGCCGCTCCGCCCCGCCAGCCCTGGGCCCGCTGGAACGCCTCGACGTTGCGGCGGTCGGCCTCGGTCCAGCGCGGTCCGGGCCCGGTGGTGTAGAAGCGGCCGAACCCCTTCTGCACCAGCTGCCGGCCCAGCTGCGTCACGTGGTCGTTGTGCGCGCCGGGCCGGAACAGGGCCCGGCCCGGAAAGGCCGGCACCCCGTGCGCGCCGGGTGCCGCGGCGCCGGGGGCGGCGGGCACGTCGTTGCCCCGGCCGGTCACCAGCAGGTCCCAGGTCTGCGGTCCCGGCAGCCCGTCCGCGGCACTCCCGCGCCAGCCCTGGGCCTCCTGGAACGCCTGGGTCGCCCTGCGGTCCGCCTCCGTCCAGCGCGGGCCGGGCCCGGTGGTGTAGAAGCGGGCCCCGCCGCGCTCGACGAGCATCCGGCCCAGCTCGGTGACGTGCCGGTTGTCGGCGCCCGGCCCGAAGTACGCCGCCCCGGGGAACGGCGTGCGCACCGGCGCGGCCGGCTTCGCGGTGTCCGGTTCGGAGCCCGCCGTGCTGCCCGTCACGCCCTTGTAGCGGTAGGGGACGTAGCGGGCGGAGTCGCTCCAGTAGGCGTAGGGGGTGGACTGGCTGCGGGTGTGGGGGCGGGTCTGCTCGTACGCCACGTAGTAGGTACGGGTGTGGTCCGTCCAGCCGCCGAAAAGGACGACGTGGGATCCCGCGTGGGGGTCGGACTGATTGTGGAAGAGCAGCATGTCGCCGGGCTGCAGTTCGTCCTTGGTGATTTTGTCGGCGTAGTTTCCGAGACTGCCGGTCCATTCGTTCCCGGCGAGGTTCCAGGCCATCGAGACATAACCCGAACAGTCCTGCCGATATCCGTCGGACCAGTAGGAGGTCATGCTGTACGGGACCTTCGCGGTGACCCATTTCTTCGCCCGGTTGATGATGTCCGCGCGGGTGGTCGCCGGGGTCTTCGCCGGGGCGGCGGGCGGCGCCGCCTGGCCGGCCGGGCCGTGCAGCGGCGCCCGCTGTCCCTGCGGGGTGTCGGGCTCGTCAGCTGCGGGAACCTCGGTGGCCGCGGGCTGCTG
>NZ_JAAGMD010000777.1 GCF_010548465.1 Streptomyces sp. SID14436 | reverse complement strand
GCGGTCCGGGAGGGGGTGCCCGGGCCGGGCGGCGGTATCGTCCGGTTCGCCCGCTCCGAGCTGCGCGTGCTGGTCGCGGGGAGCGGGGCGGTCTTCCTGGGCTGGGACGGGGCGGGCCCCGAACCGTCGTACGCGCTGGCCGGACCCTGTCCCGAGCCGGATCCGCGGGCGGTGCTCGAACCGGACACGGACGGCGGCTGGCGGGTCGTGGCCGAGCGGGTGACGGTCGCCGTGTCCCGGCAGGGCGCCGTGGACGTGCTCACGCCCGGAGGGGTGCTGCTGCGCCGGGAACTGCCGCCCCGGTGGTGGGAACCGGCCGGCGGTGGCCCGGCCCGCTGGATGCAGCGCTCGGAGGTGGCGGCCGACGCCCGGTTCTTCGGGCTCGGCGGGCGGGCGCCGGGGCCCCGGCTGCGCTCCGGCCGGTACCGGCTGTGGAACACCGGCCCGCGCCCCGGCGGGACCGGGGACGGTCCGCCGCCCTGCACGATGCCGGTCCAGGTGGTGGTGGCCGACGCGGGCACCCATCTGGTCTTCCACGACAACCCGTGGGACGGCACGGTGACGCTGCTGGAGGGCGAGGAGGGCCGTGGCTCGGGGCACGACCGGCCCGGGACGAGCGAGCTGCGCATGGCGGGGGGTCCGCTGCGCTGCTGGGTGATGGCGGGCACGCCCGCGCGCGTGCTGCTGGCCTGGGCCTCCCTGAGCGGTGCGCCCGCGGTCCCGCCCGGGTGGGCGTTCGGCCACCATCACGCGGGGGCCGGGGCGGGCGGTGCGGATGAGGTCCGCCGGATCGTCGCCGGGCACCGGGAGCACGGCCTGCCGCTCGACGCCGTGCACCTGGACCCGGGCCGGCCCGGCGCGCGTGAGGTGTTCACCGTCGGCGGGGACGGGGTCCCCGCGCTGCCGGAGCTGGCGGACGAGCTGCGGCAGGACGGCGTCCGGCTGGTGTCGGCGGTCCGCCCCGCGGTCGGTGCCGGGCCGGGCGGCTCGGTCCACGACCGCGGTGCGTCCGGGGACGTCTTCGTGCGGGACGCGGCGGGGGCCGTGGTGCGGGGCGTGGGCGCGGCCGGGGAGACCGTCTTCCCGGATCTCACCGACGCGCGCGTGCGGGCCTGGTGGGGCGGTCTGTACGCGGAGCCGCTCGCGCTGGGATGCGCGGGCTTCTGGCACGAGGAGGACGAGCCGACGTCGTTCACCGCGTTCGGTGAGCGGACCCTGCCCCGGTCGGCGCGGCACGCCCTGGACGGCGCCGGAGGTGATCACCGCGAGGCGCACAACGTGTACGCGCTGTGCATGGCCCGGGCGGCGTACGAGGGGCTGCGGCGGCTGGCGCCCGACGAGCGGCCGTGCGTGGTGTCGCGCTCCGGGTGGGCCGGCCAGCAGCGGTACGGGGGCATCCGGTCGGGGCCGGTGGCGGCGGACTGGCCGGGGCTGCGGGCGTCGCTGGCGGTGGTCCTGGGCCTCGGCCTGTGCGGG
>NZ_JAAGMD010000754.1 GCF_010548465.1 Streptomyces sp. SID14436 | reverse complement strand
CCCGCCGTGTCCGCGGCCCGGACCGGACCGGACGCGGCGGCCGCGGCAGCCGTACCGGCCGTACCGGCCGCGCCCGCCCGCGGGATCGCCGCCCGGGTCCGGCGGATGGGCGTGGATTTGAAGTACCTGTGGCTGGAACAGATGCTGGAGGTCCGCACCACCTGGTCGTGGGTGCTGATGTTCGGCCTGCTGATGCCGGCCGCCATGGTGTTCGGCCTGACCCGGATCGGCAACGGCCTGTCCGACGAGCAGAGCCTGCTGTTCATCGTCAGCGGCGCGGCCATCTTCTCGGTGGCCAACGAGGGCATCGGCACGCTCGCCCAGCGCATCGGCGTCCTGCGGCAGGACGGGATGATGGTCTACTACGCGTCGCTGCCCATCAGCAGGATCTCCTTCCTCGCCGCGATGGTCTTCTCCCGGCTGCTGCTCATCCTGCCCGGCCTGATCACCCCGATGATCACGGCGAAGCTGATGTACGACACGGACTTCGTCATCTCGCCCGCGCTGCTGATCGTGCTGCCGCTGTCGTGCATGGCGCTGTCGGCGATCGGCCTGGCCATCGGGACGCTGGTGCGCAGCATGGACCTGCTGCTGGTGATCGTGAACCTGATGATCTTCGTGCTGCTGCTGGTGGCGCCGGTGCTCATCCCGATCGAGTCGCTGCCGGTGCCGCTGCAGGTCTTCGGCTACCTGCTGCCGCCCACCTACGCGGCGGAGTCCCTGCGCCTGGCGCTGATGGGGGACTTCGGCACGGCGTTCCTGCTCAACATCGCCGCCCTGAGCGCGATGACCGCCGTCGGCCTGGCCGGTGCCAACCGCTGGCTGCGCTGGCGCACCGCCTGACCCCGGCGCCCGGTCGCACCGGTCACCTCTGAGCGCACCACCGCGCGCGGCACCCCGCCGCCCGGTCCCGATCCCGTACTCCCGCGTGAGGACCACTGACATGCCCATGTCCAAGTTGGCGAGCCCGCCCACGGACCTCGCCGTCCGGCGAGCCCCGACCTTCGTGGACGTCGTGACCGAGCGCGCCGCGCTCGGCGGCGGCACCGCCTACACCTTCGTGAGCCCCGGCCGGGACCAGCGGCCGTCGCTGACCTTCGCCGAACTGGACGCCCGCGCCCGGTCGGTGGGCGCCCTGCTGGCCGGCCGGGGACTCGGCGGCGAGCGGGTCCTGGTGCTGCTGCCGCCGGGACTGGACTACGTCGTGGCGTTCCTCGGCTGCCTGTACGCGGGGGCCGTCGCGGTGCCGCTGTACCCGCCGAGCGGCGGCAAGTACACCGCCCGCCACGCGGCCGTCCTGACCGACTCGCAGCCCGCCGCCGCCCTCGTGCCCGGCGACCAGCTGCCGCGCGCCGCCGAACTCGCCGAGGAACTGCGGGCCCCCGGCCTGCCGCTGCTCGCGGTCGACGGCGACCTGCCCCCGGCCGGCGACTGGCGGCGGCCCGGCATCGACGGGGACACGCTCGCCTTCCTCCAGTACACGTCCGGCTCGACCGGCACCCCGCGCGGCGTGCGGGTCACCCACCGCAACCTGGTGGTCAACTCGGCGCAGATCCAGGAGCGGTTCGGCTCCGGCCCGGACACCGGCGTGGTCAGCTGGCTGCCGCCGTACCACGACATGGGCCTGATCGGCGGGATCCTCCAGCCCGTCTACGCGGGCGCCCCGGTCACCCTGATGTCCCCGACCGCGTTCATCACCCGGCCGCTGCTGTGGCTGGAGCTCGTCTCCGAGCTGGGCGCGGCCATCAGCGGCGGGCCGAACTTCGCCTACGACCTGTGCCTGGACCGCATCCCCGAGGAGAAGCTGGCCGGGCTGGACCTGTCGCAGTGGCAGGTGGCGTTCAACGGCGCGGAGCCGGTGCGGGCCCGGACACTGGAACGCTTCGCCGAGCGCATGGCGCCCCTGGGGTTCCGCCGCGAGGCCTTCTTCCCGTGCTACGGGCTGGCCGAGGCCACCCTCATGGTGTCCGGCCGCCGGGTGGCGGGCGAACGCCTCGCGGAGACCTTCGACGCGGACTCCCTCGGCCCCGGCCGGCGTCCCGAACCGGCGCCCGGCGGGCTGCCCGTGGTGGACTGCGGGCCGGTCGCCGCCGACCTGGACCTCACCGTCGCCGACGCCGCGACCGGCCGGCCCTGCGACCCGGGCACCGTCGGGGAGATCTGGGTGGCCGGCGAGAACGTCGCGGACGGCTACTGGGGGCACCCGGACACCGGCGGGACCTTCGGGGCCCGGCTGCCCGGCGACCCGCGCCGCCACCTGCGCACCGGCGACTACGGCTTCGTGCGCGACGGCCGCCTCCACGTCACCGGCCGCAGCAAGGACCTGATCGTGGTGCGGGGCCGCAACCACTACCCGCAGGACCTGGAGACCACCGCGCTGGCCGCCCACGACGGACTGCGGCGCGGCGCCGCCGCGTTCGCCGTCGAGCGGGACGGCCGCGAGGAGATCTGCCTCGTCGTGGAGACGGCGCACGGCCACGTCGCGGAGACCGCCGACGCCGTGATCGGCGCGGTGCGCGCCGCCCTGGTGCGGGAGCACGACGTCGCGCCCGGGACCGTCGCCCTGGTCCGCCCCGGCGTCATCCCCCGCACCACCAGCGGGAAGATCCAGCGCTCCGCCACCCGTGCGGCCTTCACCGACGGCACCCTGCCCGTGGTGCGCCGGTCGGACACCGACGCCCCGCAGCCGCAGGCGGCCCCGGCCGCCCCGGCCGCGGCTGCCGACGCCGGCC
>NZ_JAAGMD010000738.1 GCF_010548465.1 Streptomyces sp. SID14436 | reverse complement strand
CGCGCGCTCGCGCAGCAGGCGCGGGTCGCGGTCCCGGGCGTCGAGCAGGTCGTCGAGGAGTTCACCGCGGACGCGCTGCTCCGCCTCCGCGGCGGACCGCCGGGCCAGCAGCAGCAGCGAGGTCACCATGGCCGCCCGTTCCAGGGTGCGCTGGTCGACGGGGTCGAGGCCGGGCTGCCCGCGCAGCACGAGCGCGCCGAGGAGTTCGCCGCCGGCGGCCACGGCGGCGATCCAGTCGTCGCCGTGCGGGACGGCGTGGCCCTCGGCGCGGGAGGACTGCAGGGCGCGGGCGGGCGCGGCGGCGGCCTCGGTGAACTCGACGGTGCCGTCCAGGACCTCGGCGACGGCGGCCGCCACGTCGTGCACCCCGCCGCCGCGCAGGACGAGTTCGGCGAGCCGGTCGTGGACGTCGGAGGCGCGCTCGATGACGCCGCTGCGGTCGCGGATGATCTCGTTGGCGCGCTCCAGTCCGGCGAGCGCGGACCGGGTCTCGGCGAGCAGGTTGGCGGTGTCGATGGCCGCCGCGGCCAGGGCGGCGAAGGAGCCGAGCAGCGCGATCTGCTCCCGCTCGAAGACCCGGGCCCGCCGGTCGGCGGCGAACAGCACGCCGATGACGGTGTTCCCGAGCATCAGGGGCACGCCGAGGATGGCCACGAGCCCTTCGTCGCGCACGCCCGTGTCGATGGGGACGGTGTGCTGGAAGCGGTCGTCGCGGAAGTAGTCGTCGGTGACATAGGGGCGGGCGGTCTGCGCCACCAGGCCGCCGAGCCCTTCGCCCATGCCGAGCCGCAGCTGCTGGAACCGGGCCGCGACGGAGCCCTCGGTGACCCGCATGTAGGTGTCGCCGCGGGCCGGGTCGTTGAGGCTGAGGTAGGCGACGTCGGTGCCGAGCAGGGAGCGGGCGCGCTGCACGATGGCCTGGAGGACGGCGTCCAGGTCGCGCAGCCCGGCGAGGTCGTGGGCGGTCTCGAACAGGGCGGACAGCTCGGCCTCCCGGCGGCGCCGCCCCTCCAGCTCGGAGCGGACCCGCAGGGCGAGCAGCTTGGCCTCCTCCAGCGCGGCGATCCGCTCGGCGGGCCGGCCCTCGGCGCGGGCGAGGAGCACCGGCTGTTCGTAGGCGTCGGCGGACGCGCCCCGGGCGAGCAGCTCCAGGAACGGCGTCTCGGCGGC
>NZ_JAAGMD010000712.1 GCF_010548465.1 Streptomyces sp. SID14436 | reverse complement strand
TGTCCGTGCTCCGCGCCGCCACCGGGGCGGCCCAGCCGCTGTGCGGCACCGGCACCTGGCGCCCCACCCACCGCGACGACCTGGAGGAGGTCGCCGCCCGGGCGGGGCTGGGGCCCGACGGCTCCGGGCGGGTGGCCTGCCCGTTCGGCTACGCCGACCCGGACAGCGCCCTGCGGGGCCTGCTGTCGACCGGCCTGTTCGACCCGGCGATCGAGGCCACGGACCAGGTGCAGGTCAGCAAGGAACTGGCCGAGGCGCTGCACCCGTACCAGCGCCCGGACGGCACCGTGTGGATGCCGAACGTCTTCCGGTACCTGATCGCCCGCGTCCCCTGAACGCGGGAAGGGCGCCGCCTCCCGTGGGAGGGGCGCCCTCGGCGGACGTACCGCGGCGCGGGCCAGGGCGGCCCGTACGCCCGTTCAGCCCATGAACTTCTTGAACTCCTCGGGCAGCTCGAAGTCCTTGCCGCCCTGCTGCGGCAGCCCGAAGGCCTGGCCGCCCTCGGCCGCGGCGGCGCGGCGCGCGGCCGCCTCCTGCTCCTGCTGCTTGCGCTTCATCGGGTTGCCGGAGCGCTGCTTGCCCTTCGCCTGCTTCTGCTTCTTCTTCTGCCGGCCGGGGCCCCCGCCCATGCCCGGCATCCCCGGCATCCCGGGCATGCCACCGCCCTGAGCCATGCGGGACATCATCTTGCGGGCCTCGAAGAACCGCTCGACCAGGTTCTTCACCGCGCTGACCTCGACACCGGAGCCCTTGGCGATCCGGGCGCGGCGCGAGCCGTTGATGATCGTCGGCTCCTGGCGCTCGGCCGGGGTCATCGACTTGATGATGGCGGCGGTGCGGTCGACGTCGCGCTCGTCGAGGTTGTTGAGCTGGTCCTTCATCTGGCCCATGCCCGGCAGCATGCCGAGCAGCTTGGAGATCGAGCCCATCTTGCGGACCTGCTCCATCTGGGCCAGGAAGTCGTCCAGGGTGAAGTCCTGGCCCTTCTTGGACGCCAGCTTGGAGGCCATCTTCTCGGCCTCTTCCTGGCTGAACGTCTTCTCCGCCTGCTCGATCAGGGTGAGCAGGTCACCCATGTCGAGGATGCGGGAGGCCATCCGGTCCGGGTGGAAGGCGTCGAAGTCGTCCAGCTTCTCGCCGTTGGAGGCGAACATGATCGGCTTGCCGGTGACCTGGCGGATCGACAGGGCCGCACCACCGCGCGCGTCACCGTCCAGCTTGGACAGCACCACGCCGTCGAAGCCGACGCCGTCGCGGAACGCCTCGGCGGTGTTGACGGCGTCCTGGCCGATCATCGCGTCGACGACGAAGAGGATCTCGTCGGGCGAGACCGCGTCGCGGATGTCCGCGGCCTGCTGCATCATCTCCTGGTCGATGCCCAGGCGGCCGGCGGTGTCGACGACGACGATGTCGTGGACCTTGGTCCGCGCGAACTCGATGGAGTCCTTGGCCACCTTCACGGGGTCGCCCACGCCGTTGCCCGGCTCCGGCGCGTAGACGGCCACGCCGGCGCGCTCGGCGACCACGCTCAGCTGGTTGACCGCGTTGGGGCGCTGGAGGTCGGCCGCGACCAGGACCGGGGAGTGCCCCTGGTCCTTGAGCCACTTGCCCAGCTTGCCCGCGAGGGTGGTCTTGCCCGCACCCTGCAGACCCGCCAGCATGATCACGGTGGGCGGCTGCTTGGCGAAGCGGAGGCGACGGGTCTCGCCGCCGAGCACGTGAACAAGTTCGTCATTGACGATCTTGAGAACCTGTTGCGCCGGGTTCAGTGCTTTGGAGACCTCGGCGCCCAAGGCCCTGTCCTTGACGTTCTTGATGAACGATCGGACGACCGGCAGGGCCACGTCAGCCTCGAGGAGCGCGATACGGATCTCGCGCGCCGTGGCGTCGATGTCGGCCTCGGACAACCTGCCTTTGCCGCGGAGGTTTTTGAAAGTCGCGCTGAGGCGGTCGGAGAGGGTATCGAACACGGTGGCGTCGGTCCTCGAAGTCGGGGGCGGAACTGGGCTGCCCTCCAGAGTATCCGGCCCGGCAAGTAGATCGCCCCCGCCCATTGCAGCGAGTGGACAGGGGCGGACCCCGCGTCAGCGGGGAGCAACCGAGGATCGTGATGAGCTCGTCGTGCACGATCGGACCATCCCCGCTTCGGCGGGGAGCACGCCCCATCGACGCACGGAGCGTCCACGGGGTCACGCCTCCAACGTTTCCTCCAGTTTCCCCGCCACCGCCTCCGCCTCCTCGGCGGGGAGGCGTGTGCCGTCCAGGCCGGTGACGTAGAAGGCGTCCACGGCGTTCGCGCCGAGCGTGGAGACGTGGGCGCTGCGCACCCGCACTCCGGCGTCCTCCAGGGCCCGCCCGATGCGGAACAGCAGCCCCGGTGCGTCCTGGGCCCGGACCTCGATCACCGTCGCGTGCCGGGAGGCGGCCGGGTCGACGCTCACCCGGGGCGGCGGGGCCGCCGCGCCCCGGCGGCGCGGGTGGGC
>NZ_JAAGMD010000686.1 GCF_010548465.1 Streptomyces sp. SID14436 | reverse complement strand
CACCGCGAGCACCAGCACCCCGCCGGCCGCCCACAGCAGCGGGCCGAACGCCCCGTCGGGCAGCAGCTCGTCGAGGCGCAGCGCGCCGGGGCAGGCGAGCAGCAGGACGCCGAGCAGGGCCACCCGGCCGGCGGACTCGGCCAGCAGGTACAGCGCGAGGGCGGCCGAGGAGCGGGCCGCGGACAGCCCGCACACCGTCATGAACCGCAGGTTGACCGCGCTCGCCCCCAGCCCCGTCGGCAGCAGGTGGTTGGCCGCGCCGGCCGCGAACTGGGTGACCACCAGCCGCCGTCCGGGCAGCCGTTCGAGCACGGCGCCCTGCCGGGTGCAGGCGGCGGCGGGCCAGGTCAGACAGGTCGCCCCGGCGGCCGCCAGCAGCCACGGCCAGCGGGCCTGGCCCAGATGGGCGAACCCCTCGGCGAGGACGGACCGGTGCCGTACCGCGACCACCGTCACGAGCAGCGGCGGCAGCACACACAGCACCCGGCGGATCGTCCGGGTCATGTCCCGGGAGCCCGGCCGCCGCGCACCGGCGGGGGGTTGCGGCGGGCCGGACGGCGGCCGGCGGGCGGGGAGCTGCTGGGAGAGCGTCATACGGACCTTCGCTTCACGCGGGAAGGCGGCGCCGGCCGGAGCGGGGCGGAGCACGGCGACGCGGGGGAGGGGGACGGGAGCGACGAGCGGCGGAGGGGGGAGGACCGCGGGGGAGCGGGACGGGGAGGTTCGCGGGCGGCGGGGAGCCGGGCGGACGGGGCGGCGGCGGACGGGCGTTGACCTCAATGATGCTTGAGGTCATACGGTGCCTTCCATGAGCATGGAGACAACGGCCTGGACACAGTTGCACAGCGTCATGACCGCCCAGGAGGAACGGCGCCCCTTCGCCCGGGTGACGCTGCGGCGCATCGGCGCGTTCGCCCGTCCGCACCGCCGCCGCATGACCCTCTTCGTCCTGCTGGGGACGGCGACGGCGCTGCTGGCCGTGGCGACCCCGGTCCTGGCGGGCCGGGTCGTGGACACCATCGTGTCCGGCGGCGACGAGAGCACCGTCGTCCGGCTGGCCCTGCTGATCGCGCTGATCGCGCTGGCCGAGGCGGCGCTCGGCATCCTCGGCCGGCGGCTGTCGGCGACGCTGGGCGAGGGCCTCATCCTCGACCTGCGCACCGCCGTCTTCGACCATGTGCAGCGGATGCCGGTGGCGTTCTTCACACGCACGCGTACGGGCGCCCTCGTCTCCCGTCTCAACAACGACGTCATCGGCGCCCAACGGGCCTTCAGCAACACCCTGTCCACCGTGGTCGGCAACGTCGTCACCCTGGTGCTGGCGCTCGCGGTGATGCTCACCCTGTCCTGGCAGATCACGCTGCTCGCGCTGGTGCTGCTGCCGGTGTTCGTGGTCCCGGCCCGCCGCATGGGCAGCCGCATGGCCCGGATGCAGCGCGAGGCCGCCGCGCTCAACGCGGCCATGGGCACCCGGATGACGGAGCGCTTCTCCGCCCCCGGAGCCACCCTGGTCAAACTGTTCGGGCGCCCGGAGGAGGAGTCCGCCCAGTTCGCCGAACGGGCCCGCCGGGTACGGGACATCGGCGTCCGCACCGCCACCGCCCAGACGGTGTTCATCACCGCCCTCACCCTCGTCTCCGCCCTCGCCCTGGCCCTGGTCTACGGCCTCGGCGGCTGGTTCGCGCTGCGCGGCGCCCTGGAGCCCGGGGCGGTCGTCGCCCTGGCGCTGCTGCTGACCCGGCTGTACGCGCCGCTCACCTCACTGGCCGGGGCGCGGGTCGAGGTGATGAGCGCGCTGGTCAGCTTCGAGCGCGTCTTCGAGGTGCTGGACCTGCGCCCGCTGATCGAGGAGAAGCCCACGGCGCGCGAGGTGCCCGACGGCCCGGTGTCCGTCGAGTTCGACGACGTCCGGTTCGGCTACCCGTCCGCCGACAAGGTCTCCCTGGCCTCCCTGGAGGAGGTCGCCGCCCTGGACACGCGCGGGGGCGCCGAGGTCCTGCACGGCGTCTCCTTCCGCGCCGAGCCCGGCCGGACCGTCGCCCTCGTCGGCTCCTCCGGCGCGGGCAAGTCCACCGTCGCGCAGCTGCTGCCCCGCCTGTACGACGTCGACGCGGGCGCCGTCCGCGTCGGCGGCGTCGACGTCCGGGACCTGACCGCCGCCTCGCTGCGCGCCACCGTCGGCATGGTCACCCAGGACGGCCACCTCTTCCACGACACGGTGCGCGCCAACCTGCTGCTCGCCCGGCCCGACGCGTCCGAGGCCGACCTCCTCGACGCCCTGCGGCGGGCCCGCCTGGAGGACCTCGTCCGGTCCCTGCCCGACGGCCTGGACACGGTCGTCGGGGAACGCGGCTACCGCCTGTCCGGCGGGGAACGCAGGGGGTCCCCCCAGACTTTCGTACTGGGGGAGCATGACGATCGCCCGGCTGCTGCTGGCCCGCCAGCGCGTCGTCGTGCTCGACGAGGCCACCGCCCACCTGGACAACACCTCCGAGGCGGCCGTCCAGGAGGCGCTCACCGAGGCCCTGGCCGACCGGACGGCGATCGTGATCGCGCACCGGCTGTCCACCGTCCGGGCGGCGGACCTGATCCTGGTGCTGGAGGCCGGCCGGATCGTGGAGCGCGGCACGCACGACGAGCTGCTGGAGGCCGGCGGACGGTACGCGGAGCTGTACCGCACCCAGTTCGCCGCCCGTTCCGAGGACGCCGCCGGGGGCCGTGCGGAGGAGGACACCCCCGCGGAGGAGGACACCCCCGCGGTGGTGTGAGGCCGGGGACGCCACACCCTCCGCGCTCCCCACGACGACGGCGCCGCCGCCCGCCCCGGCCGGGGCGGGCGGCGGCGCCGCGTGTCCGTCCGGGCGGCCCCTCCTCACGAAGGGCCGCCCGGTGGGGTCACTTCCCCGGGCTGCCTGCCCTGGACCGGCCGCCCGAACGGGGCTCACCGATCCCGGACTTCCCGTGCCCGGAGCCGCCGCGGCCCTTGCCGCGGCCGCGGGACCCGCCGCCCTTGCCCCGGCGGCGCGCGTACGCGTCGAGCTCGATGGCGAGCGGCGAGGCGGTCAGCACCGACGAGTAGGTGCCGACCAGCATGCCGATCAGCAGGGCGAGCGCGAAGTCGGTGAGCGAGTCACCGCCCAGCAGCGCCAGCGCGAACAGGATGAACAGCACACCGATACCGGTGTTGACCGTGCGGGGCACCGTCTGCAGGATCGCGAGGTTCGTCACGTCGCCCAGCGGTGCCTTGCCGTCCTTGCGCCACAGCTCCCGGATGCGGTCGAAGACCACGACGGAGTCGTTGACCGAGTAACCGATCACGGTGAGCAGCGCCGCCAGGAACACGCCGTCGATCGGCTTGCCCAGCCAGGCGAAGATACCGGTCAGGATGATCACGTCGTGCGCCAGCGCGCTCACCGCGCCCGTGCCGAACATCCACCGGAACCGGAAGGCCAGGTAGACCAGCTGGGCGGCGAGGGCCAGCCCCAGCGCGATCAGCGCGTTGCGCCGCAGTTCGTCGCCGAGGCTCGGGCCGATCAGCTCGTCGCGGACCTTCTCGGCGCCGTCGCCGACCTTGTCGATGGCCTCCTGGACCTTGACGGCCTCCTGGTTGGTCAGCTCCTCGGTGCGCACCGTGAGCTGGTTGTCCCCGGAGGACTGCACCACGGCCTGCGGGAATCCCGCGTCGGCCAGGGCGGAGCGGGCGTCGTCGGGGTCGACGGTCTGGGTGGTGGAGTACTCGATGAGGCGGCCGCCGGTGAACTCGACACCGAAGTTCAGCCCCCGCACGACGATGCCGGAACCGGCGACGACGAGCACGAGCGCGGACACCAGCAGCCAGCGGCGCGGGTTGCGCATCAGCTGCGGGTTGCGGCGGGTGAGGTACTCGCGGACCCGGCCGATCGAGGCCAGACCGGTGACCTGCGGCCGGCGGTGCACCCAGCGGCGGCGCACCGCGAAGTCGGCCAGCACCCGGGTGATCACCAGGGCGCTGATCATGGACGCGATGACACCGATGCCCAGCGTGACACCGAAGCCCTTGACCGGGCCGGAGGCGAGGAAGAACAGCAGGGCCGCCGCGATCAGCGTGGTGACGTTGGAGTCGGCGATCGCGCTGAAGGCGCCCTTGAAGCCGGCGGTGAGCGCGGAGCGGCTGCTGGCCCGGTTCCGGGAGCTGTACTCCTCCCGGGCCCGTTCGAAGACCAGCACGTTGGCGTCCACGGCCATACCGATGGCCAGCACGAAACCGGCGAGACCGGGCAGGGTCAGGGTCGCGCCGAGCGCCGCCAGACCGGCGTAGGAGATGACGCCGTAGCAGGCCAGGGCCACCGTGGCGATCAGACCCATGAGCCGGTAGACGACGATGATGAACAGCGCGGTCAGCGCGGTGCCGACGAGGGCGGCCCAGGCGCTGGCCTCGATGGCCTCGGCACCCAGCGTGGGGCCGACGGTCCGCTGCTCGACCGTCTCGACCGGCACCGGCAGGGCGCCGCCCTTGATGAGCAGGGCGAGTTCCTTGGCGTCGTCGCTGCTGAAGGAACCGGTGATCTGGGTGGTGCCGCCGGTGATGCCCACCTTGCAGGCGACCGAGGGGTGGACCTGCGGAGACGAGATGATCTTGTCGTCGAGGACGATGGCGACGCGGCGCTTGGGGTCGCCCTCCGGGTTGCACGCGGCCTCCCCGGTCAGGTTGGCCCAGTCCTTGTCGTTCTTGAAGTCCACGGAGACGAACCAGCCCGCGGCGTTCTGCTGGTCGAGGCCCGCCTCGGCGTCCTTGACGTCCTCACCGGTCATCTTCGCGGGCGCGAGCCGCAGACGCTGACCGTCCTCGTCGGCCAGGACGCGCTCGCCCTTGTCGTCCGGCTTCGTCTGGACCTCGCCGGTCTCCGCGCCGAGCACCGGGTGCACGGACAGCTGGGCCGTCTGGCCCAGGACGTCGGCCGCCTTGCGCGGGTCCTGCAGACCCGGCAGCTCGACGATGATCCGGTTCTCGCCGGAGCGGACGATGGACGGTTCGGCGACGCCGAGCGCGTCGACCCGGCCGCGCAGGACCTCGAGCGCGCGGTCGGTCGCCGCGGCGTCGGCCTTCGTGGTCTCGGTCGAGCGGGTCTCCAGCACGATCTGGGTGCCGCCGCGCAGGTCCAGCCCGAGACGGACCGGGACGGTGACGGCGACGAACACGGCCAGGGCGACCACGGCGAACGCGAAGAACGCCCTGATCCGGTTGGAGCTTTTCGCTGTGGAACTTTTCACTTGGTGCCTCCAGCGGCACACCGCGGCCGGAACGATCGGCACGGCGGGGGAGAGGGGGAAGAACGGGGACTCTCAAGCGCTGGTGGACGACGGCGGGGCCCGGCCGAGGTCGGACGGCACGTACGCGGCGACGAGCGGCCCGTGCCCGGCCACCGGGGCCGGACGCACCGGCCCGTGCGGCACTCGCGGCGTGTACGGGGGCGTGAACAGCAGGTGGCCGGAGGGAGCGGTGCGCTCACCGGCGTCGCGCAGCGACCGCAGCAGGAGGGTGCCGCTGCCGGAGTACGCCTCGTCGGTGTGCGGATGGCTGTCGTACGGCTCGAAGGACGCCGCCGGCGCGGCCGGCGCGTCCGGGGAGGACGCCTCCCCGGCGGGCACCAGCCGGGCGCCGTCGGTGAAGGCGAGGGTCAGCAGGACCGCCGTCAGGGCCAGGAGACCCGCGACGACGCGGTGCGGAAGGCGGGCGGCATGTCCCGGCCGGTCGGTGCTCAAGGCTCGACGAGTCCCGCGCGGATGGCGTACCGGGTGAGGTCCAGGCGGTCCCGCAGCCCCAGCTTGCTCAGCAGGTTCTCCCGGTGCCGCTGGACGGTCTTGACGCTGATGAAGAGCAGCTCGGCGATCTCCTTCGAGGAGTGCCCCTCGGCGACCAGCTTGAGGACCTCCTCCTCGCGCGGGGTCAGCAGCTGCTCGGGGGCCTCCTCGCCGTCCCGCACCCGGTCGAGGTAGTTGCGGATCAGGGCGGTGACCGCCCCCGGGTAGAGGAACGGCTCGTCCCGCATCGCCGCCCGGCAGGCGGCGACCAGGTCCCGGTCGGCGACGGACTTCAGCACATAGCCGCCCGCGCCCGCCTTCAGGGCCTGGAACAGGTACTGCTCGTTGTCGTGCATGGTCAGCATCAGGATGCGCAGCCCCGGCTTCAGCGCGGACAGCTCACGCGCGGCCTGCAGACCGGTCAGCCGCGGCATGGCGATGTCCAGCACCGCCAGGTCGATGTCGTGCGTGCGGGCCATCGCGATGGCCTCGGCGCCGTCCCCGGCCTCGGCGACCACTTCCAGGTCGGGCTCCCGGTCCAGGATGAGCCGGACCCCCCGACGGACCAGGGCATGGTCGTCGGCGAGCAGAATCCGGATCTTGGCCGGGTGGTCCTGGTGGTTCATGACTGCTTCCTGACGGCGGGCACGGTGAGCCGGATCCGGGTGCCGGACGGCGACGCGGGGCTGATGTCCAGTGTGGCCCCCAGCAGCAGCGCGCGTTCCCGCATCCCGCGGATCCCCGCGCCCTCCCGGGCCACGCCGATGCCGCGGCCGTCGTCCTCCACCTCCAGCACGACCGAGTGGTCCCCTTTCCGCAGGCTCACCCGGACCGTACCGGCGTCGGCGTGCCGGGCGGCGTTGGTCAGCCCTTCCTGCGCCACACGGTAGATCACCAACTCGGTCTCCTGGTCCAGCGCGGGCAGATCGGAATCGTAGCCGCGGATCACCCGCAGACCGGTATGCGTGGCGAATTCGGTGGTGAGCGAGGTGATGGCGCTGACCAGTCCCAGGTCCTCCAGCACCCCCGGCCGCAGCCGGCGCACCAGGCGGCGGACCTCGTCCAGGCTCAGCCGGGTGATCTCCTGCGCCTGCTGGAGCTCCTCGCGCAACGGGTCGGACGCCTCGTCGGCGGCACGCTTGAGGGCCAGCAGGATGGCCGTCATGCTCTGCCCGACCTCGTCGTGCAGCTCCTGGGCGATGCGGCGCCGCTCCGCCTCCTGCGCGAGGATCGCGCGGGCGCTGCTCGCGGCCCGCTCCTTCTCCAGCCGCTCCAGCATGGCGTTGAAGGTGCTGACCAGGTCGGACACCTCACCGCCGCCGTGCACGGGCAGGCGCTGACCGGGACGCAACAGGTCGACGGTGGCCATCAGCCGGGTCACCCGCTCCAGCGGGGCCAGCCCGATGCGCAGCAGCGTGGCGTTGGCGACCAGCATCACGGCGAGACCGCCGACCAGGATGACCGCCTCGGTCAGCAGGATGGGCACCGACACCGTCACGGGGGCCCACAGCAGCAGCGCGGTGGCCAGACCGAGCACCACCGCGTTCAGGCCGAAGATCCGCCAGTACAGGGACACCGAGGTCTCGCCTTCCTCTTCCTTGTCCGGCTTCGCTGTCGACATCACCGCGCCGTGTCGGCAGCGGCCACGGCCCCTTGTCCCGGCGAACAGCGGCCAGCGTGCACGGGCCCCGCCTCCGTCGTCCATGGGGTCCCCGCCCCATTTTCCCCCTGCCGCAGGACCCACGCCGGGCGGGGTGGGTCCTGCGACCCCGCACAGATGGGCTCCATGGCCGATGGGCCGCGGACGGACTTGCGGCCATGGTGAAGACACCACCCCCTTTTCCTTCTTCAGAGAGGACCTCTTCGTGTCGCTCGACCTGCCCCGCACCGAAGCGCGTACCGACAACCCGGCCTCGGACGAGATCCGACGCCGCCTCGAGCACGCCCGATCTACCCGCCTCGCCCAGCTCAAGGCCCTGGACGAATCGGGGCAGAGCGCCGACGACCACTTGATGTCGAACCAGAAGGAATCCATCAAGCGCGTCCTCACGGAGATCGACGAGGCCTTCGCCCGCGTCGACGACGGCACCTACGGCACCTGCCTCGGCTGCTCCAAGCCGGTGCCGCCGGAGCGCCTGGAGATCCTCCCGCACACCCGGCACTGCGTCGCCTGCCAGCGCCGCGCGGCCTGACGCCTCGCCGTCCGCACGTCCGTTCGCCTCTCCGCTGACCGCACAAGGGGTGCAGTGGTGACCCACCAGACCATCGGTGAGCACAACACGGTCCTCTCACCCGAGGACCTCGCAGCGCTGCGCGAAAACCTGCTGGAGCAACGGCTCTTCCGCCAGGAACAGCTCCGGCAGTTCGCCGCGGACCCGCTGCCCCGCGCCGAGGAGCGGCCGCAGCGGGACGCCGGCGAGATCGAGGTCGGCATCCGGCTCGCCGCCTCCGCCCGCATGGTGCTCGCCGACGTGGAGGCGGCGCTCGGCCGCATGGACACGGACACCTTCGGCACGTGCCACCTGTGCCGCGGCGCGGTCGAGCGGGACCGCCTGCTGATAGTGCCGCAGGCCCGCTACTGCGCCCGCTGCCAGCAGGTGCGGGAGGCCGCACGATGACCACTGCACACCGGCCGCGCCCGCCCGCACCGGCGCGGCCCCCGGCCCGGGCGGCCACCTCC
>NZ_JAAGMD010000666.1 GCF_010548465.1 Streptomyces sp. SID14436 | reverse complement strand
GAGGCGGCCGCCAGGGCCGGACCGACCCCGGCCGCGAGCAGGTCCGGTCCGCCGTCGACCGCCTGCACGGCCGCGCCGGGCACGGGCGTCCCGCGCACCGGCCCCGGGAACGCCCGGGCCACCGCGTCCCGCTCGGCGGGGACGGCGGTGGCCACGAGGATCCGTACGGGGGACGTGATCAGGCGTCCTTCTTCAGCCGGAAGGACCACAGCCCGGTCGTCTCGTCCTCGCCCTCCTTGATCGACACCAGGGTGGAGTCGCCCTGGGCGCCGTACTGGGCGTTGAAGAACACGCTGCCCGGGATGGTGCGGTAGGTCTTGGTGCTGGAGTCGGTCAGCGGCTGACCGTTCATCAGGATCGTCCAGCCGTTGTCGGCGACGTCCGGGTCGACACCGAAGCGCACGGTCTCATCCGGGTCGACCGTGATGCTCTTGACGTCCTTGTCCTTGAGGCACTTGGTGAGGTCGGACGCCTTCAGCGCCTCGCCCTCGCCGCCGCAGGCGGCCTCGGAGCTCACGGACGAGCTGCCGACGGTGATCGTGGACAGCGCCGTCGGCTTGTCACAGGCGGACAGGACGAGCAGTCCGGCGGATACGGCGCCGGCGGCGGCGGCGACGCGGCGGCGTCGCACAGCGCGGTGGCTCTGGGCGGCTGCGCCGCGGGGCAACGTGGTCATGGCGGAAAGGCTATCGGGCGGGCCCCGCCCACCCCCCACGTGGGGTACGGCGTGGCCGGGGCGTTACGCCACTCGCGGATGCCCAGCGCCCCCGTGCCGGGCCGACGTGAGCAGGGCACGCACGGTCAGCAGCCAGCCCGTCGCGACGATGCCGGCGCCCACCGCCAGGCCCAGCGGCCCGATCAGCGGCATCGCGATGCCGATCGCCCCGCCCAGCACCCACGCCATCTGCAGCAGCGTCTCCGAACGGGCGAACGCCGAGGTGCGCACCAGCTCCGGCACGTCCCGCTGGATCAGCGCGTCCAGCGACAGCTTCGCCAGGGCCTGCGCGAAGCCGGCGACCGCCGCCAGACAGGCCACCAGGGCGGCCCCGAAGAACACGGCGGCCACGATCGCCGCGCCCGCCACACACGCCACCACCGTCACGATGATGATCTCCGGGGCGCGGGAGCGCAGCCAGGCCCCCACCGCCGTGCCGAGCGCGTTGCCCGTGCCCGCCGCGACGCCGACGATGCCCAGGGACACCGCCGCGCTCTGCCCGGTCAGCGGGTGCTCGCGCAGCAGGAACGCGAGGAAGAAGATCAGGAAGCCGGTCAGGCAGCGGATCGCGGTGTTGGCGGCCAGCGCGTGGGTGACGGCCGGTCCGACGGTGCGCAGCCCGGGACGCTTCACCGGCCTGCGGTGCGGCCCGTGCAGGTGCCGCTCGTCCGAGGCGAGCAGCGCCACGTCCTCCCCCTTCGCGGAGTCCACCTTCGACGGCAGCCGGAAGGACAGGAACATGCCCGTCACGAACAGCGCGAACGCGCCGTAGAGCGGCCAGCGCGGCCCGATCTGCTGCAGCCCGGCACCGATCGGCGCCGCCACCCCGGTGGCCAGCAGCCCGCCCAGCGTGACCCGCGAGTTCGCCTTGACCAGGGAGAACTTGGGTGGCAGCAGCCGCGGCACCACCGCACTGCGCACCACCCCGTACGCCTTCGACGAGACCAGCACGCCGAGCGCGGCCGGATACAGCTCCAGCCCGCCGGTGACCACGGCACCCGACAGCACCAGCGCGAGCAGCGCCCGCGCGAGCATCGCGCCCGCCATCGCGGCGCGGCGGCCGTGCGGGAGGCGGTCCAGCAGTGGACCGACCACCGGAGCGAGCAGCGTGAACGGGGCCATCGTGATCGCCAGGTACAGCGCGACCCGCCCGCGGGCCTCGTCCGTCGGCACCGAGAAGAACACGGTCGACGCCAGCGCCACCGTGATCATCACGTCCCCGGCGCCGTTCACCCCGTGCAGCTCGATCAGCTTGCCGAGACCGGACTCGCCGGCCCCGTGCGCGTGTGTGGCCCGGCGGATGCCCCGCGCGGTTCCGGTCACCGGGAAACGCAGCGCGCGGCCGAACGCGCGAGCACCGCCGCCCGTGCGGCCCGTGCCGACACGTCGGCCGTTGCCCTTGGTCCCCTTCGCCCCACCGATCCCGTTGGCGCCGTGGGGTGATTTCGCGGTAGCCACCACGCCATAGTGCCCCGAGAAGGCGGGGGATAGTGCTACGACTCCGGCCGACCGGCCCGCGCAGGCCCGCCGTGCGGCTGTCCGGCGCAACCGGCGTCCGTCCCGGCGGGAAACCCGGCGCGCGGAACCCCGGAACAACCGTCGGTGTAGGCCCACGGCACGCGAGAAGGTAGCGTGCCTATCTCAGCCATCCCGCAGAATGGATGGAGGCGCGCCCGAGCACGATCCGGCGCGGACGTCGACGCGGTCCTGCGGTCCGCTCCGTCCGCCCCCGCGCATGGGAGTGGCGCACTCGTGAGACGGCGTAGGAGAGAAGCGATACCTGTGAGCGCAGCGACAACGCGAAGCCGCACCCCCGACCGTCTGTGCGCCGAGGCCGTCGACCTCGCCCGCGCCGCAGCCGAGGAGGCCGCGGCGCCCGGTGTGGTCGGCGAACACGAGGGGATGGTCTCCGAGGGGGACCGCGTCGTCACGCACTTCTTCGGCTGCCGCGAGCTCGGCTACCGCGGCTGGCGCTGGGCCGTCACCGTCGCCCGCGCCTCCCGCGCCAAGATCGTCACCGTCGACGAGACGGCCCTGCTGCCCGGCCCCGACGCGATCCTCGCCCCCGAATGGGTGCCGTGGAGCGAGCGGCTGCGCCCCGGCGACATGGGCCCCGGCGACCTCCTGCCCACCGACGCCGACGACCTGCGCCTGGAGCCCGGCTGGTCCGGCGAGGACGAGCCGCCGCCCAACTCCGTCCTCTCCCGCGAGCTGGCCGACCTGGTCGACGCCGAGGACGCGGAGGTCACCGGCGGCACGCCCGCCGAGCTGGCTACGCCTCCCTCGCGGGGGTCCATCGCGGCGGTCGCCGACGAGCTCGGCATGCGCCGCGCCCGCGTCCTGTCCCGCTACGGCCTGCACGCCGCCGCCGACCGCTGGGAGGAGGCGTTCGGCGCGAAGACCCCGATGGCCCAGGCGGCCCCCGCCTCCTGCGTCTCCTGCGGCTTCCTCGCCCCGATCGGCGGCTCCCTCGGCCAGGCGTTCGGCATCTGCGCCAACGAGTTCTCCCCGGCCGACGGCCGCGTCGTCTCCCTCGGCTACGGCTGCGGCGGCCACTCCGAGGCCGCGGTCATGCCGACCCCGCCGAAGCCGGCCTCCCCGGTCATCGACGAGACCCGCGTCGACCCCTTCCCCCTCCGCCCGGCCCCGGACTCCGGCTCGGTCCCGGCGACGGAGGACGAGGCGTCGGCGGAGCTGGGGCACTCCTAGCGTGACGCCGGGCGGCGCCGGGTGGACTCGGGTGGTGTCACCCGGCGGGCGGACCGTGGCATCCCCCGTCCTGGTCGAAGATCACCTCCGTCGTCGGCGCCGTGAGGGCGGGGCGGAGCCGGAAGCTTGGGGTCCGCGGATCGCCGCATGCTGGCTCACTGGCCTCGTCTGTCCACCGACGCCAGCCCGTCGCTCCACGGCATGGGCGAAGGCCTCGTCCTTGGTCCGCTGCATCTCGGCCGGCCGACCGGGGGCGACGACGGAGAGAGCGGCCCGCAGGGCATCAGGCGTCTGCTCGGGGCGCGGAACCAGTTCGGGTCCGTGGTCGGCCTACGTGCTCATGGATTCCTCCCGCAGCCCTGCGGTGTTACGGGCGCTGCGGCTTCACTCGTCCGCGTCGAAGATCGCCTCTGTTGTCGGTGCTGTGACGGCTCGTCGGAGCCAGCGGCTGAGGGTGTGGGGGGCGTCGCAGCCGTTGATGCGGTCGCGGGCCTGATCGGAGACGTCGAGGCCGCGTTCCGCGAGCACGGTGAGGACGTCCTCGGCGGCGCACTGCCGCTCGCTCTCGGCACGGACCTCTTCCCGCATGTTCTCGAGGAGGCGGGGCCCCGCGGGGGTGAGGTCCACGGCGACGAGGCTCCTCCAGAGGTGCTTGGCCGGGTGCCTTCGAAGGCCCCGCGCGGTGAATTCGACGATGGGGTCGGCGATGTCTGCGGGCACGTCCCGCAGCGCGGTGGACAGGGCCTTCAGTATCGGGTTCACGGCAGGTGCGGCAGCGTGAGTAACGGCTGCCAGGCCGGCCAGGACGAGGTCTGCCCGCGCTTCATCCGGGTCGGTGATCACGGGCATGTTGTGGGGCCCGGCGACCATCGGCCGCAGGGTGAGTGTCGGCAGCTGGGACGGTCCGCTGCTCACCGCCCGCTGCGCCCACTCGGCCGTGGCGTGGTCCTGGCAGACGACGAGGAGCGTGGTGGGCAGCCGGTACTTCTTCCACAGGTAGGCGGTGCAGTAGGCCCAGCTCGCCGGTCTCTCGGAGTTCCGCTCGTCCTGGATATCCACAGCCAGGAGATATGCACCCGATTCCGCGGTGTTGAACCGCAGAAGGGCGTCGACCCGGTGGAGCACGAGACCGGTCTCTCCGAGGTCGGTCGGCAGGGTCGTGGCTCCGACGGGCCTGGGGAGGTCCACGCCCAGGAAGCGGGGGATGCGGCTGAACAGACCGGGGTCGCGTTGAAAGATGCGGTACATCGCTTCATGAGGCGGGCTGACCATGGGGTTCCTTACTGGATCGGATGACCGGGAGGGGGATCGCGGTCCGGGCATCGTGTTGCGGGGCTGGGACCGCGGAAGGGACGGTCGCGGCCGCTCCAGGTGCGCCGGGGATGTGTGGGGGTGGGGTGACCGGTGCGCGGTACCGGTACGGCGCGGAGAGTGGCGGCACGGGCACGCCTCTCTCCGCTTGCGCCTCAGAAACCGAGGTAGGTGAGCTGGAGAACGTAGACGCGCTCGCTGCGCACGACGATCTGGTAGGTGAACATCCCGCCCCGTACGGCGACGTCCCCGCCTTTCGGATCGGCCCCGTCGTGGGCGCGACCGTGCAGATACTGTGCCTCGGCCGCTCTGACGAGTTCGGCGGCCTTACGTTCCACTTCGGCGAGGAAAGCCGGGGGCGCGGTGCGTGCGGCCTCCCCCCGCACTGAAGGCGTACTCCCAGGTCCAGCTCAACCCTGTACTGCCTTCAGCGCCTCGTCCAGAACAGCACTGAGTTCCCCCAACGCCTCGCGGGCGGTCGCCCCGTCCTCGTGCTCCAGGAGGCGCTTGGCCCGGGCATGGCGAGTGGCGAGGTCGGGGCGACGGGCGATCTCGATGTCCCTGGCCCAGGCGAGCACCCAACTGCGCACCGGGCTGAGGGACTGCCATTCCACGGCTTTGGCGAAGGCCTCGTCCTTGGTCCGCTGCATCTCGGTCAGCCGCCCGGGAGCGACGACGGCGAGGGCGGCCCGCAGGGCATCAGGGGTCTGCTCGGGGCGGGGAACCAGCTCGTGTCCGTGGTCGGCCTGCGTGCTCATGGAGTCCTCCCGGGAGTGCACTGGCCAGGGTAGTCGTCCGGGGCCACTGGGGTGCCGTGCGGCGAGCATCGTGTGTTCTTCCTCTGCTGTGTTCATGGCGCAGCCGAAATGACGGTTCGGTGTTCGCGGCAGTCCCGGCAGCGTGTCTCGGTCGCGGGGCCGCGGAAGGCGTGGTCGCAGCCGTCGCAGTTGCGGAGGGGGTGCCGTACGGGGGGTGGGGCGGCGGCGGGGCGGCTGCGGTGGGCGCTTCGCCGGTGGCCGGGGCTGCGGGTCGGGGCAGCCGGTGTCGGCCGGTTGCCGCCGCTTGCCGGGCTGGTTGCAGGAGATCGTGCGGGTGACGATGCGGCCGGTGGCGGTGCGGTGGCGTTCGCGGCGCAGGTAGCCGTGGGCTTCGAGTTCGCGCAGGGCGGCGGCGATCCGGGTGGGGCCCTCGGCGAAGCGTGCGGTGAGGCTCTTGATGTCGACGGGGGCACCGGCGGGGAGCGACTGGATGTGGCAGCCGAGGCCGATCGCCAGCAGCGACAGCTCGGCGTGCTGGGTGAGGTGGTTCCCGATCACCACGAAGCGGGTGGTGTGGCGGGTGTTCTCGTGGATGACGCCGCCGGTGCGGTGACGCGGTCGGGTCGGATTGCGGTCTGCGGCTGACTGGGCGCGCGGGGGCGCGCTAGGGTTTTGGGTACCCATCGAGAAGAATTCCTTAGTTCGCTTCTTGGTGGTCAGGCCCTCGCACCGGGATGCCAGTCCCGAGCGGGGGCCGAAATCGTTTTCGGGATGTCCGTGGGCTGAGCGTAGAGGAGCTGAGGGTCCCAAAATCCAGCTGAGATGGTGATGTTCACCCGCCCGAGTGATGGCGCATCCCGGGCGGGAAGGGTGGGGCTTGGTGGGGTTCTTTCTCCCCCGTTTCTTGTTCTGGAAGGCGCCGACGGCACCGGAGCTTCAGATCCCGGGTCCCGGTGCCGTGAGCCGTAGTTCGGCCCAGACGGTCTTGCGCGGGAAGCGGCCCTCGGTCACGCCCCAGCGGTCCGCGAGGGCGTCGACGAGGAGCAGGCCCCGCCCGGACTCGGCCTCGGGAGAGGGCGGTTGCGGCTGGGGGAGCCGGTCGCCCCGGGTGTCGGTGACCTCGATGCGGAGGGCGCCGGCGACCACGTAGAGCGTGAGCCGGAAGTCCCGTCCCGGGACGCGGCCGTGGGTCGTCGCGTTGACGGCCAGCTCGGCGATGATCTGGCGGGCCGGGTCCACGGGCAGGCCCCAGGAACGCAGTTGGGCTGCTCCGAGGCGCCGCGCCTGGTGGGCGCCGCGTGGCGTGGGGGAGAGCTGCACGCTGAAGTTGCGGACGGGGGCGGAGGGTTCGGCGGTTCGCTGATTCACGTCAGCCAGCGTGGCCGGGGCCGCATACCGTGAGGTGTCACTTCGCGTGTGCGTACGGTCACTGTCCGGAGGTTGTCCGGTGCTGTCGTGGCTGTGCCGACGGTTGGTACGGGTAGGGCGCCGGGTGCGTCACGGACGGTTCCGAGGGAGAGGTGCGGCATGACGGCGGTCGAGGCGGAGGCGGGTCGGCTCAAGGAAGAGGCGGACGAGCCCGGTTGGGAGGTGGACCCGGACGACGAGTGGGGCGTCGCCGTCATCACCACGGTGGGACGGCAACTGAAGCTGCGCCGTGAGGCGGCGGGGATGCGGGCCGCCGAGTTCGGCCGGATCGTCGGCTACGGCGAGGACATGGTGTACAAGATCGAGGGCGGCAAGCGCATCCCTCGCCAGGAGTTCCTGGACAAGGCGGACGAGGTCCTGAGCGCGGGCGGGCTGATCGCGGCGGCCTGGGAGGACGTGAAGAGGGTCCGGTACCCGAAGAAGGTTCGGGCGCTGGGGAAGCTGGAAGCGGCAGCGGTCGAGATTGCCGTGTACCAGTCCAACAGCATCAATGGCTTGCTGCAGACACCGGAGCACGCGCGAGCAGTGATCGGGGCCGCTCAGCCGCCCTATTCGCCGGACGACGTGGAGCGCATGGTGGCTGCGCGTATCGCCAGGCGCACCGTCTTCGAGCGCGATCCCGCCCCGGCACTCAGTTTCGTGCTGGAAGAGGGGGTTATGCGTCGGCCCATCGGAGGCACAATGGTGTGGCGTCAGCAGCTCGAACGCTTGTTGGAGGTAGGGCGGTTGCACAACGTCGTACTTCAGGTGATGCCGACGAACTGTGAGACCCACTCCGGGACGGACGGCACCATCGAGCTGCTGAAGTTCGCGGATGGGACGGCGGTTGGCCGGGCCGATGGCGAGTTCAACGGGCGGCCGACGACGGACCCGAAACAGCTGCGCATCCTTGAACTGCAGTATGGGACGATCCGAGCCCAGGCGCTCTCCCCTCGGGAGTCGCTGGCCTTCATCGAGCACCTGCTGGGGGAAACATGATCCGCACGACCACTGCCGGGGACGCGTCCGAGCTGGCGTGGTTCAAGAGCAGCTACAGCAGTGGCAACAACGGCGAGTCCTGCGTCGAGCTCGCCCTCACCCCCGGCACCGTCCACGTCCGTGACTCCAAGGACATCGCCGGCCCCCGGCTCGCCGTCGCGCCGGACGCGTGGACGGCGTTCGTGCCGTACGCGTCCGAGGGCTGAGCGCGCGACGACCCCGAGGAGTGGTCCTCGGGGTCGCGTGGCGCGGTCAGGCGGTGCCGTGGCCGGTCAGAGGTTGACGCCCTTGGCGCGGAGGAACTTGACCGGGTCGACGGCGGAGCCGTAGTTCGGGGTGGTGCGGATCTCGAAGTGGAGGTGGGGTCCGCTGGAGTTGCCGGTGTTGCCGGACAGGGCGATCTTCTGGCCGGTCTTGACGACCTGGCCGATCTTGACGTTCACCTTGGAGAGGTGGGCGTACTGGGAGTAGGTCTTGCTGCCGTGCTTGATGACGACGGCGTTGCCGTAGGCGGGGCCGTCGCCGGCGCCGTTGGGGCCGGCCTTGACGACGGTGCCGCCGTGGGTGGCGACGACCGGGGTGCCGGTGGGGACGGCGTAGTCCTGGCCGCTGTGCTTGGAGGCCCACATGCCGCCGTTCGCGGCGAAGCTGGCCGACAGCTTGTACTTCTTCACCGGGTCGACCCAGGAGACGGCCTTCTTCTTGGCGGCGGCCTTCGCGGCCTTCGCCGCCTTGGCGGCCTGGGCGGCCTTCTTGGCCTCGGCGGCCTTCTTCGCCTGGGCGGCCTTGGCCTGGGCGGCGGCCTGGGCCTGGACCGCGTGGGCGACGCCGGACGTGGTGGTGTCGGCGGCGGCGGCGGTCGCGACTCCGGTTCCCAGGGCGACCGAGGCACCGAAACCGGCGACCAGGACGGCGGCGCGGGTACGGATGCGGGCCGGACGGAAGGAACGGGACGAGACGCGCTGGGACATCGAAACCTCACGGGGTGGGGACAAAGGTGAACCACCCGGTGCACAGGACCGCGCCGTGGTGGCCGTTCCTTGGTAACCGCCCCCGCCCAAAAGCCGCAAAGGTGTGACCTACGACGAAAGGCCGTAGGTCAGGCGTGAGACCCATATCTCTTGACGGAGGGGGTCGCACGGGGCGAAACCCCCCATTTCAAGCTGATCGATCAGAACAGCGCACCAAATGTCCTATTTAGGGTGGGGGGCTTCGCCACTATTCCGGGTAGTACGGCATCTCGCCCCTGTGCCGCTTGTCACCGAGGGCCGGATCCGGGCGGCCCGGGGATGTGGCGTGGGTCTCCGGTTGCGCGGAAGTCGATCAGCACGTGGTTCCGCCCGGGCGGCACCGGCGCGGCCGGGCGGCGGCCGGTGCGCGACGCGGGCCGCGGACCGCACCGGACCAGGGGCGTCGCCGGGAACGCGGGGCACCCGGCTCGCGGTACCTTCGTCGTCACCCGATGAGGAGAGTCAACGTGAGCAAGTTCGTGCGGCCCGCCGCCGAGGGGGCCGATCCGTTCGGCACGGTGCAGTTGCGGCGGGGTGTTCTGGACGCCTGGGCCGCCAGTCCCGCCCGGTTCCGGGAGGACGCCAACGCCGAGGAGGACCTCGCCCTCGGCGGTTACCGCGACCGTCTCGTCGTCGAGCTCGCGCAGAACGCCGCCGACGCCGCCGCCCGCGCCGGTGTGCCGGGACGGCTCCGGCTCACCCTGCGGGACGGTGTGCTCGTCGCCGCCAACACCGGCGCGCCCCTGGACGCGGCCGGGGTGGAATCGCTGTCCACGCTGCGCGCCTCCGCGAAGCGGGACACGCCCGACAGCTCGGTGGGCCGGTTCGGCGTCGGCTTCGCGGCGGTGCTCGCCGTCACCGACGAACCCGCCGTGGTCAGCCGGCACGGCGGCGTGCGCTGGTCGCTCGCCGAGGCCCGGGGGCTCGCCCACGAGGCCGCCGGGACCAGCCCCGCCCTGGGGGACGAGATCCGCCGCCGGGACGGGCACGTGCCGCTGCTGCGGCTCCCCTTCGCCGCCGAGGGCAGCGCCCCCGCCCCCTACGACACGGCCGTCATCCTCCCCCTGCGCGACACGGCCGCCGCCGACCTGGCCGAACGGCTGCTGCACGCCGTCGACGACGCCCTGCTGCTGGCCCTGCCGGGGCTGGAGGAGATCGTCGTGGAGGCGGGCGACGCCCCGTCCAGGACACTGCGGCGGCGCACCGAGGGCGCGCTCACCGTCGTGGAGGACTCCCGCGAGGGCACCACCCGCTGGCGCACCGTCGCCGCGCACGGGCCGCTCACCCCCGACCTGCTCGCCGACCGGCCGATCGAGGAACGGCTCCGGCCGCACTGGTCGGTCACCTGGGCCGTGCCCGTGGACGCCGACGGCAGCCCCGCCCGCCCCCGCACCAGCCCCGTCGTGCACGCGCCGACGCCCAGCGAGGAACCCCTCGGCGTCCCCGCGCTGCTCATCGCCTCCTTCCCGCTGGACTCCACCCGGCGGCACGCCGCCCCCGGCCCGCTCACCGACTTCCTGGTGGAGCGGGCGGCCGACGCGTACGCCGAGCTGCTCGCCGGCTGGCGGCCGGTGACCGCCGGAATCCTCGACCTGGTGCCCGGGCCGCTCGGCAAGGGCGAGCTGGACGGCGCCCTGCGCCGGGCCGTCCTGGAGCGGCTGCCGCGCACCTCCTTCCTGCCGCCCGCCGCCGGGGCGCCGGACGAGGACGACGACTCCGGGCTGCCCGAGTCGCTGCGGCCCAGGGACGCGGAGGTCGTGGAGGGCGCGGGCGCCGACACCGTCCGGGTGCTGGCCGAGGTGCTGCCCACCCTGCTGCCCGCCGGGCTCGAACGGCGCGCGGAGCTGCGCGTGCTCGGCGTGGCCCGGATCCCGCTCGGCGACGCGGTCGACCGGCTCGCCGGGCTGGAGAAGGAGCCCGGCTGGTGGCGGCGGCTGTACGAGAGCCTCGCGGGCGTCGACCCGGACCGGCTGTCCGGGCTGCCCGTGCCGCTCGCCGGGGAGCCGGCCGGCGGGTTCGGCTCCGGTGCGGCACGCACCACCATCGGCCCCCGTCAGGTCCTGCTGCCCGGCGACGGGGTGGCCGGCATCGAACCGGGTGTGCTGACCCGGCTCGGGCTCAAGGTCGCCCACCCGGACGCCGCCCACCCCCTCCTGGAGAAGCTGGGCGCGCTGCCCGCGAGCCCGCGCGCCGTCCTGACCACCCCGCAGGTGCGGGCCGCGGTCGCCGCGTCCCTCGACGACGACGGCGGGATCAACTGGGAGGAGGACGCCCCGGACGCCGAGGAACTCGCCGACACCGTGCTCCGGCTCGTCCGGGACGCCGGGCTCGAACCGGGTGACGAGCCCTGGCTCGGCGCCCTCGCCCTGCCCGACGAGGACGGCGAACTGTCGCCCGCCTGCGAACTCGTCTTCCCCGGCGGCCCCTTCGCGTCCGTGATGCGGGAAGGTGAACTCGCCGCGGTGGACGCCGAACTGGCCGAGAGGTGGGGCGAGGCCCCGCTGGCCGCCTGCGGGGTGCTGGTCGGCTTCGCGCTCGTCCGCGCCACCGACGTCGTCCTCGACCCCGACGAACTCGAACCCCGCGACGGCGACTTCACCGAGCCCGACGACGCCGGGCTGCTGGACGCCGTGGACGTGTGGTGCGAGGACGTCCTCGACCGGTTCCCCGACAGCCCGGTGCCGCCGGTCGCCACCGAGATCGTCGCCGTGCGCGACCTCGACCTCGTCGACGACGACCAGTGGCCCCGCGCGCTCGCCCTGCTCGCCCGCCCGCCGCTGCGCGACGCCCTCACCCAGCCGGTGCGGATCCTGCTGCCCGACGGCACCCACGAGACCGTCCGCCCGTACACGGCGTGGTGGCTGCGCGGGCACCCGGTGCTCGACGGCCGCCGCCCCGCCGGACTGCGGGCCGCGGGCGGCGACCCGCTGCTGCGCGGGCTGTACGACGAGGCCGACGCCACCGGGTTCGAGGACGAGCAGGTCCTGCGGGCCCTCGGCGTGCGCACCTCGGTCGCCGCGCTGCTCGACGAACCCGGCGGCGCCGCCGAACTCCTCGACCGGCTCGCCGACCCCGGCCGGGAGGTCACCGCCGCCCAGCTCCACGCCCTGTACGGGGCGCTGGCCGACCTCGACCCCGAGGACGTGACCCTGCCGGACGAGCTGCGGGCCGTCGTCGACGGGCAGGTGCGGGTGGTGGACGCCACCGACGCGGTCGTCGCCGACGCCCCCGACCTGCTGCCGTTCACCGCGGGCATGCCGCTGCTGCCGGTCCCCCCGGGGCGGGCCGCCGACCTCGCCGAGCTGTTCCAGGTGCGGCGGCTCAGCGAGACGGTGACCGGCCGGGTCGGTTCCGAGGGCGCCGAACACGAGGTGCCGGAGCCGGTGCGGGTGCTGCTCGGACCGCGCACCCCGGCCACCTACGCCGAACACGAGGAACTCGTCGTGGACGGTGTGGAGACCGACTGGCGGCTCACCCCGGACGGCGTCCTGCACGCGGCCACCCTGGAGGGGGTCGCCGCAGGCCTCGCCTGGGCGGCCGGTCAGTGGCCGCGCCGGTTCGAGGTGGCGGCGCTGCTCGAAGACCCCTCCCGCACCGAGGAGTTGGCTCGGGACCGCTGGTTCGACTGACCGGGAACGATCTCCCTCACAAATTTTTCACTTTCCGTACAACCATTGGCCCTGCCCGAGGATCTGATCTTTCGAGTCAACAGACTCCACGATCATTCGGGGCCCCGCGCCGACGACGAGCCGTAGGAAACGACCAGAGCCGGGGCCCCCTTCCTCCACCAGGGGAAACGCATGCGTATACGCGCCACCGTGGCCGCCGTCTCCGGCGCCCTGGCCCTGTCCGCCCTCGCTGTTCCGGCAGCGCAGGCCGGCGACGCCCCCTCCTTCCGGGAGGCTGCCGTCGCCGCGCTCGAGGCGGACCGGAACGCCCCGGCCGAGCGGTCCGCCTTCGCCGCCGCTGCCGCCATCGGTGACCTGGACGTCTCCTTCTCCGGCCTGAAGATCGCCGCCGCGGTCAAGGTCGGGACGACGAACAAGGTCTCCACCACCGTCACCTACAAGATCACGCACGGCGCCGACGTGGACATCAAGTCCGCCGACTTCGCGACCGGCCCCTACATCTACAAGGGCTCCTACGAGCAGCCGGTCAACCTGCTGCTCGGTGACTACCCGGCCACCTGCACCGCCACCTCGGCGACCACCGCCACCTGCAAGGGCAAGATCGACGTCTACCCCGCGTACGACGAGCTGATCAACTCCGACGCCGGCACCTGGCGGGCGGGCGCGCTGGCGCTGAACTACGCCACCGAGCAGTTCTCCGACCAGGGCGCGATGGGCACCACCAAGGTCCAGCGCATCTCCCGCCTGACCGTCAACGCCTCCCCGGAGCCGGTGAAGAAGGGCAAGACCATCACGGTCACCGGCAAGCTGTCCCGGGCCAACTGGGAGACGCACAAGTACCACGGCTACAGCACCCAGAAGGTACAGCTGCAGTTCCGCAAGAAGAACTCCAGCACCTACACCACCGTCAAGACCATCAAGACCAGCACCACCGGCCAGCTGAAGACCACGGTCAAGGCGACGGTCGACGGCTACTACCGCTACAACTTCGCGGGCACCACGACCACCCCGGCCATCAAGGCCGCGGGTGACTTCATCGACGTGAAGTAGACGCGAAGCAGACGGTCGAAGCAGCGGCACCGCGCATCAGGCGCACCCACCCGGTTCCCCGCGTCCCCGCCAGGGACGCGGGGAACCGTGCGTCGTGGCCCCTACGCGGGGAACCGGCGGTCCACCCACCGCCACAGGAACTCCAGCGTCGCCGCCGCCACCGCGGCGATCCCGACCGCCGTCCACGGCATCGTCATGCCGACCAGCTTCAGGGCGAAGAACTCCTGCAGCCACGGCACGACCAGCACCAGCAGGAACCCGGCGCCCATGGCCGCGACCAGGCCGACCCGCCACCAGGTGTAGGGACGGGCGATGATCGCCAGCACCCACATCGAGATCAGGAACAGCGTCAGGGTCGCCGCGCTGGTCTCCGCGCCGAGCGCGTCCGGGCCGCTGTAGTGGTGCCGGGCGATCAGGTACGTCGTGAACGTCGCCAGCGCGGCCAGCGCGCCGCCCGGGATCGCGTACCGCATCACCCGCCGCACGAAGTGCGGCCGGGCCCGTTCCTTGTTGGGGGCCAGGGCCAGGAAGAACGCCGGGACGCCGATGGTGAGGGTGGACAGCAGGGTCAGGTGCCGCGGCAGGAACGGGTACTCGACCTGCCAGCACACCACCAGGATCGCCAGCAGCACCGAGTACACCGTCTTCACCAGGAACAGCGTGGCGACCCGGGTGATGTTGCCGATGACCCGCCGCCCCTCGGCGACCACCGACGGCAGCGTGGCGAAGCTGTTGTTCAGCAGCACGATCTGCGCGACCGCCCGGGTGGCCTCCGAGCCGGAGCCCATCGCCACCCCGATGTCGGCGTCCTTCAGCGCCAGCACGTCGTTCACCCCGTCGCCCGTCATGGCGACCGTGTGGCCGTGCGACTGGAGCGCGCCCACCATCTCCCGCTTCTGCTGCGGGGTGACCCGCCCGAACACCGTGCCCTCGTCCAGCGCCCCCGCCATCCCGTCCGGGTCGGACGGCAGCCGGCGGGCGTCCACCGTCGCCCCCTCCAGGCCCAGCTTGGCGGCGACCGCGCCGACCGACACCGCGTTGTCCCCGGAGATGACCTTGGCGCGGACGTCCTGCTCGGCGAAGTAGCGCAGGGTGTCCGCCGCGTCCGGCCGCAACCGCTGCTCCAGCACCACCAGCGCCACCGGCCGCACGCCCTCGGCGGCTTCCGGGGCGTCGACGTCCACGCCGTCGCGGGCCCGGGCGAGCAGCAGGACCCGCAGCCCCTGCTCGTTCATCCGCACCGTCTCCGCCAGCGCCGGGTCGCCGGGCGCCAGCAGCACGTCGGGCGCGCCCAGCAGCCAGGTCACCGGCCGCCCGCCCGGCTCCTCCTCGAAGGTCGCGCCGCTGTACTTGCGGGCGGAGGAGAACGGCAGCGTGTCCGTCAGCCGCCACTCGGTGGTGTCCGGGTACGCGTCGATGATCGCCTGGAGGGAGGCGTTCGGCCGGGGGTCCGCCGAGCCCAGCTCGCCCAGCACCTTCCGCAGGTACGCCTCGTCCCCGTCGCCGAGCACCCGCAGCTCGGTGACGTCCATGCCGCCCTCGGTGAGCGTGCCCGTCTTGTCCAGGCAGACCGTGTCGACCCGGGCGAGGCCCTCGATGGCGGGGAGTTCCTGCACCAGGCACTGCTTGCGGCCCAGCCGGATCACCCCGATCGCGAAGGCGACCGAGGTGAGCAGCACCAGCCCCTCGGGGACCATCGGGACGATGCCGCCGACGGTGCGCGCGATGGAGTTGCGCAGCTCGTTGTGCTTCACCACCAGCTGACTGATGATCAGGCCGATCGCGGTCGGCACCATCATCCACGTCACGTACTTGAGGATCGTGGAGATGCCCGAGCGCAGTTCGGAGTGGACCAGCGTGAAGCGGGACGCCTCCTCGGCGAGCTGCGCGGCGTACGCCTCGCGGCCCACCTTGGTCGCCTGGAAGGCGCCGCCGCCCGCGACCACGAAGCTCCCGGACATGACCGGGTCGCCCGGCTGCTTCACCACGGGGTCGGCCTCGCCGGTGAGCAGCGACTCGTCGATCTCCAGGCCGTCCGCCTCCGCGCACGTGCCGTCCACGACCACCTTGTCGCCCGGACCGATCTCGATCAGGTCGTCCAGCACGATCTGGGACGTGCTGACCTCGACGGCCGTGCCGTCCCGCCGGACCGTCGGCCGCACCTCACCGATCAGCGCCAGCGAGTCCAGGGTCTTCTTCGCCCGCCACTCCTGGATGATGCCGATCCCCGTGTTGGCGAGGATGACGAAGCCGAACAGGCTGTCCTGGATCGGCGCCACGATCAGCATGATCACCCAGAGCACGCCGATGATCGCGTTGAACCGGGTGAAGACGTTCGCCCGCACGATCTCGGCCATCGACCGGCTGCTGCGCACGGGCACGTCGTTGACCTGCCCGCGGGCCACCCGCTCGGCCACTTCCGCGGAGGTCAGTCCGGTCACGCGGGACGTGACCGTGCCGGGCTGCTCCGCCGTGATCCGGCCGCCCGTGTCGAGATGCGTCATGCCTCTGACGTTACGTGCGGTCCGGGCGGCTCACCCACCGAACCCCCGCAACTTCCGACCTGGGAAGGAGAGGCGTCCTGCCGTGGTCGTACGGGACCCCCGGAGGGATCTTCCGGAGGGGGCTCGCGGAGGGGCTTGCGGAGGGGTGCCGTCCGGGGCCGGGCGTCAGTCGGCCGGGGCGGCCGGGGCGGGGCCGTCGGCGCGCGTCGCGCCGCCCGCCACACCGTCCGCCGCTGCGTCCCGTGCGGCCTGCGCCCGCTTGATCGCGGCGTCGCGCCGGCGGACGTACCAGATGCCGATGAAGCCGAGCCCGCCGCCGGCCAGGCAGGTCCACAGCCACCAGGTGCTGCCGTGGTCGTCGAACCAGCCGTAGAACGGCAGCTGCACCAGGAAGAGGACGAACCAGACGATGGTGCCGCCGACGATGGTGGCGACCACGGGGCCCTCCAGGGGCTCCGGTGCCTCGTGCTTGGGGGTCCACTTCTCCATGCGGGCAGTCTACGAGGGGCCGCCGCGGGCGGCGCGCACGCCACGTCTACGCGCGGAGATAGCGGAGCGGCCGTTATATGTTCATACTGAAACGGTTTGTCTCTGACCACTTCTGTTCGTAGGAAACGCCAAAGAGTCTCGCTCCGAGACCACCGGTGATGAGGTCCCGCATGTCCACGTCGGCTCCCGCCAAGGCGCCCACCCCGGAACACCCGGAGGGCGGCCCGGCGTACGGCGCCCTCGACCGCTACTTCAAGATCTCCGAGCGGGGCAGCACCCTCGCCCGCGAGATCCGCGGCGGTTTCGCCACCTTCTTCGCGATGGCCTACATCATCGTGCTGAACCCGATCATCCTCGGCAGCGCGAAGGACATGTACGGCAACCAGCTCGACAACGGTCAGCTGGTCACCGCGACCGCCCTGACCGCCGCGTTCACCACCCTGCTGATGGGCGTCATCGGCAACGTGCCGATCGCGCTCGCGGCCGGGCTCGGCGTCAACTCGGTCGTCGCGCTCCAGCTCGCGCCCCGGATGTCCTGGCCGGACGCCATGGGCATGGTCGTGCTGGCCGGCTTCGTGGTCATGCTGCTGGTCGCCACCGGGCTGCGGGAACGCGTGATGAACGCCGTCCCGTACGGCCTGCGCAAGGCCATCGCCATCGGTATCGGCCTGTTCATCATGCTGATCGGCCTCGTCGACTCCGGCTTCATCACCCGCATCCCGGACGCCGCCCAGACCACCGTCCCGCTCCAGCTGGGCGTCGGCGGTCACCTGAACGGCTGGCCGGTGCTGGTCTTCGTCCTCGGCGCGCTGCTCACGCTCGCGCTGATCGTGCGCAAGGTGCCCGGCGCGATCCTGCTGTCCATCGTCGCCATGACGGTCGTCGCGATGATCATCAACGCCGTGGCCGACATCCCCTCCTGGGGTCTGACCGACCCGACCTGGCCCGGCAACCCGGTGGCCAGCCCCGACTTCGGGCTGATCGGCGAGGTCAGCCTGTTCGGCGGTTTCGCCAAGGTCGGCGTGCTGACCGGTGTGCTGTTCGTCTTCACCGTGCTGCTGTCGTGCTTCTTCGACGCGATGGGCACGATCATGGGCGTCTCCGACGAGGCGAAGCTGACCGACGGCGACGGCCACATGCCCGGCATCAACAAGGTCCTGTTCATCGACGGCGTCGCGGTCGCCGCGGGCGGTGCCAGCTCCTCCTCCGCCACCACCGCCTTCGTCGAGTCCACGGCCGGGGTCGGCGAGGGGGCCCGGACCGGCTTCGCCAACGTCGTCACCGGCTCGCTGTTCGCCGTCGCGCTGTTCCTCACGCCGGTGGCCACCATGGTCCCGAGCCAGGCGGCCACGCCGGCGCTGCTCGCGGTCGGCTTCCTGATCCTGGCCGGCTCGGTCAAGGAGATCGACTGGGCGGACTACACGATCGCCGTCCCGGCCTTCGTCACGATGGTGATGATGCCGTTCACCTACTCGATCACCAACGGCATCGGCATGGGCTTCATCACCTTCTCCGTCCTGCGCCTGGCGGCCGGGCGCGGCCGGGAGGTCCCGGTGGCGATGTACGCGGTGTCGGCGGTGTTCGCCTTCTACTACCTGATGCCGGCCCTGGGCCTGACCTGATCGCCCGGGCCGTCGTCGCGAGCGGTTCTGCGGGGTCTCAGGTTCTCAGGTGACCCCGTAGAACCGCTCCGTCTCCTCGACGGCGGTCTGGAACCGCTGGTCGAAGTCGTCGCGCCGGAGCGTCCGGACGACATAGTCCTGGACGCTCATGCCGCGTTTGGCGGCATGCTCCCGGAGCCGTTCGAGCAGCTCCTGATCGATCCGCAGGCTGAGCACGTCGGTCCCCATGGACACGAGCGTTGCCGCACTTCTCGCCCTCGTGTGCCCCCTTCGCCGTATTGATCACTCGTACGAGTGATCCGGGACGGTAGTGGCCGGAGTCACGGCCGGTTCCGTGCCTCACGGATGGTCCTTAGCGAGAGTAATGAGTTACGCTAAGCACCATGCCGGACTTCAGCCATGGCGACGACGCAGCCGCCGTGAACTCCCTCCGCTCCGCCGTGATGCGGCTGTCCCGTCGGCTCAGGCACCAGCGGGTCGACGAGTCGCTCAGCCCCACGGAGATGTCGGTGCTCGGCACCCTGGCCCGCTGCGGCCAGGCCACCCCGGGCGAACTGGCCCGCAAGGAGCACGTCCAGCCGCCCTCCATGACCCGCATCGTCGCCCTGCTCGAGGGCAAGGGTCTGGTCCGGCTGGACCCGCATCCCGACGACCGGCGCCAGAAGGTCGTGCGGCAGACCGAGCAGGCGGAGGCCATGCTTGCGGAGAGCCGCCGCAGGCGGAACGCGTTCCTGGCCACGCTGGTGGAGGGGCTCGACGAGGACGAGTGGGCGAAACTGCGCGCCGCCGCCCCCGTGCTGGAGAAACTCGCACACCTGTAGGCCCGCCGCCGCGGCCCCACCGGCAGACCGCCGCCGCGGCGACGCCCTCGCAGAAAGCGCTGTAGCACCCGCTGTAGCAACAAGGAGATGAACCCTTTGAGTACGGGATCCGGAGCAGCTTCCGCCCCCGCACCAGACACCCACGACACCCCGGCAGCCCTCGACGGCTCCCCCCGCAAGTCCTCCATGTTCTCCTCGCTGAGGGTCAGGAACTACCGGCTGTTCTTCCTCGGCCAGGTCGTCTCCAACATCGGCACCTGGATGCAGCGCATCGCCCAGGACTGGCTGGTGCTCACCCTCACCGGCTCCGCCGCCGCCGTCGGCATCACCACGGCCCTGCAGTTCCTGCCGATGCTGCTGTTCGGCCTCTACGGAGGCGTCCTCGTCGACCGGCTGCGCAAGCGCCCCACCCTGCTCGTCACCCAGACCGCGATGGCCCTCACCTCCCTGGTGCTGGCCGTCCTCACGCTCACCGACAGCGTCCAGGTCTGGCACATCTACGTCGCCGCGTTCGCGCTCGGCCTGGCCACCGTCGTCGACAACCCGGCCCGCCAGTCCTTCGTCGCCGAGCTCGTCGGCCCCCGCCAGCTGCAGAACGCGGTCAGCCTGAACTCGGCGAACTTCCAGTCCGCCCGCCTGGTCGGCCCCGCCGTCGCGGGTGTGCTGATCACCGGCGTCGGCACCGGCTGGGCCTTCCTCCTCAACGGCCTGTCCTTCGTCGCGCCCATCGCCGGCCTGCTGCTGATGCGCTCCCGCGAACTGCACGCCGCCACGCCGTCCAAGCGCGGCAAGGGCCAGCTCCGGGAGGGCCTGCGCTATGTCGCCGGGCGGCCGGAACTGGTGTGGCCGATCGTCCTGGTCGGCTTCATCGGCACCTTCGCCTTCAACTTCCCGGTCTACCTCTCGGCCTTCGCCGACGACGTCTTCCAGGGCGGCGCGGGCGCCTACAGCCTCTTCAACATCCTGATGGCCGTCGGCTCCCTGGCCGGCGCCCTGCTCGCCGCCCGGCGCGGCACCGCGCGCCTGCGGCTGCTCATCCTCGCCGCCCTCGCCTTCGGCACCGTGGAGATCGTCGCCGCCTGGGCGCCGGCGATGTGGATGTTCGCGCTGCTCATGATCCCGATCGGCCTGTTCGCGATGACGGTCAACGTCACCACGAACACCAGCATCCAGATGTCCACCGACCCGGCCGTCCGGGGCCGCGTCATGGCCCTGTACATGATGGTCTTCCTCGGCGGCGCCCCCGTGGGAGCGCCCATCGTCGGCTGGATGACCGACACCTACGGCGCCCGGATCGGCCTCGCCGTGGGCGGTGCGATCGCCGTGGCCGCCGCGGCCGTCATCGGCCTCATCCTGGCCCGGCTCGGCAACCTGCGTCTCACCGTCGGCTGGCACGGCGGGCACCCGCGGGTGCGGTTCGTGCCGCGCGAGCGGGAGAAGACGCTGGTGGCGGCCTGACCCCTGCCGACCCCTGCCGGAGGGCTACCGGGAGGGTGTCCGCGGGGCCACCCCCGGGCGCGTCCCTCCCCGAAGCCCTCCGCCCCGGGCCACCCGGGGCCGGCCCTCCCTGCCGCGCGAACGGGAGAGGACCCGGCGGCGGCCCGAGGGTCTTCCGGAGCCCTGACCGCCGACGCCGACGCGGCGAGGCGCGGTGCCGCGGCCCGAGCCCCCGCGTGATCCACACCAGAGACCCATGAAGCCGTCGGGCCCCGGCCCACCCGCGAAACTGGACCCATGAGACTCTTCGCCGCCGTGCTGCCCCCCGAGGACGTCACCCGCGCGCTGGCCGCCGAGGTCGAGCGGCTGCGGGCGCTGCCCGGCGCGGACGCCCTGCGGTGGACCGGGCGGCCCGGCTGGCACCTCACCCTCGCCTTCTACGGCGAGGTCGAGGACATCCTCGTCCCGGACCTCGACGCCCGTCTGGCACGGGCCGCCTCCTGCACCGAACCCTTCGAGCTGGCGCTCGGCGGCGGCGGCCGGTTCGGCCGGGGCCGGGCCCTGTGGACCGGCGTCGACGGCGACCTGCGCACCCTGCGGCTGCTCGCCGAACGCTCCGAGGCCGCCGCCCGCAAGGCCGGCGTCCCGATGGGCGAGCACCGCCGCTACCGCCCCCACCTGACCCTGGCCCGCAGCCGCACCGACCTCGACGTCCGGCCCCACCTGGACGTCCTCGACGGCTTCCGCGGCCCCGCCTGGACCGTGACCGAGCTGGCCCTGGTCCGCAGCAGCCTGCCGGTGTCGGGCGTCCCGGGCGAGCAGCCCCGCTACGAGGCGGTCGCCCGTCACGCCCTGGGAGCGGCCGGTTAGTCTCGAAGGCGTGGACCCGAAGACCCGTAACCGGATCATGGCCGGTGCGCTGATGCTGATGTTCGTCGTCGTGGCACTGGCGGCGGCCCTGGGCAAGTAGCGCCGCCGCCCGCGCCCCGACGTACGGGTGTCACCAGGCGAACGCCTCCGGTGAGGGCCCCGGGCCCGGGAAGATCTCGTCCAGCGAGGCCAGCAGCTCCTCGCTCAGCTCCAGCTCCACCGCCCTCAGCGCCGACTCGAGCTGCTCCGCGGTGCGCGGGCCGACGATCGGTCCGGTCACGCCGGGCCGGGTGAGCAGCCAGGCCAGGGCGGCCTCGCCGGGGGCGATGCCGTGCTTGTCGAGGAGGTCCTCGTACGCCTGGATCTGCGCCCGCGAGGCGGGGTCGGCGAGGAAGTCCGCGGCCCGGCCCGACGCCCGGCGCCCGCCCTCCGCCTGCTTCTTGAGCACCCCGCCCAGCAGGCCGCCGTGCAGCGGCGACCAGGGGATGACGCCGAGGCCGTACTCCTGTGCCGCCGGGACGACCTCCATCTCGGCGCGCCGCTCGGCGAGGTTGTACAGGCACTGCTCACTGACCAGGCCGATGGTGCCGCCGCGCCGGGCCGCGATCTCGTTGGCCTGGGCGATCTTGTAGCCGGGGAAGTTGGAGGAGCCGACGTAGAGGATCTTGCCCTGCTGGATGAGGACGTCGATCGCCTGCCAGATCTCCTCGAAGGGGGTGCTGCGGTCGATGTGGTGGAACTGGTACAGGTCGATGTAGTCGGTCTGCAGCCGCTTCAGGCTGGCGTCCACGGCCCGCCGGATGTTGACCGCGGACAGCTTGTCGTGGTTCGGCCAGGCGTCGCCGTCGGCGGCCATGTTGCCGTACACCTTGGTGGCGAGGACGACCTTGTCGCGCCGGTCGCCGCCCTTGGCGAACCAGTTGCCGATGATCGACTCGGTGCGGCCCTTGTTCTCGCCCCACCCGTAGACGTTGGCCGTGTCGAAGAAGTTCAGACCGGCGTCGAGCGCCGCGTCCATGATGGCGTGGCTGTCGGCCTCGTCGGTCTGCGGACCGAAGTTCATCGTCCCGAGGACGAGGCGGCTGACCTTGAGTCCCGTGCGTCCGAGCTGCGTGTACTCCATGACTCCCCACCCAACGTCCTGGAGTGCGCTCCATGCAAGGGGATCAGTCCCGGGGGAACCGGTCCGTCGGCAGCGTCAGATCGGCCACGGTGCCGGTCAGGTCGATGTCGTCGCCGAAGTCCGGTGTCATGTAGACGTTGCCCCCGACGATCTCGACCCTGAATCCTTCGGGGACGGGCATCCGCTCCAGCCGCCCGAACCACTCGTCCAGACGCTCGGAGTCGACGTCGGCCATGGCGATCCTGTCTTCGAGACGGTCATCGTGGCGATCCTCCGCGTCGCACCCACGGACGAATGCGACCGCGCGGTACAACGATACGCACGGTGAGCAGGACACGGTGCCGTCCGGCCGGGCCGTTCCGCCGGGCGGCTACGCCTGCTCGTAGGGGCCGCCCAGGTCCCAGTCGCGCCACATCGCGTCGGCGAAGGCCGCCGCCATGCGGTGCTCGCCCGACTCGTTGGGGTGGGTGCCGTCGTAGGTGTCGGTGTGGAAGTCGTAGGTGGCGGCCGGGTCGGCGAGCAGGAGGGGGGAGGTGTCGGTGCCGAGGTCTATGACCGCCTTCGCGAGCAGGTCGTTGAAGCGGGCGACCTGGGCCGCGAAGGGGGCGTCCTGGTCGGCGCGGATGTTGTGCGGCACCGGCATGATCACCATGCGCACCGACGGCCGGGCCGCGCGGGCGCCGGCGACGAAGGCGCGGACGTTGTCCGCGGTCTGCTCGGCGTTGGTGTAGAAGCCGAGGTCGATCAGGCCGAGGGAGACCAGCAGGACGTCGGCGCGGGCGGTGCGGACGGCGTCGCCGATCAGCGGCGTCAGGTGGTGCCAGCCCTCGCCCCAGCCGGCGAGGTGGCCGCGCGGGAAGTCCGGGTCGGCGTAGGCGTACGAAGTGGGGGCCTCGGCGGCCTTGTCGTAGAGCGTCTCGCGCGGGCCCACGAGGGTGAACGGCCCGCCGTACGTGGCGCACAGGTGCTGCCACAGCCGGTAGCGCCAGGTGTGCTCACCCGCGCTCCCGATCGTCATCGAGTCGCCGACGGGCATGAACCTGAGCATCCGCTCATCATCGTTGATCGCCCCGGCCCGCGGGGTGTGAGACCGGCCACGCGACCGGGTGATCCCGGCCGGCGCTGAACTGCGGTGCCGGATGGCAGGCTTGGGGCATGCGCAGACCCTTCGCCCTGCTCGCCGCCGCCCTTCTCGTGGGCGCGCTCGCCGCGCCCGCCGCCGCAGCCGCGGGGGAGGGCCCGCGGGCGCGGGGCGACGGCGACGGCGGGTTCACGCTGAAGGACCCGCGGATCACCGAGTCCAGCGGTCTCGCCGCCTCCCGGCAGCACCCCGGCATCTACTGGACGCACAACGACAGCGACGACGGCCCCTACCTGTACGCCGTCGACAGCGCGAGCGGGGAGACCGTCGCCCGGGTCACGCTGTCCGGCATCGGCGCGCCCCGCGACGTGGAGGCGATCTCCATCGGCCCCGGCAACCGGATCTTCGTCGGGGACATCGGCGACAACCTCGGCGGGTCCTGGCCCCACGTATGGATCTACGAGCTGCCCGAGCCGAAGGAGCTCAAGGACCAGACCGTGCGGGCCACGCAGTACGTGGTGACGTACTCCGACGGCGCGCGGGACGCCGAGTCGATGGTCGTGCACCCGAAGACGGGCCGCGTCTACCTCATCGACAAGAACGAGGAGGGCGGGCACCTGTACGAGGGGCCCGCCGAGCTGTCCGCGTCGGGCACCAACGTCTTCCGGCGGACCGTCCCGATCGACCTGTGGGCCACCGACGCCGCGCTCTCCCCGGACGGCGAACACCTCGCCGTGCGCGGATACCTGGGCGGCATCCACTACGCCTGGAACGACGGGAAGCCGCAGCGCAAGGGCCGGCTGAGCGTGCCCCTCCAGGGCCAGGGGGAGTCCGTCACCTTCTCGGCGGACGGCACCCGGCTGCTGTACGGCACGGAGGGCGCCGAGAGCCCGGTCGAGGCGCGCGAGGCGCCCGGGGCGAAGGGCGCGGAGGGCGCCACAGGCGACGGCGACGGGGCGCGGGCCGGGGGCGGCGGTGCGGGGGGCGACGGACTCGACGACGGCGTCATGATCGGCGGAGCGGCCGTGGCCGTGATCTGCGCGCTGCTGTTCGCCCGGGGACGGCGCCGCCGGGGCTGACGGCGGGCGCGGCACGGCCGTGCGGTGGTCCGGGGTGCCGCGTCCGGTCAGGCCGTTTCCGCCCGGCGGGCGACGTGGACCTCCAGGCCGTCGAGGATGCGCCGCAATCCGAAGCCGAAGTGGTCGAAGTCGGGGCCGAAGGTGTCCTCCGAGAGGGCGGCCATCACCGGGTAGCGCCCGGTGCTCATGGCCTTCTCCAGAGTCGGCCGCTGGGCCTCCCAGAACTGGGACTCGGTCAGTCCCGAGGTGCGTTCCGTCTCCTGCCAGAACAGGTCCGTGCGGGCGGCGCCGACGACGTAGCCGTCGATCATGATGATGACCGACAGCAGTTCGGGGTCGGACAGTCCCATGGGCCTGATCCGGGCGAGCACCCGCTCCAGGCCGTCCAGCGCGTGGGGGCCGAGGACCGGGCGGGACTGGTTGACGCCCAGCAGCCACGGGTGGCGGTGGTACCGGGCGAGGGTGGCGCGGGCGTGTTCCTCCAGAGCCGCCTGCCAGCCGCCGTCGCCCGGGGACGCGGGGGCGTCGGGCAAGGCGTCGGGGGCGGCGGAGGGGGCGCGCCCGGGGCCGGGCGCGGCGTCGTCCTCGGGGCGCTGCACGCGGTCCAGCATCAGGTCGAGCAGTTCCGCCTTGCCGGGGACGTAGCGGTACAGGGTCATCGTGCCGGTGCCCAGTTCGGTGGCGATGCGGCGCATCGACAGGGCGTCGAGTCCGTCCCGGTCCGCGACCTCGACGGCCGCGTCGACGATCCGCTCCAGCGTCAGGCCCGGTTTCGGTCCCCGGCTCGGCCGCCGGTCGGTGTTCCACAGCAGGTCCAGGGTCCGGGCCAGGTCACCGCCCCCGCTGCTGCGGGTGTCGCCCGCACTGCTCGTCATGGGCAGCAGTCTAGGTGCGCCGAAAAAACCGAGTACGGCGTACGCGTTATCGAGTACGGTGTACCCGGTTTTCGGAAGGGGGACCATGAACGACGAACACGCGGTACACGCCCGTGCCCTGGAGAAGCGCTACGGCGGCCAGCGCGCCCTGGACGGCTTCGACCTGACCGTGCGCACCGGCACCGTGCACGGCCTGCTCGGCCCGAACGGCGCCGGCAAGACGACGGCCGTCCGCATCCTGTCGACCCTGCTCCGGCTGGACGCCGGGCGCGCCACGGTCGCCGGCCTCGACGTCGCCCGCCGGCCCCGCGAGGTGCGGGCACGGATCGGGCTCGCCGGGCAGTACGCGGCGGTGGACGAGGTGCTCACGGGACGGCAGAACCTGGAGATGTTCGGCCGGCTCTTCCACCTGGGCGGCGCCCGGGCCCGGACACGGGCGGCCGAACTGCTGGAGCAGTTCGGCCTGACCGACGCGGCCGACAAGGGGGCCGGCGAGTACAGCGGCGGCATGCGGCGCCGACTCGACCTGGCCGCCTCGATGATCCTGGCCCCGGCGGTGATGTTCCTGGACGAGCCCACCACCGGACTCGACCCACGCAGCCGGGGCGAGGTCTGGGAGTCCGTCAGAAGCCTGGTGGCGGGCGGCACGACGGTGCTGCTGACCACGCAGTACCTGGAGGAGGCCGACCGGCTGGCCTCCCGCGTCACGGTCATCGACCGGGGCAGGGCCATCGCCGACGACAGCCCGGAGGGTCTGAAGAACCTCGTCGGCGGCGACCGCGTCGAGGTCGTGGCCGCCGAACGCGCCGACCTCCCCCGGGTGATGAAGATCGTCGCCCGGGTCGCCGACGGGGAACCGGAGACGGACACGGCACAGGCGCGTGTCCACGCCGCCGTCACCGACCGGGTCGGGGCCCTGACCGAGGTGGTCCGCACCCTCCAGGACGAGGGCGTGCCGGTCGAGGACATCGGGCTGCGCAGGCCCAGCCTCGACGACGTGTTCCTGCGCCTCACGGGGCATCCGACGGGCGGCCGGGACGAGGAGGCGGCGGCATGAGCACCCTGGAACCGGCCGCGCAGGCCGGGCACGGCCGCGCGTACTGGGCCGTCGCCGACTGCTGGAACATCGTCCGCCGCGGGCTCACCCACTACACGCGTCAGCCCGCCAACATCGCCTGGCAGCTGGGCTTCCCGATCATGTCCGTGCTGCTGTACGGCTACGTCTTCGGCAGCGCCATGAAGGTGCCCGGCGGCGGCGACTACACCGACTTCCTGATGCCGGGGATGTTCGTGATGACGATGGCGTTCGGGTTCGTCAACACGGCGACCATTGTGGTGTACGACTCCACCAAGGGCGTCATCGACCGGTTCCGTTCGATGCCGATGGCCCCGTCCGCCGTGGTCGCGGGGCGGGGCGCGACCGATCTCGCCGTCGCCTGCGCCGAGTTGGCCATCATGATGCTGACCGCGCTGGCCATGGGCTGGCGCCCGGAGACCGGCTGGGGCTTCCTGGCGGCCTTCGGCCTGCTGCTGTGGCTGCGGTTCGCGCTGATCTGGGCCGGTGTCTGGCTGGGGCTGCTCGTGCCCAACCCGGAGGCGGCGGGCGGCCTGTTCGCGGTGGCCTTCCCGGTCACGATGATCTCCAGCGTCTTCGTCGCCCCGCAGCTGATGCCCGACTGGCTGGGAGTGGTGGCCGCCTGGAACCCGATCTCGGCGACGGCCGTCGCCGCCCGCGAGCTGTTCGGCACACCGGCCCCCGTCGGTGACTCCTGGGTCGAGCAACACGCGCTGCTCATGGCGGGCGTGTGGCCGCTGGTGCTGACACTGGTCTTCCTGCCGCTCGCGGTGCGCATGTTCCAGCGGCTCGGCCGGTGAGACGCCGAGGGGCGCCCCGCCTTCCGGCCGGGCGCCCCTCGTGACGGCGGTGCGGTTACAGCTTCTCGATGACGTGGTCGACGCACTTGGTGAGTGCCTCGACGTCGGCCGGGTCGATCGCCGGGAACATCGCCACCCGGAGCTGGTTGCGGCCCAGCTTGCGGTAGGGCTCGGTGTCGACGATGCCGTTGGCGCGCAGCACCTTGGCGACGGCGGCGGCGTCGACCTCGTCGGTGAAGTCGATCGTGCCGATGACCTGGGAGCGCTTGGCCGGGTCGGTGACGAACGGGTTGGCGTACTTGATGTCCTCGGCCCAGCCGTACAGGGTGCGGGCGGAGGTGGCGGTGCGGCGGACCGCCCAGTCCAGGCCGCCCTGGCCGTTGAGCCACTCCAGCTGCTGGTTCAGCAGGAACAGGGTGGCCAGGGCCGGGGTGTTGTACGTCTGGTTCTTGCGGGAGTTGTCGATCGCCGTGGGCAGGGAGAAGAACTCCGGGATGTGGCGGCCGCTCGCGTGGATCCGCTCGGCGCGCTCGACGGCGGCCGGGGAGAACACGCCGATCCACAGGCCGCCGTCGGAGGCGAAGGACTTCTGCGGGGCGAAGTAGTAGACGTCGGTCTCGGCGATGTCGACGGGCAGGCCGCCCGCGCCGGACGTGGCGTCGACCAGGACGAGCGCGCCCTCGTCGGCACCGGCCGGCCGCTTGATCGGCATGGCCACGCCGGTGGAGGTCTCGTTGTGGGTGAAGGCGTAGACGTCGACACCGGCGGCGGCGGCCGCCTCGGGGTGGGTGCCGGGGTCGGCGGCGATGACGTCCGGGTCGGCGAGCCAGGGGGCCTGCTTGGCCGCCTTGGCGAACTTGGAGCTGAACTCGCCGAAGGTGAGGTGCTGCGACCTGTTCTCGATCAGGCCGTGGGTCGCGATGTCCCAGAAGGCGGTGGAGCCGCCGTTGCCGAGGACGACCTCGTAGCCCTCGGGGAGCTGGAACAGCTCGCGGATGCCCTCGCGCACGCTGCCGACCAGGTTCTTCACCGGGGCCTGGCGGTGGGAGGTGCCGAGCAGGGACGTGCCGGTCGCGGCCAGTGCGTCCAGCGCCTCCGTCCGCACCTTGGAGGGACCCGCGCCGAAACGTCCGTCGGCGGGCTTGATGTCAGCGGGAATCTGGATCTCAGCCACGAAAGGGGAGCCTAGCGGCTGACGGAGGGGCGCGGCGCGTTTCGTCCGTCCGCTGAGACGGCCGGCGGACCGTGCGGTCCACCGGCCGTCCCGGGCGTCAGGTGCCGAGGCGCACCGGCAGCTCGTACAGGTCGTTCTGCGTGACGACCGGCTTGTTGCGCAGCTCGCCGGCCGGAACGGCCAGGTCGAGGCCGGGGAAGCGGGCGTAGAGCGCCGGGAGCGCCACGCCGGCCTCCAGCCGGGACAGGGCGGCGCCGGGGCAGACGTGCGGGCCGTGGCCGAAGGAGATGTGCCGGCCGGCGGTCTCCCGGGTGATGTCGAACTCACCGGCCGTCGGACCGTGCGCCTGCTCGTCGCGGCCGATCGCCGCGTACGACACGATCAGCGCGTCCCCGGCGGGCAGCACCTTGTCGCCGACGGGCACGTCCTCGGTGGCGAACCGGATCAGGACGTGCGAGGTGGGGGTGGACCAGCGCAGCGTCTCCTCGATCACCGCCGGCCACTCGGCCTTCCCGGACAGCACCAGCTCCCGCTGCTCGGGGTGGGTGGAGAGGTTGACCACCGCGTTGACGATCAGGGAGATCGTCGTCTCGTGTCCGGCGGCCACCATCAGCTGGAGCGTGGAGACGATCTCCTCGTCGGTGAGCCGGTCGCCGCCCTCCGACGCCTGCACCAGTGCGGACGTCAGGTCGTTGCCCGGGTTCTCCCGCTTGTGCGCGACCGTCTCGGCCATGATCGCGGCCAGCTCGGTGAGCGTGGCGACGACCTCCTCCGGCGGGGTCTGCGTGGAGAAGAACTTCTCGAACAACACCTTGAGCCGCGGCAGCCGTTCCTCCGGCAGGCCCATCAGGTCGGCGATGACGTACATCGGCAGCGGGTACGCGAACAGCGCCTTCAGGTCGACGGTGTCGCCCGGCTCGGCGGCCACCCGGTCGAGCAGCGAGTCCGTCAGCTCGGTGATGCGTTCCCGCATGTGCTCGACCCGGCGGGGCGTGAGCGCCTGCGCGACCAGGGTGCGCAGCCGGCGGTGGTCGGCGCCGTCCACGGTCAGCATGGAGCGGGGCGGGTTGGCCAGGCCGATCAGCGGCCAGTCGGGGGCTATCTCGCCGCGCTGCCAGGCACCCCAGACGTTGATGTCCTTCACCAGCCGCGGGTCGGTCAGCAGCTTCTTCGCCTCGGCGTGGTGGGTGACCGCCCACACGTCCACGCCGCCCGGCAGTGTCACCGCGGCCAGCGGCCCGGCCGCCCGCAGCGCGGCGCTCTCCCCGTCCAGGTCGGAGACGAAGGGGTCGAGGTGGATGCGGTCCGTGCCCGCCGCCGGGTGCGGGGCGGTGGGGCGCGGTGCGGTCGGGTCCGTGGCGGCCGTCATGCGGGCGTTCCTCCAAGGGCGGGGGTGGGAGTGAAGGTGACCGGGAGTTCCGACAGCCCGCGCAGCCAGGGCGACGGGCGGCGGGAGAGCGACGCGGCCGGCACCGCGAGGTCGATGTCCGGCAGCCGGTCGAGGACGACCTCGATGCCGGTGCGCGCGATCACCTCGGCGATCTCCTGCGCCGGGAAGGGGCAGCGGTGTTCGCCGTGCCCGAAGGAGAAGTGCGCGCCGTTGCCGCCGGTCAGGGCGGAGCCGTCGGTCCGCACCTGCGGGTCGGCGTTGGCGCCCTGGAGGCCGAGCAGCAGCAGGTCCCCGGCGCGGATGCGGCGCCCGCCCAGCTGGGTGTCGCGGGAGGCCCACCGCCCGGCCACGTTCTGCGTCGGGGTGTCCTCCCACAGCACCTCGTTCATCGCCTCGGCGATGCTGTTGCGCCCGCCGAACAGGGAGGCGGCGAACCGGGAGTCGGTCAGCATCAGGTGCAGCGAGTTGCCGATCCAGTCGGCGGTGGGCTGGTGCCCGGCCGCCATCATCACCATGAGGTCCTGGACGATCTCCTCGTCGGTGAACCCGGAGGTGTCGGCGAGCATCCGGGTCACCACGTCGTCGGCGGGCTGTTCCCGGCGCAGGGCCACCAGTTCGGTCATCGAGGTGAACAGGTGGGTCTGCCCGGCGATGGCCCGCTCCCGGCCGTCGATCATGTCGTTGAGGGCGGTGACCAGGGCCGGGCCCTGGTCGTCGGTGAACCCGTAGAGCCGGGTCAGGACCCGCACCGGGAGCAGCATCGCGTACTCGGCGATGATGTCCGCACGGCCCTCGGGGCAGATGCCGTCGATCAGTTCGTCGGCGAACTTCTCGGCGGAGCGCCGCAGTTCGAAGGGGTCCACGGCCTCCAGCGCGGCGACCATCATCCCGGCCCGCTGCCGGTGCCGCTCGCCGACCGTGTAGAGGATCGACGGCTGCTTGCGGCCGATCATCGGCAGCAGCGGCCAGTCGTCGGGGATGTTCACCCACTGGTTCCACAGGTCGGAGTCGCGGCTGAACAGCACCGGGTCCCCGGTGATCTGGTGCAGTTCGCGGTAGCCGAGCACCAGCCAGGCCGGTATGTCGCCGTCGAGCAGGATGGGGACGACGCTGCCGTGGGCGCGCCGCATCTCCCGGTACACCCTGGCCGGGTCGTCCTGGAGCAGGGGCCCGCTGAGGCGGACGGGATCGGGTTCGGGGGCGGAACGGGGGGCGGGGCTCACACCAGCTCCTGACGGGAGTCTCGGGAGGGGGAGGCGTACCGGGCCTGGATGTGCTCCACCAGCGTGATCAGCACGATCTTGCTGGACTCCCGGGACCGCGCGTCGCAGTTGACCAGCGGCACGTCCGGGTCCAGGTCCAGCGCCTCGCGGATCTGCTGCGGGGTGAAGGTGGGCCCGCCGAAGTCGTTGCAGGCCACGATGAACGGCGTGCCGTGCTTCTCCAGCCGGTCGATGGCGTACCAGGAGTCGTCGATGCGCCGGGTGTCGACGAGCACGACCGCGCCCAGCGTGCCGGAGAACAGCCGGTCCCACAGGAACCAGAAGCGTTCCTGGCCGGGCGCGCCGAACAGGTACAGCACGTTGCGCGCGTCGAGCGTGATGCGGCCGAAGTCGAAGGCGACGGTGGTGGCGGTCTTGCCGCGCACCCCGCTGATGTCGTCGACGTCCTCGCCCGCCTGGGTCATCGTCTCCTCGGTGTTGAGGGGACGGATCTCGCTCACCGAGCGGACCATGGTGGTCTTCCCGGCGCCGAAGCCGCCCACGACCACGATCTTGAGGCCGTTGTCGGCCGACGAGCCCAGCGGTGTGCGGGCTTCGGCCGTGGGGCGCGTGTCAGAGGTTGCGGAGTCCAACGAGCACCTGCTCCAGGATGTCGGGGTCGGGAACGGCGGTTCTGCGCGGGTGCCGGGCGCTGACCCGGCCCGCCGCGAGCAGGTCGGACAGCAGGATGCGGGTGATGCTCACCGGCAGCTTCAGCTCGGCGGCGATCTCCACGACCGCGGTGGGGCGTCCGGTCAGCCGTAGGATCGCCGCGTGCTCGGACTGCATGCCGGGCACGGGGTCGCATTCGGCGACGACGAGCGTCACCAGGTCGAAGGGGTTGTCGGGGCCGGACCGGCTGCGCCCCTGGGTGAGGGTGTAGAGCCGGTCCGGTGCGTCGTCCCTGCCCGGCCTGCTCATGAGGTGCGCGGCTGGGCGGTCAGGTGCTCGCCGATCTGCTCCACGAGCTCGCTCATGTTGTGCCCGACGAGTCCGGCGTCCGCGTCCTCCGCGGTGACCACGGCCAGGTGCGCGCCCTCGCCCGCCTCGACGATGAACAGCACGCCGCCGTAGAACTCGGTCATCGCCGAGCGCACACCGCCGCTGCCGTCGCCGAACTCCACGGAGGCGCCGTGGGACAGCGACTGGATGCCTGCGGCGATGGCGGCGAGCTGGTCGGCCTGGTCGGCGGAGAGCTCCGGAGTGCGGCACAGCTTCAGGCCGTCACGGGACAGCACGAGCGCGTGCCGCGCACCCGGCGTGCGCTCCAGCAGGCCCTCGATCAGCCAGGTGAGCTTGTCGTCGGCGGTCGTCGTGCCGGTCATGTGGTCGTGTCGCCTTCCGGGGTATGGGGGGTTGCTGCGGTGTCGGGGGTGGACGGGGTGGGTGAGGAGAGTGGGGAGGCTGGGGTGTCGGTGGCGTCGGCGTCGGTGGTGACGGTGGCCGGGTCGGCGTCGGTGGCCGGGTCGGCGTTGTGGTCGGGGCCGGGGCCGGGGCCGGGGGTGGCGGAGGCCGGGGCGGCCGTGGCGTCCGGGCTGTCCGTCGGGTTCGGGGCCGTGGGCAACGGGGTGTCGGCGGTGTCCGGGGTGGCTGCGGGGTCCGCGAGGGGGGACGTGTCCGCCGCGTGCGCGGTGTCCGCGGTGTCCGGGGTGTCCGGGGTGTCCGCCGTGCCGGTGGCGTCCGGGGCGTCGGCGGCCTCGGGGGTGTCGATGGCCTCGGGGGTG
>NZ_JAAGMD010000638.1 GCF_010548465.1 Streptomyces sp. SID14436 | reverse complement strand
TCGCCGCCGCCGAGCGGGCCGGGGTGCGGGTGGTGACGGCCGGGGAGGGCGCCGGGGCCGATCCGGAGCGCGCGGTGCGGGCGCTGGCCGGGCTGGGGCACACCCGGCTGCTGACGGAGGGCGGTCCGCGGCTGCTGGGGCAGCTGGTGGCCGCCGGGGTGCTGGACGAGCTGTGCCTGACCGTGGCGCCGATGCTCACCGCGGGTGACGCCCAGCGCATCGCCGGCGGACCGGCGGTGACGATTCCGCGCCGTTTCGCGCTGAAGTCGATGTTGGAGGAGGACGGTTTCCTCTTCACGCGCTACGCACGGCCCTGACCCGGCCCGGGGCGCGGGGTCCTCCGGGCGCCTCCCGGCTCCGGGGGTGCCCCGTCGTGCCCGGTACGACCGGAAAGGGGTTCGAGAGTACCGCTGGTCCGGTCATCGGGCGGAATTCTCCGTTCCGCTTAACCCTCCGGCGGGCACACTGAAACCGGTCGTACCCGTGCGATCACGGGGCAGGATGGTTTCCGCAGGGGCCGGCCCGCCTCGCGGAGGAGAGAGGGCCCGAGGGTCCTCACAGGAGAAGGGGCGCTGGTGTTCACAAGCGTACTGATGATCGAGAAGGCCCTGACGTCCGCCGACGTGGAGTTCGTCACCACCTTGCACGGCGACGAGCCGGTCTCCTTCCACGTCCTGCTCCAACCACGCGGCGAACAGGCGGACCGGCTCCTGCGGGCCATCGACGACGTCGCCCTCGGCGAGCTCGACGAGGCCGTCCGCGAGGGGGAGACCCCCGAGGGCGAGGAGGCCCGGAGCGTGGGCGAGCGGGCCCTGGAGGTGTCCCTGCGGGCCCTGCGCGCCTCCGGCGACCAGGCGCGGGGACGCCTGGTCGAGGACCACCCGCTGGACGCGCTGAAGACCATGGTCGAGGAGGTCGGCGCGGACGAGGTCATCGTCCTCACCGACCCGCACTACGTGGAGGAGTTCTTCCACCGGGACTGGGCCTCACGGGCCCGCCACAAGGTGGGCGTACCGGTGCTGAAACTCTTCTCCCACAGCAAGGCATAGGCTGGGGCGGCGCCTTCCCGGCGAGGGCGCCACGTCCGTCGCGGGCGCGCGCTCGAAGCGGGGCGCGCGGCCCGTCGCCCGCCCGTCGCACCACTGGGGAGAACACGCATGGCACCCGGCCTTCCTACCGCCATGGACCGACCGCACTTCATCGGCATCGGCGGCGCCGGAATGTCGGGTATCGCCAAGATCCTCGCCCAGCGCGGCGCCCGGGTGGCCGGCAGCGACGCCAAGGACTCCGCGACCGCCGAGGCACTGCGCGCCCTGGGCGCCACCGTGCACATCGGGCACGCGGCGGAGCACCTCGCCGACGACGCCAGCTGCGTGGTGGTGTCCTCGGCGATCCGCGAGGACAACCCGGAACTGGCCCGCGCCGCCGCGCTGGGCATCCCGGTGGTGCACCGTTCCGACGCCCTCGCCGCCCTCATGGACGGGCTCCGCCCGATCGCGGTGGCCGGCACCCACGGCAAGACCACCACCACGTCCATGCTGGCCGTCTCCCTGAGCGCCCTCGGCCGCGCACCCTCCTACGCGATCGGCGGCGACCTCGACGCGCCCGGCTCCAACGCGCTGCACGGCACCGGCGAGATCTTCGTCGCCGAGGCCGACGAGTCCGACCGCAGCTTCCACAAGTACGCGCCCGAGGTCGCGATCATCCTCAACGTGGAGCTGGACCACCACGCCAACTACGCGTCGATGGAGGAGATCCACGCCTCCTTCGAGACCTTCGTCGGCCGCATCGTCCCCGGCGGCACCCTGGTCGTCTCCGCCGACCACGCGGGCGCGCGGGAACTGACCCGGCGGCTGGACGGCTCGGTCCGCACCGTCACCTACGGCGAGTCCCCCGACGCCGACGTGCGCGTCCTGTCGGTCGTCCCGCAGGGGCTGCGCAGCGAGGTGACCGTCGACCTCGACGGCGCCCCGCTCACCTTCACCGTGTCGGTCCCCGGCCGCCACTACGCCCACAACGCCGTGGCCGCCCTCGCCGCGGGCGTGGCGCTGGGCATCCCGGCCGCGGAACTGGCCCCGGCCCTCGCCGCGTACACCGGGGTCAAGCGGCGCCTGCAGCTCAAGGGCGAGGCCGCGGGCGTCCAGGTCATCGACTCCTACGCGCACCACCCGACGGAGATGACCGCCGACCTGGAAGCCATGCGCTCGGCCGCCGGGGACGCCCGCATCCTGGTCGTCTTCCAGCCGCACCTGTTCTCCCGCACCCGCGAGCTGGCCAAGGAGATGGGCCAGGCCCTCACCCTGGCCGACGCCTCGCTGGTGCTGGAGATCTACCCGGCCCGCGAGGACCCGATCCCGGGCGTCACCAGCGAGCTGATCATCGAGGCGGCGCGGGCGGCCGGCGCGGACGTCACCCCGGTGCCCGACACCGCGGACGTCCCGTCGCTGGTGGCGGGAATGGCGAAGCCCGGGGATCTCGTTCTCACCATGGGAGCGGGCGACGTCACCGACCTCGGCCCGCGGATCCTGGACCGTCTGTCGAACTGAAGGGCTGCATCCTCATGCCGTACGACGTGGAGAAGCCGGACGAGCAGTGGCGCGCGGAACTGTCGCCGGCCGAATACGCGGTGCTGCGCCAGGCGGCGACGGAACCGGCGTTCACCGGTGAGTACACCGACACCAAGACCGAGGGCGTCTACTCCTGCCGCGCCTGCGGCGCCGAGCTGTTCACCTCGGACACCAAGTTCGAGTCGCACTGCGGCTGGCCGTCCTTCTACGACCCGCGGGACTCCGAGGCGGTGGAGCTGGTCGAGGACCGCTCCCACGGCATGGTCCGCACCGAGGTGCGCTGCGCCCGCTGCGGCTCCCACCTCGGCCACGTCTTCGAGGGCGAGGGCTACGCCACGCCCACCGACCAGCGCTACTGCATCAACAGCATCTCGCTGCGGCTCCAGCCCGCCGACGGCTGACCGCACCGCCGCGCCCGGGAGCACCGGTCATCCGGGTGCGGCGTCCCGGCCGCGGAGGGGCAGCCGGACGGTGAACACCGTGCCGCCCGGGCCGCCGGTCAGCTCCACCGTCCCGCCGTGCGCGCCCACCAGGGAGCGGGCCACCGACAGGCCGAGCCCGCTGCCGCCCCGGTCGCGGCTGCGGGCCCGGTCGACGCGGTAGAAGCGGTCGAAGACCCGCTCCCGGTGCTCCTCCGGGATGCCAGGGCCCTCGTCGGCGACCCGGATCAGCACCTCGTCCGGCCCGGTCCGCACCGTCACCGACACCGGCGTCCCGGGCGGGGTGTGCACGGCCGCGTTGGTCAGGAGGTTGTCCAGGACCTGCCGGATCCGGTCCGGGTCCAGCCGCAGCCGCAGCGCGGTCCCCGCCGACACCGTCAGCGGGCGGTCCGGATGCCCCGCCCGGAAGGCGTCGGCGGCCTGCCGGACCAGCTCCGCCACGTCCGTCCGCGCGGTGCGCAGCGGGGCCCGGGCGTCGGCCGCGTCCAGCCGGGCGAGCAGCAGCAGGTCGTCCAGCAGGACCCCCATCCGGGCGGCCTCCGCGCGCAGCCGGGCCAGGTGCCGCTCGCGCTCCCCGGGCGCGTTGGCCGCCGCGTACCGGAACAGGTCCGCGTAGCCGCGCACCGACATCAGCGGGGTGCGCAGCTCGTGCGAGGCGTCCGCGACGAAGCGGCGCAGCCGCTGCTCGGCCTCCGCGCGCACCGCGAGGGAGTCGTCGATGTGCTCCAGCATCGTGTTGAAGGCGGTGCGCAGCTCCGCGACCTCCCGGCCGCCGTCCCGGCCGTCCGCGCGCAGCGGCAGCCGGGCCGCCGACTCGGTCAGGTCGTGCGAGGCGATGCCGTGCGCGGTGCGCGCCATGTCGCTCAGCGGCTCCAGCCCGCGCCGCAGCATCCGCCGTCCGGCCGCCACCAGGGCCGCCAGCGCCAGCGCGAACACCACGACCTGCACCGTGATCAGCCGCTCCACGGTCTCCTCGACGTCGGTGACGGGCGCCGCGCTCACCAGCACCACCCCCGGCCGTACCTCGCACCCGCGCAGCCGGTAGGTGCCCTCGCCGTCGATCCGCGCGGTGCGCACGAGCTCGGTGTCGGAGTGCGCCATCGTCCGCGCCAGGGCCGCGAACGCCCGGGTGTCCTCGGGCACGTCCGCCGGCCTGCGCAGCCGCACCTCGCCGTCCGCGACGTCGTAGACGGCCGTGTACCAGCCGTAGTACGGCTTGCGCTGCACCGTGCCGTGCGCCGCCGCGTCCTTGGCCTGCACGGTCTGCACCAGCTTGAGCTGGGTCGCCAGCTGCTGCTCCAGGTAGTCGCGCATGTAGGCGGTCAGCGCGGTGCCGACGACGGCGAACACCGCGAGCGACAGCGCACCGAGGCCGAGCGTCAGCCGGGTGCCCAGACGCAGCCGCCCGGCCGGCCGGCTCATCACTCGGCGGCCTGCCGTATGACGTAGCCGAAGCCCCGCACGGTCCGGATCAGCGGCGGTCCGGTGTCGTCCAGCTTGCGCCGCAGCCGGCTGACCACCAGCTCCACCACGTTGGAGCGGCCGCCGAAGCCGTACTCCCACACGTGGTCCAGGATCTGCGCCTTGGTCAGCACGGCAGGGGAGCGGCGCATCAGGTACCGCAGCACCTCGTACTCGGTGGGCGTCAGCGACAGCAGCCGTTCACCGCGCCGGACCTCGCGGGTGTCCTCGTCCATCGTCAGGTCCGCCACCCGCAGCACCGGCGGCCGGGGCGCCGGCCCGCCGCTGCGCCGCAGCACCGTCCGCAGCCGGGCCATCAGCTCCTCCACGGCGAACGGCTTGACCAGGTAGTCGTCCCCGCCCCGGGTCAGCCCCTCCACCCGGTCGGCGACGCCGTCCCGGGCGGTGAGGAACACCACCGGCACCATGGTGCCCGCGCGCCGCAGCCGGTCGAGCACGCCGAAGCCGTCGACGTCCGGCAGCATCAGGTCGAGCACCACGATTTCCGGGCGGAACCGGGCGGCGCGACGCAGCGCCTGGGCACCGGAGTTCGCGGTGACCGCCTGCCAGCCCTCGTAGCGGGCGACGGTGGCGACCAGGTCGGCGATGGGCGGATCGTCGTCCACGACGAGCAGGCGTACGTTGTCCACCCGCTCATACTGCGGCACTCGGCGCCCCCTGCCGCAGGCCCCGGCGGACTCCTGGCGGACATCGACAGCAATCCGACAGGAACGCCCGCGCGTGGACGGCGCGGAACGGACCGGGATCAGGGGGTTTCCGACGGGCGCGGCTGGGCAGGTGGCGGCATGGCGCGCGTGGCCCGGACCTCGGGACCCGCGCGCTCCGGCGTGCTGTCGGTGGCGGTGTCTAGACTCGTCCGGCGACCCAGCGCGTGACCCCTGGCCAGAGTTCTGCCACCCCGAAGGGCATTCGGCGTCTTGATACGGATCGACTCAGTCACGAAGCGGTACCCGGACGGCACGGTGGCGGTCGACCGGCTGTCGCTGGACGTCCCCGACCGCTCCATCACCGTCCTCGTGGGGCCGTCGGGCTGCGGCAAGACGACCACCCTGCGCATGATCAACCGGATGGTCGACCCCACCGAGGGAACGATCCTCCTCGACGGCGAGGACATCCGCCGCCGGCCGGTCACCGCCCTGCGCCGGTCCATGGGCTACGTCATCCAGAACGCCGGGCTCTTCCAGCACCGCACCATCGTCGACAACATCGCCACCGTGCCCCGCATGCTCGGCTGGGGACGGCAGCGCGCCCGGCAGCGCGCCGCGGAACTCATGGAACGCGTGGGCCTGGACCCCTCGCTGGCCAAGCGGTACCCCTACCAGCTCTCCGGCGGCCAGCAGCAGCGCGTCGGGGTGGCGCGGGCGCTCGCCGCCGACCCGCCGGTCCTGCTGATGGACGAACCCTTCTCCGCCGTCGACCCCGTGGTCCGCAAGGGGCTGCAGGACGAACTCCTGCGGATCCAGGACGAACTGGGCAAGACCATCGTCTTCGTCACCCACGACATCGACGAGGCCATCAAGCTGGGCACCATGGTCGCCGTACTCCGGGAGGGCGGCCGGCTCGCCCAGTACGCGCCGCCCGCCGACCTGCTGTCCGCGCCCGCCGACGCCTTCGTGGAGGACTTCCTGGGCGCCGACCGCGGCATCCGCCGGCTGTCCTTCCTGCCCTCCGGCGCACTCGAACTCACCACGGACACCGTCGTGCCCGCCCACGCCGCCGCCGAACGGATCGCCGGCACGGACCCCGGCGCCGAACACCTGCTGGTCACCGACGAGGACGGCCGCCCCCTGGGCTGGGCCGCCCGCCGGGACCTGCTCGCCGGCGACCTGCCCGCCGACCGGCTGCTGCCCCACGGGCGGCCCTTCGTGCCCGGCACCGACTCCCTGCGCGTCGCCCTCGACCGGGCCGTGCTCTCGCCCACCGGCCGGGCCGTCGCCGTGGACGCCGCCGGCCGGGTGACCGGCGTCGTCTCCCAGCAGGCCATCGCCGAGGCCGTCCGCGCCGCCCACGCGGCGGCCGGCACCACCGAGGACACCGGCGACGGCCGCGCCGACAAGGCCGGGGTCGCCCCGTGACCGGATTCTTCGACATCCCCAGCGACCTCCAGCACAGCTGGGCCGGACTGATCGGCCTCCACGTGCGGGAGGCGCTGCTGCCGGTCGCCGCCGGACTGCTGCTCGCGCTGCCGCTCGCCCAGCTGTGCGTGCGCTTCCGCAGGCTGTACCCGCCGGTCCTGGGCTTCACGACCGTGCTCTACGCCATCCCCTCGCTGGCCTTCTTCGTGGTCCTCATCGACTACACCGGCCAGACCGAACTCACCGTGATGATCCCGCTCGCCGTGTACAGCCTGGTGGTGCTGGTCCCGGCGATCGTCGACGGGGTGCGCTCGGTGCCCGAGGAGACCCTGGCCGCCGCCACCGCCATGGGCTTCGGACCCGTACGGCGCTACGCCCAGGTGCAGTTGCCCCTCGCCGCGCCCGCCATCATCGCGGGCCTGCGGGTGGCCACCGCCTCCAGCATCTCCCTGGTCAGCGTCGGCGCCCTGATCGGCAACCAGGGCGCGCTCGGCAACCTGCTGGCCGCCGCGCAGAAGTACGACCGGCCCGAGCTCGCGGTGAACGCCGTGATCACCATGGCCGTCCTGGCGATCGTCTGCGACGCCCTGCTGGTCCTGCTCCGCCTCCTGCTGACGCCGTGGATGCCCCGCTCGGGGGCCGGCACGCGGCGACGGCCGAAGGCCGCCGGACGCCGGCCCGAGCCCGAGGGGGCGATCCGGTGAACGTCCTCACCTTCGTCGACGCCTTCTTCAGCGACGCCGCCCACTGGCACGGCTACGACGGCATCCCCCGGCGCCTGCTGGAGCACCTCCAGTACACGCTGCTCGCGCTCTCCGTCGCCGCCGCGATCGGCCTGCCCGCCGGTCTGCTCACCGGGCACACCGGGCGCGGCGGCAACGCGGTCGCCTTCGTCGCCAACGCCGCCCGCGCGCTGCCCAGTTTCGGGCTGCTGGTGCTGGTCGTCCTGCTCATCGGCTTCGGCCTGCTGCCCGTGATGATCCCGTTGGTCGTCCTCGCCGTGCCGCCGATCCTGGTGACCACCTACGAGGCGGTGCGCACCGTCGACCCCTCCCCGGTGGACGCCGCCCGGGGCATGGGCATGCGGGAGTCGCGGATCCTCTTCCAGGTCGAACTGCCGGTGGCGCTCCCGCTGGTCCTCAGCGGGCTGCGCTCGGCCGCCATCCAGATCGTGTCGACGGCCACCATCGCCGCCTACGTCAGTCTCGGCGGCTTCGGCCGGTACATCATCGACGGGCTCTACCAGCGCGACTACGCCAAGGTCGTCGGCGGCGCCACCCTGGTCGCCCTGCTGGCGCTGCTCACCCTCGGCGTGTTCTGGGCCGCCGGACGCCTGGCCGTCTCCCCCGGAGTACGCCGCCGCTGACGACGACGCACCCCCGGCATCGGACGCCGGGATTCCGCCACCCCCCGGGACCCCGGGGCGGGAAAACCGTGATCAGGACGTTCTTGACGGGCCGTGAAGCGGCTGGATTGGATCGGTCAATGACTTTCACCGCGCACAGCAGTCGGACCAGGACGAGGCACACCGGCGCGACGGCCGTCGCGCTCACCGCCGCCGCGGCGCTGCTCGCGGGCTGTTCCTCCGGCGACACCTCCGACGACCCCCTGGCGGGCGAGAAGGCCGAGGCCGGGACCGTCGTCGTCGGCTCCAACAACTTCGCCGAGAGCACCCTGCTCGCCGACATCTACGGCGAGGCCCTGCGGGCCAAGGGCATCAAGGTGACCTACAAGCACAACATCGGCAGCCGGGAGACCACCTACGGCCTGATGAAGAACGGTTCCATCACCGTCCTGCCCGAGTACAACGGCTCGCTGCTCGCCTACCTCGACCCCGAGGCGGAGCAGAAGTCCGCGCAGGACGTCAACACCGCCGTCAAGGCGAAGCTGGACAAGAGCCTGACGCTGCTGGAGTCCTCGCCCGCCGAGGACAAGGACTCGGTCGCCCTCAACGCGCGGACGGCAAAGAAGTACGGCCTCACCGCGGCGTCGACCCTCGCCGACCTCAAGGAGGCGGCACCGGACCTGGTGATCGGCGGCTCACCGGAGTTCCAGACCCGGCGGCAGGGCCTGAAGGGCCTGAAGGACGTCTACGGGCTGGAGTTCAAGTCGTTCAAGGCGCTCGACGCGGGCGGGCCGCTCACCCAGGAGGCGCTGACCCGCGACACCGTGCAGGCGGCGGACATCTTCACCACCGACCCGACCATCGTCAAGGAGAAGTTCGTCGTCCTGAAGGACCCGGAGAACCTCTTCGGCTTCGCCAACGTGACCCCGCTGGTCAACAAGGAGGGCCTCTCCCAGGAGGGCGTCGACGCCCTGAACGCGGTCTCCGCCGCGCTGGACACCGCGGCGCTGCTCGACCTGGACGCCCAGGTGCAGCTGGAGAAGAAGGACCCGCTGGACGTGGCCAAGGCATGGCTGAAGTCCGCGGGCCTCGACTGACGGCGGCGGAGACCCGCGCGGGAGTCAGGAGGCCGTGGCGGCGGCCGCGATCAGCCGGTCGATCAGGGCGATCAGCACGTCCCGGCACGACTCCCGCTCCCGCGCGTCGCACAGCAGCACCGGCACGCCCTCCGGCAGCGTCAGCGCCTCCCGGATGTCGTCCACGGGGTAGGGGTGCTCGCCGTGGAAGCCGTTCACGGCGACGACGAAGGGGATGCCCCGGCGCTCGAAGAAGTCGATCGCCGCGAAACTGGACCGCGGCCGGCGCACGTCCACCACGACCACCGCGCCCAGCGCCCCCAGGGCCAGGTCGTTCCACATGAACCAGAACCGCTGCTGGCCGGGCGTGCCGAAGAGGTACAGCACGAGGTCGTCGGAGACGGTGATCCGGCCGAAGTCGAGGGCGACCGTGGTGGCACGTTTCTCCTCGATGCCGTCCAGGTCGTCGACGTCCAGCCCGGCCAGGGTCAGCGGCTCCTCGGTGCGCAGCGGCACGATCTCGCTGACCGAGCCGACCATGGTGGTCTTGCCCACGCCGAAGCCCCCGGCGATCAGGATCTTGACCGTGTCGGGTGCCCGGCGTGGGTGCGGTGCCTCGGCGGTGGCGTCAGAGGCGGCCAAGTCCGTCCCTCACTTTCTGCAGCAGGTCCAGGTCCGGGGTGGTACGGGTGACCGGGTGCGGGGGCCGCGCGGTGATCCGGCCCGCCTCCAGCAGGTCGCACAGCAGGATCACCACCACGCTCACCGGCAGGTCCAGCCGGGCGGCGAGCTCCGCCACCGCCACCGGCTCCGCGCACATCCGCAGGATGCGCGTGTGCTCCGGCTGCGGCCGGGTGCCCGTCACGGGCTGCGGATCCACCGCCGTGACCGTGGTGATCAGCGTGAAGTCGGCCCGGCTGGGCCGGGTCCGGCCGCCCGTCAGCGTGAACGGTCGTACCAGCCGGCCCGCCGGATCGCCTCCGCCCACCTCACACGCCGGGGTCGACGACGGGCCCGGCGGCGCCCCTGGGCGCCGCGCTGAGGTGCTCTCCGATCTTCTTCACCAGCATGTTCATCTGGTAGGCCACCACGCCGACGTCCGCTCCCGGCCCGGTCAGCACGACGAGGTGCGCGCCGGGGCCGGCGGCGGTGAGGATCAGGTAGCTGTTGGCCATCTCGATGAGCGCCTGGCGCACCGGCCCGCCCCGGAAGTCCATGCTGACGCCCTTGCTGAGGCTCATCAGGCCGGAGGCGGTCGCGGCGAGGCGTTCCGCGTCGTCCCGCAGGAAGCCGGTGGACTTGCTCACCACCAGCCCGTCCTCGGACAGCACCACGGCCTGGTTGACGTCGGCGACCCGCTCCACGAGTCCGGTCAGCAGCTGGTCGAGCTGGGTGTGCGTGGCGGGGATGGGGCGTGTCATGGCGGTGTTCCTTCGTGTGCGGTGGTCGGCGATCGTCGGTCAGCGATCGGCGGGAGGGGTGGAGAACTCGGGCGGGGCGGCGGGCACATGTTCCGCCGCCGGGCCGGTGTCGTCGGGGGGCGGCCCGGCGGCCCGGCCGGCGGTGCCGTCGTCGGTCCGGCCGTCGTGGCCGTCCTCGTCGTCCCGTGCCCGGAACGTGCCGCGCTGGAAGCCGGCCAGGGAGGAGGCGGCCCGTTCCGCGGTGAAGTCCCCGGCGGGGGCCTCCTCGGGCTGCGGGGCGGCCTCCTCCAGCAGTTCGGCCGCCAGGCTGGTCTGCGGCACCCGGCGGGGGAGGGGCGCGAGCCCGCCCG
>NZ_JAAGMD010000610.1 GCF_010548465.1 Streptomyces sp. SID14436 | reverse complement strand
CTCCCGGCCCGCCGCTCCCGCACCGGCGGGGGCCGCGGACGACCCCCTGCCGTCCGGCGCCCGCGCCGGGCGCACCACCGTGGCCGCACCGCCGCCCGTCCGGACGGCCCCGGGCGGAAGGAGGACCCGCTGATGTGCGGTCTGAGCGGTGAACTGCGCCTGGACGGCGGGCGGGTGGACCTCGCGGCGGTCGAGCGCATGACCGACCGCCTCGCGCCCCGCGGCCCCGACGGACGCGGACTGTGGTGCCAGGGCCCCGTCGCCCTGGGCCACCGGCGCCTGAAGATCATCGACCTGTCCGACAGCGGCGCCCAGCCGATGACCGACCCGGGAGCACGGCTCGCCGGCGTCTTCAACGGCTGCATCTACAACTACCGCGAACTGCGCGACGAACTGCACGCCCTCGGTCACCGCTTCTTCTCCGAATCCGACACCGAGGTCGTGCTCAAGGCCTACCGGGAGTGGGGCACCGACTGCGTCAGCCACTTCCACGGCATGTTCGCCTTCGCGCTCACCGAACTCGACACCGGCCGCCTCGTCCTGGCCCGCGACCGGCTCGGCGTCAAGCCGCTGTACCTGTCCGCGACCCCGGAACGCCTCCGCTTCGCCTCCTCCCTGCCCGCCCTGCTCGCGGGCGGCGGGGTGGACACCTCGCTCGACCCGTTCGCCCTGCACCAGTACCTCAGCTGGCACGCCACCGTGGCCGCGCCCCGCACCGTCCTCAACGGGGTGCGCAAACTCCCCCCGGCCACCGTCCGGGTCGTCGACCCCGACGGCACCGAGCACGACACGTGCTACTGGCAGCCCGCCTACACCCGCCGCCCGCAGGACGCCGGACGCACCGCCGAGGACTGGACGGACGCGGTGCTCGACGCGCTGCGCACCGCCGTGCGCCGCCGTACGGTCGCCGACGTCCCGGTGGGCGTGCTGCTCTCCGGCGGACTGGACTCCAGCCTCATCGTGGCCCTGCTCGCCGAGGAGGGCCGGCACGACCTGGCGACCTTCAGCGTCGGCTTCGAGTCCGAGGGCGACGAGGAGGGCGACGAGTTCGCCTACTCCGACCTCGTCTCCCGGCACTTCGACACCCGCCACCACCAGCTCATGGTGCCCTCCGACCGGGTCGCCGGCGCCCTCGACGGGGCCGTGCGCGCCATGAGCGAGCCGATGATGAGTCACGACGTGGTGGCCTTCCACCTGTTGGCCGAGCAGGTGGCCAAGGAGATCAAGGTCGTCCAGAGCGGCCAGGGCGCCGACGAGGTGTTCGCCGGCTACCACTGGTACCCGGCGATGGCCGGGGTGCCGCGCGAGCAGGCCGCGCAGGCCTACATCGACACCTACTCCGACCGTACGCACACCGACCTGGCCGGCATCCTCGCCCCCGGACTGCTGCCCGGCCGGGACACCTCCGCGGCGTTCGTCCACGCCCACATGGCGCAGCCGGGCGCCGAGACCGCCCTGGACGCCGACCTCCGCCTCGACGCCCACGTCATGATGACCGACGACCCCGTCAAACGGGTCGACAACATGACGATGGACTGGGGCCTGGAGGCCCGGGTGCCCTTCCTCGACCATGAACTCGTCGAACTGGCCGCCGCCTGCCCGCCCGGGCTGAAACTCGCCGACGGCGGCAAGGGCGTCCTCAAGGCCGCCGGCCGCCGGGTCCTGCCCGCCGAGGTCGTCGACCGGCCCAAGGGCTACTTCCCGGTCCCGGCGATCAAGCACATGGCCGGCCCGGTCCTCCAGCGGGTCCGCGAGGCCCTCACCGCCCCCGAGGCCCGCGCCCGCGGCATCTACCGCCAGGAGTACGTCGACGCGCTGCTCGCCGCACCCAACGCCCACCGCACCCGGCGGGGCGCGAACACGCTGTGGCAGACGGCACTGCTCGAACTGTGGCTCCAGACGCACGGGATCCGCTGACCGGCGTGGGCACGGAGACGGAGAGGGAGACGGACGGCATCCGGGAGGACGGCATCCGGGAGGCGGGTCCGGCGACCGCGGAGTTCACCGTGCACGGGAGCGGGGCCGCCCTGCGCACCCGCCCGCCCGGGCCGCGCGGCCCGGCCCCGGGCAGCACCGACCACGCCCCGCGGCCCCTGCCG
>NZ_JAAGMD010000590.1 GCF_010548465.1 Streptomyces sp. SID14436 | reverse complement strand
GCCTGCTTGCCGGCGGGCCCGCTCTCCCGGCGTACGCACCGGCCGTGCACGGCCACCCGCGCGCGGACCCGCCGGACCGCAGCCCGGCCCGGGGCCGGACCCGCAGCCGGAACAGCCGCGCCCCGGCCGGTGTTGGCCGGATCATGACGACGAACACGCCGAAGCCCGAAGTGCTGCACTACACCGCGTTCTCCAGCACCCCCGACGGCGGGAACCCCGCCGGTGTCGTCCTGGACGCCACCGGACTGGGCGACGACGAGATGCTGGCCATCGCCGCCGGACTGGGGTACTCGGAGTCCGCGTTCCTGACCGCGCCCCCCGCGGGACTCGGCGGACGGGCGTACGGCATCCGCTACTTCAGCCCCAAGGCGGAGGTGCCGTTCTGCGGGCACGCGACCGTCGCCACCGCGATCGCGCTCGCCGAGCGGACCGGCCCCGGGGAGCTGGTGTTCGCCACCCGGGCCGGCACCGTACCGGTGGAGGTGACAGAGGTGGACGGCGCCCTGCGGGCCACGCTCACCAGCGTCGAGCCGCGGGTGGAGGAGATCGCTGCCGCCGATCTCACCGAGGCGCTGGCCGCGCTCGGCTGGCCGCCCGCCGACCTCGACCCGGACTTCCCGCCCCGGGTCGCCTTCGCCGGGGCCCGCCATCTGGTGCTGGCGGCGGCGACCCGGGCCCGGCTCGCGGACCTGGCCTACGACTTCGCCCGCCTGGAGGCGCTCATGCACCGCCTGGACCTGACCACGGTCCAGCTGGTGTGGCGGGAGTCGGCCGGCGTGTTCCACGTGCGGAACCCGTTCCCGGTGGGCGGTGTCGTGGAGGACCCGGCGACCGGTGCCGCGGCCGCCGCGTTCGGCGCCTACGCGCGTGAGCTGGGCCTGGTCCCCGAGGACGCCGTCCTCACCCTGCACCAGGGCGAGGACCTGGGCCGTCCGGGCGAGCTGACGGTGACGCTGCGCGCGGGGGACCCGCGGGTGCGGGTCGGTGGCGCGGGGGCCCGGATCGGCTGACGGCGGGCGGTGCGCCGGCCGGCGACGCGGGAGCCCGCATGCGCCGGGCCGCGCCCGGTCGGAGTGCCGGCGGCACCGGAACGGACCGGCCGGGCGTGCCCCGTCAGACGGTCGGCATCGGCAGGACGTCCGGGGACAGGGCCGCCGCGCGGGCCGTGGCCGCGGTCATGCGGCGGCGGTGGTGGCGGCGGCACAGGACCTCGTAGCCGACCTCGTCGGCGGAGTCGGTGACGTCGCCGACCACCACCTGGGCGCCCTCGACGACCATGACCCCGCCGACCGTGCGGGCGTTGTGCGTGGCGCGGGCGCCGCACCAGCACAGGGCCTCCACCTGGAGCACCTCGACCCGGTCGGCCAGCTCCACGAGCCGCTGCGAGCCGGGGAACAGGCGGGTGCGGAAGTCGGTGGTGATGCCGAAGGCGTAGACGTCGATGTCCAGGTCGTCCACCACGCGGGCGAGTTGGTCGATCTGCTCGGGGGCGAGGAACTGCGCCTCGTCGGCGATCACGTAGTCCGCGCGTCCGCCCTGCGAGAGGTGGTCGACCAGGTGGGCGTAGAGGTCGGCGCCCTCCCCGACCTCCACCGCGTCCGTGACGAGGCCGAGGCGGGAGGACAACTTGCCCTCGCCGGCCCGGTCGTTGCGGGTGAAGATGACACCCGCCAGGCCGCGGGCCGAACGGTTGTGCTCGATCTGCAGAGCCAGCGTCGACTTCCCGCAGTCCATGGTTCCGGAGAAGAACACCAGCTCGGGCATGGGGGGTCGGGCACCTTTCGGCCAGGATCGGGCGGGTTCCGGTGGTGGGCGTGCGGGGTCGGCGGGGGTGGTGCGGACCTCAGGAGCGTACTTCGAGCAGGGGGACCAGTTGCTCGGCAGGGGTCATCGAACCGTGGTTGCCGACCATCGCCGACTCCTTCGGCTCCCGCTCGGAGGCGATGAGCAGGACGTCGTCGCGCGCCGCGGCGATCACGTCGCCGATGCGGCCGTACACCCGCTCGTCCACCCGCGGGCCGAACCAGCCCGCCGCGATCGCCTCGTCGCGCGAGGCGACCCAGAACTGCTCGCCGAGCACCTCGCGCCAGCAGGCCAGCACGTCGCCGGCGGCGCCGGGCACGGCGTACACGTGCCGGGCGCGGCCCTCACCGCCGAGCAGGGCGACCCCGGCGCTCAGTTCCCAGTCCGCGTCGAAGTCGATGCGGTGCTCCTCGTCGAAGGGCACGTCGATCATGCCGTGGTCGGCGGTGACGTAGAGCGCGCTGCGCTCGGGGAGCTGTTCGGCCAGGCGCTGAACGAGGCGGTCGACGTACATGAGCTGGCCGCGCCAGGTGTCGGAGTCCACGCCGAAGCGGTGGCCGGCGCCGTCGACGTCGGAGTAGTACGTGTAGACCAGGGAGCGGTCGGCGGCGGCGAGTTGTCCGGCCGCCAGGTCCATGCGCTCCTCGCCGGACAGCCGCCCGTGGAAGGTGCCGCCGCTGAGCGCGACCTTCGTCAGCGGCGTGTTGACGAAGGCCGGGGAGGAGACCTGTGCGGCATGGACCCCCGCCCGGTGGGCCCGCTCGAAGATCGTGGGATACGGCTGCCAGGCGGCGGGCTGGGTCCAGGGCTGCCAGCGGAGCTGGTTCATCAGCTCGCCGGTGTCCGGGTTGCGGACGGTGTAGCCGGGCAGGCCGTGCACGCCGGGCGGCAGGCCGGTGCCGACGGAGGCCAGGGAGGTGGCGGTCGTCGCCGGGTAGCCGGCCGTGATCGGACGGCCGGTGCCGCCGCGCGAGGCGGCCAGCAGGGACGTCATGAACGGCGCCTCGTCGGGGTGGGCGCGCAGCTGCTCCCACCCGAGTCCGTCGATCAGGAACACGCAGCAGCGGTCGGCGGGCGCGAGTTCCGCGATGGCGGCGGTGGTGCCGGGTACGTCCATGCCCGCGGCGATGGTGGGCAGCAGGTCGGCGAGCGATCCGCTGCCGTACTGGGGCACGGGCGCGGTGTCCGGGGCGAGGGGCTCGGAGTGGGACCCCCAGCCGGTGGTGGCCGTGGGGCGCGCGGGAGGCGTGGGCTGCGGGGGGTACGCCATCAGCGCGTCTGGTCCGCGGTCGCCTCGGAGAGCGCCTGTGCGAAGGCCAGGGCCTGGCGCACCGTCTCCGGGCCGTCGCCGGCCTCGCTGACCCGGAGGCTGAGGTCGTCCGCCGTGGAGTTGCCCGTGTAGCCGTGGTCGGCCTCGCAGTTGGGGTCGCCGCAGGCCGCGGGCTCCAGGTCGATGCGCGAGACGGCACCCCAGCCGATGGTGAGCACGATCTCGCGCGGCAGCGTGCCGGGCGTGTACGACTCGGGGTTGGCGACCACGCGGCTGACCACGATGGACGAGATGCGGCTCAGCTTGACCGACTCGGTGGACGTGGTGGCGTAGGGCGTCGGGGAGGTGCTGTCGGCGGACTGCTCGTCGGTGTGGCTGACGATGAAGCGGTTGCCGGTGAGGACGAGCACGGTCACGTGCCGCCGCACCTCGTTCTGGTCGAACGTCGTCTCCTGGTGGACCAGGTACGACCGGATGGGCTCGCCGCCCACGGCGGCCTCCACCGCCTCGGCCACGAGGGCCGGGTAGTAGCCGCTGCGCTCGATCGCCGCCCGCAGCCCCTGGGTCGTCGTACTGGTCTTGGCCATGCGCCCATCCTACGGGGGACCGCTGACTGCGAGGCACCGCTCCGTGTCCTCGGGTTTTCCGCGGCTCCCGGTCCCGGCCGGGGCGCCCGGCCGGGACGTCAGTAGGCGGGGAGGGTGCGCGGGCCGAGGTCGTCGCGGGCGGGCGGCGGGGCCAGGCGCACGGAGGCGCTCAGCACGCTCAGGCCCTGCGGTGCGACGACGACCGGCTCCAGGGTGACCGCGACGACCTCGGGGTGGTCGTCGACCAGCCGGGACACCCGCAGCAGCAGTTCCTCGAGGGCGGGGGTGTCGACGGGGGCGGAGCCGCGCCAGCCGAAGAGGAGCGGCGCGGTCCGGATGGCCCGGACCAGGGACCCGGCCTCCCGGTCGGTGACCGGGATCAGGCGGTGCGCCATGTCGCCGAGCAGCTGCGAGGGCGGTCCGGCGATCCCGAAGGAGAGCGCGGCCCCGGCGGCGGGGTCGATGACGGCCCGGACGATGGTGTCGACGCCGCGGGGTGCCATGCGCTGCACGACGGGCCGCAGCTCCTCGGGGGTGCCGAACAGCTCCGTCAGTTCGGTGTACGCCCTGCGCAGTTGTTCCTCGTCGGCGAGGTCGAGGCGGACGCCGCCGAGGTCGGCGCGGTGGCGCAGGTGGGGGGCGGTGGCCTTGAGGGCCACGGGGTAGCCGAGGCTGCGGGCGGCCCCGGCGGCGGCGTCGGGGCTCGGTGCGGGCAGCGCGCGGTGCACGTGGATGCCGTAGGTGCCGAGCAGGTCGCAAGTCTCGTCCTGGCCGAGGGTGAGGCCCTGGCCGCTGGTGAGCTGCCGGTCGACGAGGGCGGCGGCGGCCTTCTCGTCGATGTCGTCGTACTCGGGCACCTTGCCGGGGTCGGCGGCGTCCCGGCGCCACTGCGCGTACTCGACGGAGTGCGCCAGCGCGCGGACGGCGCGTTCGGCGGCCGGGTAGGCGGGGATGAGGTGGGCGCCCTCGGGCGGCGCGGGCCGGGGGCCGTCGGAGGGGGCCGGGGACGGCTGGGCGGTCCGGGTCACGGGCGGGGGGCCG
>NZ_JAAGMD010000568.1 GCF_010548465.1 Streptomyces sp. SID14436 | reverse complement strand
ACCCAGTCGATGACCGCGATGCTCGCCGCACCGGCCGTGGCGCTGCCCGCCCTCCTGTGGGGCTGGCAGGGCGACCTCCTCGCCGTGACCGCGGCCTGCCTCCTGCTCGCCGCCGTCCTGTCGGCCCGCGGCCGCCGCGAGGCCGCCGGGCACCCGGCGGGCGGCGCGCCGGGACGGCAGCCGGGCTACCTCGCCTCGTTCCGGTCGCTCGCGGCCGTCCCCGGCGCGGTGCCGCTGCTGCTCGTCTCGCTGCTCCGCACGGCCGTGTTCATGGGCTACCTCGCCTACCTGGCGGCCTACTACGACGAACGGTTCCGGCTCGACCCCGCGCACTTCGCGCTGGTCTGGACGCTCAGCGGCGCCGCGTACTTCGTCAGCAACCTGCTCACCGGGCGGATCACCAACTCCGCCGCACCCCGCGTCGGCACCGAACGGCTGCTGATCCTCGGCCTGTTCGCCGCCCTGGTGTCCGTGGTCGGCTTCTACTTCACCGACCGGCTGCCGCTCGCCCTCGCCGTGACGGCGCTGCACGCGGCGAGCCACGCGGTCGTCGCCGCGTGCGCCGTGAGCCTGCTGGTGCGGCGGTGCGGGCCCCGGCGCGGCACCGCGCTGTCCCTGAACGCCGCCGGCCAGAGCCTCGGCGTCTTCGCGGGAGCGGCCCTGGGCGGCGCGGGCCTCGGACTGGCCGGGAACCCCGGCATCGCGGCCGTGTTCGGCGCCCTCGTCGTCGCCGCCCTCGGCGCCGCCCTCCTCGTGCCCCGCACCCCCGCGCGGGAGCCGGAGGCCGCCCCGCACCGGGAGCGCACACCATGAGGGAACGACTCGCCACCCGGGGCGGGCTCCTGACGGCCGTCGCCGTCCTGGTCACCGCGCTGCTGGTGTCCGTCGTCGTGGCCGTGGGCCTGGGCCCCGCCGTCATCGGCCCCGCCGAGACCGCCCGCCACCTGTGGGCGGCCGTCAGCGGCGGCACCATCACCGCGGACGAGGTGACGACCCACCAGATCATCTGGCAGATCCGCGCCCCGCGGGTCCTGCTGGCCGCCCTCGTCGGGGCCGGACTGAGCGCGGTCGGGGTCGCCGCCCAGGCCCTGGTGCGCAACGCGCTCGCCGACCCCTTCGTCCTCGGCGTCTCCTCGGGGGCGTCCGTCGGCGCCGTCGCCGTCACCGTCGGCGGCGGACTGGCGGTGCTGGGCATCCACGCCGTCTCGGCCGGCGCGTTCCTCGGTGCCCTGACGGCGTCCCTGCTGGTGTACGCGGCCGCCTCGCACCGCGGCACGCTGTCCCCGCTGCGGCTGGTGCTCACCGGAGTGGCCCTGTCGCTCGGCTTCCAGGCCCTCATGAGCCTGATCGTCTACTCCGCGCCCGACAGCGAGGCGACCGGCATGGTCCTGTACTGGACGATGGGCAGCTTCGGCGCCGCGAACTGGGGCGCCCTGCCCGTCGTGGCCCTCGTCGTCCTGCCCGCCCTCGCGGTGCTGCGCCGGCGGGGCCGGACGCTGGACGTGCTGGCGCTCGGCGACGAGACGGCGGCGAGCCTCGGCATCGACCCCGACCGGCACCGCAAGGGCCTCCTCGTCCTTCTCTCGCTGGTGACCGGCGTGATGGTCGCCGTCAGCGGCGCCATCGCCTTCGTCGGACTGGTGCTGCCGCACGTGGTGCGCATGGTCGCCGGGGCCGGCCACACCCGGGTGCTCACCCTCGCGCCGCTCGCCGGGGCCGTGTTCATGGTGTGGGCCGACCTGGTCTCCCGGACGCTCGTCGCCCCCAGGGAGCTGCCGCTCGGCGTGATCACCGCCCTGATCGGCGTGCCCGTCTTCGTCACCCTCATGCGCCGCAGGAGCTACCTGTTCGGAGGCCGCTGACATGGACCTGCGACTCGACGCGCTGTCGGTGGTGACCGACGGCACCAGCCTGGTGCGGGAGCTGACCCTCGACGTGCCCGACGGCCGGGTCGTGGGCCTGGTCGGCCCGAACGGCAGCGGCAAGTCCACCGCCCTGCGGTGCGTCTACCGCGCCCTGCGCCCCACCACCGGCACCGTCCGGCTCGGCGGCGACGACCTGGCCCGGCTGCCGATGCGCCGCAGCGCCCAAACCGTCGCCGCCATGACCCAGGACGGCGCCGTCGACCTGGACTTCACGGTCGAGGAGGTCGTCGCCCTGGGCCGCGCCCCCCACCTGCGCGCCCACCAGGCTCTCGGCGCCCGCGAACGCCGGCTGTGCGAACAGGTCATGGACCGGCTCGACATCCGCCGCCTCGCCCGGCGCGGCGTCCTCACCCTCTCCGGCGGCGAACGCCAACGCGTGCTGCTGGCCCGCGCCCTCGTCCAGGAACCGGAGATCCTCGTCCTGGACGAGCCCACCAACCACCTCGACCTGCGCCACCAGCTGGAGATGCTCACCCTGCTGCGCGGCTCGGGGCTCACCGTCCTCGTCGTGCTTCACGACCTCAACCTCGCGGCGGCGGCCTGCGACCGGATCGGCATGCTCCGCGCCGGGCGCCTGGTCGCGGCCGGGACCCCCGCCGACGTCCTGACCCCCGAGCTGGTCCACGACGTCTTCGGGGTCCGCGCCGACGTCGTCCCGCACCCGCTCACCGGCCACCCGCAGCTGCTGTACGCGCTCGGCCCGGCCCCTGCGTCCACCCCCTCCACCTGAAAGGCACCCACCCATGCGCACCTCCCGCACCCCCCGCCCGGCCCGGCGCCGGGCGGCCGTCGGCTCCGCCGTCGCGGCCGTCCTGCTGCTCAACGCCTGCGGCGCCGACGTCGCACCCGGCACCGGGGGGCCGTCCGGCACGGTCACCGTGAAGCGCTGCGGCGAACCGGTCGAGTACACGGTCCCGCGGCGGGCCGTCGCCTACGAGGGCGGCAGCGCCGACAAGCTGTTCGCCCTCGGCCTGACCGACCACGTGCACGGCTACGTCATGCCGCCCGCCAACCCGCCGGTGAGCGAGTCGCCGTGGGCGTCGGAGTACGCCGAGGTGAAGATGCTCAGCGACGACCTGCTCAACAAGGAGGTCGTCGTCGAGGCCCGCGCCGACCTCGTCGTCGCCGGCTGGAACTCCGGTTTCAAGGACGAGCGGGGCATCACCCCCGAGATCCTGGACGGCCTGGGCATCCAGAGCTTCATGCACACCGAGAGCTGCTTCAACTACCCCGGGCACCCCGAGCGGGCGACTCCCTTCGAAGCGCTCTACACCGACCTCGAACGGCTCGGCAGGATCTTCCGGGTCGAGGACCGGGCCCGGCGCGTGGTGGCCGGCCTGAAGCAGCGCGTCGACGCCGTCGCCGGCCGGGCACCCACCGACGGCCGGCCGCTGCCCGTCTTCCTCTACGACTCCGGCACCGACCAGCCCTTCACCGCGGGCAGCCAGGTGCCGCCGAACGACATCATCCGCATCGCGGGAGCCCGCAACGTCTTCGACGGCCTCGACCAGCGCTGGACCCAGGTCACCTGGGAGGCCGTCGCCCGCTCCGAACCGGAGATCGTCATGATCCTCGACTACGGCGACCGGCCCGCCCAGAAGAAGATCGACTTCCTCCGCAGGTCCCCGCACACCCGGGACCTGCCCGCCGTCCGGAAGAACAACTTCTTCGTCCTCGACTACAACGAGGGCATCAGCGGCCCCCGCAACATCGACGGCCTGGAGAAGTTCGCGGCGTACCTGCGCACGGTCACCGGCTGAGCCGGCCGGGCCGCCCCACGGGACCCGGAGGGCCCCCCGCCGTCACCCCCCGCCCGTCTCCGGCGGGGTCAGGGTCGCCGTGAAGCGGTAGCGCGAACCCCGGTACACCGAGCGGACCCACTCCACCGGGGTGCCGTGCTCGTCGCGGGAGTGGCGCGACAGCAGCAGCATCGGCAGGCCCACGTCCGTACCGAGCAGGCCGGCCTCGCGCGGGGTCGCGGGGGAGGTCTCGATGGTCTCGTCGGCCTCCGCGAGCCGGACGCCGTAGACCTCGTACAGGGTCGTGTACAGGGAGGCGTTGCGGGACAGGTGGCGGCGCAGGTGCGGGAAGCGCCGGGCGGACAGGTGGGTCGCCTCGATGGCCATCGGCTCACCGCCGGCCAGCCGCAGCCGCTCGACGCGCAGCACCCGCTCGCCCCGCTCCACCTCCAGCAGGGCCGCCAGGTCCTCGTCGGCGGGGACATAACCGAGGTCCAGGACCTCGGAGGCGGGCCGGAGTCCCTGCGCCCGCATGTCCTCGGTGTACGACGTCAGCTGCAGGGCCCGGTACACCTTGGGGCGGGCGACGAAGGTGCCCTTGCCCTGGATGCGGTCCAGCCGCCCCTCGCTGACCAGTTCCTGGAGTGCCTTGCGGACGGTGGTGCGGGAGGTGCGGAACTCGACGGCGAGCAGGCGTTCGGCGGGCATCGGGGCGCCGGGGCTGCGCTCGTCGGTCATCCGCTGCAGCCGCTGCTTGATGCGGTAGTACTTCGGGACGCGGCCGACTCGGCCGATGCGGCCGGGCGTGGCCCCCGGGTCGGCCGGGGCGCTGCTGACGTCCGTGCTCATGACCTGCCTTCCGGCTGGGGTGTCCGGCGCGCGGACGGCAGGTGCCGGCCGCGGTGCACGTCGGCGGACGGCCGGGGTCGGCGCCGCACGCTCGGCGGTCCCGTTATAACCGCGCCCCGGCGCTTTGGTCTAGTCCAACTCTCGACACGTCCGCGTTTGGGGGGAGTTCGGTGCCCGGATTGACGTTGCCGTGCCGTTATCGACTGCCGCCCGTCCGACCCTTGACAGGGCCATAGGTCTAGGCCAAGCTCCCCTTGCTGGTCTAAACCATTTAGAGGAAGCCGGGTCCCAGCCCGCCGAGCTGTTGCGCCGTTGTGAGGGTCACCGCCGAGGGCGTGGGTGTGCAAGGCATTCCTGAGGAGGGGTGGCGCGTGAAGCGCAAGCTGATAGCCGCGATCGGAGTCGCGGGCATGCTGTTCTCCGTGGCCGCGTGCGGCGGGAACGACGGTGACGGGGACAAGAAGGCGGGCGCGGACGGCTACGCCGGCCAGACGCTCACGGTGTGGGTGATGGACGGCTCGTCGCCGGACCAGTGGCAGAAGGACCTCACCGCCGAGTTCGAGAAGAAGACCAAGGCGAAGGTCAAGTTCGAGATCCAGCAGTGGAACGGCATCCAGCAGAAGCTGACCACCTCCCTGTCCGAGGAGAACCCGCCGGACGTCTTCGAGATCGGCAACACCCAGACCCCGGCCTACGCCAAGACCGGTGGCCTCGCCGACCTCGGTGACCTCAAGTCCGAGATCGGCGGCGAGTGGACCGAGTCGCTCAACGAGTCGTCCGTCTACGAGGGCAAGCAGTACGCGGCGCCCTGGTACTTCGCCAACCGCGTCGTCCTCTACAACAAGAAGGTCTGGGCGGACGCCGGTCTCAAGGACACCCCCAAGACCCGCGACGAGTTCTACGACGCGCTCAAGACCATCGGTGAGAAGACCGACGCCGAGCCGATCTACCTGCCGGGCCAGAACTGGTACCACTTCGTCGGCCTGGTGATCGGCGAGGGCGGCGAACTGGTCAAGAAGGACGGCGACACGTACGTCTCCAACCTCGACGACCCGAAGGTCGCCGCCGCCGCGGAGACCTACAAGAAGTTCCAGGCGCTGTCCAAGGCGCCCAAGGACAAGGACGAGGCCACCCCGCAGCAGGGCGAGGTCTTCGCCGACGGCAAGGTCGGCGCGTTCATCGGCATGGGCTGGGAAGCGGGCATCGCGACCGAGGCCAACCCGAAGATCGAGAAGGACATCGGCTACTTCACCATCCCCGGTGCCACGGCCGACAAGCCCGAGGGTGTCTTCCTCGGCGGCTCCAACCTCGCCGTCGCCGCGGGCAGCAAGAAGCAGGAACTCGCCAAGGAGTTCCTGAAGATCGCGCTCTCCGACAAGTTCGAGGGCCAGCTGGCCAAGCTCAACGGCGTCATCCCCAACAAGGAGTCGCTGCAGAGCAACCTGGAGGGCAACGCGCCCGCCGAGGCCGCCGCCCCGGCCGCCGCCGTCGGCGGCACCACGCCGCTGATCCCGCAGTGGGCGGCCGTGGAGAACGACCCGAACCCGATCAAGACGTACCTGACGGCCGTCCTGAACGGCAAGACCCCGGCCCAGGCCGCGAAGCAGGTCGAGGGCGAGTTCAACAAGCGCCTGGCGCAGCAGCAGTAGCCGCACAGCGAGCGCACGGAGCGGGCGGGGGCCGGTGACTCGCCGGCCCCCGCCCGGCGTCGAGTATGTCGAGAAGAGAGATCGCGAGCATGACCGTGCAGACCGAACGGCCGCCCTCCGGCCCGGCGGACGTCCGCAAGGCGGACGACGGGGGGCCGGGCAGGCCGACACCGAGAGCGGCGTCGCGCGCCGGCGCGCTCGCCCCGTACCTGTTGCTGCTGCCCGCCTGTGTGGCCTCCGTGCTGCTGCTCGGCTGGCCGCTGCTCAAGGACGTGCTGCTGTCGTTCCAGAACCTCAACATGACGCAGCTGATCCAGCGCGCCACCGAGTGGAACGGAGTCGACAACTACCAGGCGGCGCTCACCAGTGAGGACTTCTGGCGGGTCACCCTTCGCTCGATCCTCTTCACGGCGGTCAACGTCGCCCTGATCATGGTGCTGGGCGCCCTGGTCGGGCTGCTGCTCGCCCGCCTCGGCAAGTGGATGCGGTTCACCCTGCTGCTGGGCCTGGTCCTCGCCTGGGCCATGCCGATCGTGGCCGCCACCACCGTCTACCAGTGGCTGTTCGCACAGCGCTTCGGCGTCGTCAACTGGGTCCTGGACAAGCTCGGCTGGCACTCCATGGCCGACTACAACTGGACCAGCAGCCAGATGTCGACGTTCTTCGTCATCACCCTGCTGATCGTGTGGATGTCCGTCCCGTTCGTGGCGATCAACCTCTACGCGGCGACCACCACCATCCCCAAGGAGCTCTACGAGGCCGCGTCCCTCGACGGCGCCGGCGCCTGGCGGAGCTTCACCACGGTCACCCTGCCGTTCCTGCGGCCGTTCCTCTACGCGACCACGTTCCTGGAGGTCATCTGGGTCTTCAAGGCGTTCGTGCAGGTCTACCTCATCAACAAGGGCGGTCCCGACCGGCTCACCGAGATCCTGCCCGTCTACGCCTTCGTCGAGGGTGTCGGCAACCAGCACTACGGCATGGGCGCGGCGATCGCCGTCCTGACCATCGCGATCCTGCTCGGCCTGACCGCCTACTACCTCCGGATCGTGCTCAAGCAAGAGGAGGACGAGCTGTGAAGCGCTCGCTCTTCGGCCGCCTGTGGCCCAACGTCACGGCCGCCGTCCTGTTCATCGGCTTCGTCTTCCCCGTGTACTGGATGTTCAACACGGCCCTCAAGCCGACCGGCGACATCCTCTCGGAGGACCCGGTCTGGTTCCCGGCCGACCTGACCTTCGAGCACTTCAGCACCGCGATCAACGTCGACCACTTCTGGACCTACGTCACCAACTCGCTGACCGTCACCGTCCTGGCCGTGGTCTTCTCCCTGGTGATCGCGCTGGCCGGCTCCTTCGCCCTCGCGCGGATGCGCTTCAAGGGGCGGCGCGGCTTCATCATCGGATTCATGCTGGCCCAGATGGCGCCCTGGGAAGTCATGATCATCGCGATGTACATGATCGTGCGGGACGCGTCCATGCTGAACAGCCTCGTACCGCTGACGCTCTTCTACATGATGATGATCCTGCCCCTCACCATCCTGACGCTGCGCGGCTTCGTCGCCGCCGTGCCGAAGGAACTGGAGGAGTCGGCGATGGTCGACGGCTGCACCCGCGCCCAGGCGTTCCGCCGGATCATCCTGCCGCTGCTCGCGCCGGGCCTGATGGCCACCTCGCTGTTCGGATTCATCACGGCCTGGAACGAGTTCGCGCTCGTCCTGGTGCTCAACAAGAACCCCGAGGCCCAGACCCTGCCGCTGTGGCTGTCCAGCTTCCAGAGCCAGTTCGGCAACGACTGGGGCGCGACCATGGCCGCCTCGTCGCTCTTCGCCATCCCGATCCTGATCCTCTTCGTCTACCTGCAGCGCAAGGCCGTCAGCGGCCTCACCGCCGGCGCCGTGAAGGGATGACCGCCACCTCATGACGACATTCACCACCGGCACCGACACCCTCACCCGGGACGCGCTCGCCGTCCTGCAGCCGGGCTTCGACGGCACCACCGCGCCCGACTGGGTGCGCCGCCGCCTCGGCGAGGGCCTCGTCTCCGTCGCCCTGTTCGGCCGCAACGTCGCCGGCGCCGAGCAGGTCGCCGCGCTCACCGCCCAGTTGCGGGCCGAGCGGGACGACCTCCTGGTCGCCATCGACGAGGAGAGCGGCGACGTCACCCGGCTGGAGGTCCGCACCGGCTCCTCCTTCCCCGGCAACCACGCCCTCGGCGCGGTCGACGACACCGGCCTCACCCGTGACGTCGCACGCGAACTGGGCCGCCGGCTCGCGGCCTGCGGCGTCAACTTCAACTGGGCGCCGTCCGCCGACGTCAACGCCAACCCCGCCAACCCGGTGATCGGAGTGCGCTCCTTCGGCGGGGACACCGACCTGGTCTCCCGGCACACCGCCGCCTACGTCGAGGGCCTGCAGTCCACCGGCGTAGCCGCCTGCGCCAAGCACTTCCCCGGGCACGGCGACACCAACGTCGACTCGCACCACGCCCTGCCGCACATCGACCTCGACGCCACCACCCTGCACGAGCGGGAGCTGCGGCCGTTCCGGGCGGCCATCGCGGCCGGCACCCGGGCGGTCATGAGCGCCCACATCCGGGTCCCGGTGCTCGACCCGGACCGCCCCGCCACCCTGTCCCGCCGCATCCTCACCGGACTGCTCCGCGAGGAACTCGGCTACCAGGGCCTGATCGTCACCGACGGCATGGAGATGCAGGCCATCTCCGGCACCTACGGGCTGGAACACGGCGTGGTCCTCGCCCTCGCCGCCGGCGCCGACGCGATCTGCGTGGGCGGCGGGCTGTGCGACGAGGACACGGTGCAGCGCCTGCAGGACGCGCTCGTCACCGCCGTCCGGACCGGCGAACTCGCCGAGGAGCGGCTCGCCGACGCCGCCGCCCGGGTCCGCGGCCTGGCCGCGTGGACCACGAGCGTCCGCGACGCACAGGACACCGCGGGCGCGGAGGAGCCGGAGATCGGCCTGCGGGCCGCCCGCCGGGCGGTCACGGTCACCCGCGGCGGGTCCGCCGCGCCGGTCACCGGACCGGTGTACGTGGCCACCTTCAGCCCGACGCCCAACATCGCCGTCGGCGACGAGACGCCGTGGGGGGTCGGCGCGGAGCTGGAACGGCTGCTGCCGGGCACCGCCACGGGCACGTTCACCGGCCCCGACGCCGGCGCGCGGGCGCTGAAGGCGGCGGGCGGGCGGCGGATCGTCGCCGTGGTCCGCGACGAACACCGGCACGCCTGGATGGGCACCGCCCTGGAC
>NZ_JAAGMD010000544.1 GCF_010548465.1 Streptomyces sp. SID14436 | reverse complement strand
CGGGAGACCGGGCGGGAGACCGGGCGGGAGACCGGGCGGGAGACCGGGCGGGAGACCGGGCGGGAGACCGGGCGGGAGACCGGGCGGGAGACCGGGCGGGAGACCGGGCGGGAGACCGGGCGGGAGACCGGGCGGGAGACCGGGCGGGAGACCGGGCGGGAGACCGGGCGGGAGACCGGGCGGGAGACCGGGCGGGAGACCGGTCGGGAGACCGGGCGGGAGACCGGGCGGGAGACCGGTCGGGAGACCGGGCGGGAGACCGGTCGGGAGACCGGGCGGGAGACCGGTTCTGACCAGGACCCGGCGGTGCTGCCGGTCGGCTCCCGTCCGCTCACGTCACGCGGGCCTGAGCAGGTACCCCGCGCCACGCCGCGTGTGGATCATCGGCTCCCGGCCGGCGTCGATCTTCCGGCGCAGGTACGAGATGTACAGCTCGACCACGTTGGCCTTCCCGCCGAAGTCGTACGACCAGACCCGGTCGAGGATCTGCGCCTTGCTGAGCACCCGCCGCGGATTGCGCATCAGGTAGCGCAGCAGCTCGAACTCGGTCGCCGTGAGGTGGATGCTCCTCCCCGCCCGCGTGACCTCGTGACTGTCCTCGTCGAGGGTGAGGTCACCGACGACGAGCAGTGACTCCGGGCCCCGCCGCCCGGCCGCGTCGGAACGCCGGATCAGCCCGCGCAGCCGCGCGACGACCTCCTCCACCCCGAACGGCTTGGTGACGTGGTCGTCGCCGCCCGCGGTCAGCCCGGCGACACGGTCCCCGGCGGCGTCCTTCGCGGTGAGGAACAGCACGGGCACGTCCGGCAGTTCCCGGCGCAGCCACCCGAGGACGGCCGGGCCGTCCATGTCCGGCAGCACCAGGTCCAGGACGACGGCGTCGGGCCGGAACTCGCGCGCGGCCCGTACGGCGCCCTCGCCGTCGGCCGCGCTGCGGATCTGCCAGCCCTCGTACCGCAGGGCCGTGGAGAGCAGGGCGGTGACCGACTGCTCGTCGTCCACCACCAGCACGCGGACGGGGTCCCTGTCCGGCGTCGGCGATTCGGTGCGCCCCTGGGGCGTGGTCGTGGTCATACCGGACACCGTGACGGGGCCCGGTGAGAGCGGCCTTTGCGCTTTCTGTGTTTTCGCTGAGAAAGCAAGCCGAGAGAGCGGCCCCCGCCCGCTCAGCCGGCCCGGACCAGGACCGAACCCCCGCCCCTCAGCCGGCCCGGACCAGGACCGAACCCCCGCCCCTCAGCCGGCCCGGGACGGGGCCGACCCCCCGGCCGGGCTCAGGCCGAACAACCAGGCCGCGTTGTCGTGGCAGACCGCCCGCAGCCAGCTCTCCCCGAGGCCCAGCCGTTCCAGCGCCCGCAGCTGGTGGAGGTAGGGGTAGGGGATGTTGGGGAAGTCCGTCCCGAGCAGCACCCGGTCGCCGAGGCCGGCCAGCCGGGGCAGGGCACGCCGGGGGAACGGCGCCAGGCGCTCACTGAAGTCGGTGAACGCCATGGTGGTGTCCAGCCGCACCTCCTCGTACCGCTCCGCCAGGTCCAGGAAGTCCTCGTACTCGGGCATCCCGAGGTGTGCCACGATCAGCCGCAGCCGGGGGTGCCGGGCCAGCACCCGGGCGATGGGCTCCGGCCCGGTGTACTTCCCCGGCGCCGGCCCGGACCCGCAGTGGATCACCACCGGCACCCCCGCGTCGGCGAGCAGGCCCCAGGCGGCGTCGAGCGCCTCGTCGGCCGGGTCGTACGCCCCCACCTGTACGTGTGCCTTGAAGACCCGCGCCCCGGCCTCGACCGCCTCCCGGACGTAGTCCTCGACCCCGGGTTCGGGGAACAGCGTGGAGGTGTGCAGGCAGCCGGGGGTGCGGCGGGCGAAGCCGACCGCCCAGCCGTTCAGCCAGGCGGCCATGCCCGGCTTGTGCGGGTAGAGCATCGCGGTGAAGGCCCGCACACCGAACGACCCGAGCAGCGCCGCCCGTTCCCGCTCCTCCTGCCGGTAGGTGATCGGCCACTCGACGCCGCCGGTCAGCGGGCCGAGGGCGTCGAAGTAGGCCCACACCTTGGCCAGCACCCGCTCCGGCATGAAGTGCGTGTGCACGTCGACGAGTCCGGGCAGGCCGAGTCCCTCCCAGAAGCGCCGCACGTCCGCGGCCTCGGCGGTGGGGGTGAGGTGATCGCTCATGCCGCCCACGATCACCCGGCACCGCACTCCGGGTCCACACCCCCGCGGTCTCAGAACAACCCGTCCTGCCGTCCTGTCTTCTCCTGCCCCTTCTCCTTCCTCTTGAGCTCCCTCACCGGCACGTCGAACGCCCGCCCGTCCCCCGGCACCAGCTCCCAGCCGGTCAGCAGCCGCGTGTCCAGCACCACCGCGCCGTCCCCCTCGGCCGGCACCAGGTGCAGATCCGGCCCGGCGGCGGCCACCAGCTCCCCGCACACCGCGCCGCCGGCGAGCAGTTCCCCGACCGCTCCGACGGCGGCCGGCGTCCCGGCCAGGCCGAAGACCCCGACGTGGTCGACCGGCCGGAACGGCTCACGGGAGAGCGACTCCGGCCACCCGTCCAAGCCGGCCGCCTGCCCGTGCAGCTCCGCGAGCTCCGCCGCCCGCTCCCCCTCACCGGCCGGCAGCACCGCCCGTACGGCCCGCTTGTCGGCGTAGGGAATGCGGTCCGGCACCCGGAGCGCCGCCCGCAACAGCTCCTCGGTGCGCCGGGCCGCCATCAGCGGACCCGTGCCCAGCCAGCTGAAGCAGACGGCCCCCTGCTCCAGCAGCCGTACCGGGCCCCGCACCGCCACGGTGATCCCCACCTTGACCATGCCGGGCCCGAACCACGCCAGATAGACGCGGTACGGCCGCGGGTCGTCGGCGAGCGTGTCGGCGGCCACGGAATGCGCCCGGTCCAGCCGCGCGCACTCCTCGCACCGCGCCCCCGTGCTCCGCGCCGGCACCTCCGCACCGAGCGGACACCTGTGCCCCCGCGCCCCCACGCAGCTCCGCACACCCCCTTCCGCGACCGCGAAGGCCACCCGTTTCCCCCAGGTCAGCACGCTGTGCCGACCGCCGTCCCAGACCAGCACGGGACCGTCCGCCGACCACCGCAGCCCCGAGCATCTCCATGCCTGTGCCATCTCTGACGAGAGTAGGGGCCACCACTGACAACGCCCCCGCCCCGCCCGGCAGCCCCGCACCGGGAGCCGGGCGGCTCCCCGCCCGCCGGCCACCGTGAGCCGGTGCGCGGCGAGCCGTGCAGCGCCGGCCGCCGACCCCTGCGAACGCGGGCCGGGCGGCTGAGGTGCCGGGCCTGCTGCGCGGTGCCACTCTGGATGAGGGGGCGGACCGCTCGGGGACACCTCGGGGACCACCCGGGAGAGCCGAAAGGGTGAGCACATGGCGACCAACGTCGGCGGAACGCGCCACCAACGCAGCAGTTGGGAGACACCGAGCGCCTGGGCGACGGGCTGGACCGCGGCCGCCGCGGTCCTGATGACCTTCGGCGGGATCATGGCGATCTTCCAGGGCATCGCCGCCATCGCCAACGACGACGTCTTCGTGGTCACGGACAACTTCGCCTACGCCTTCAACCTCACGGGCTGGGGCTGGGTGCACCTGATCCTCGGAGCCCTGGTGATGCTGGCCGGCATCTCCCTGCTCCGCGGGGCGACGTGGGCGCGCGTGGTGGGTGTCGCGCTCGCCGGACTGAGCATGATCGCCAACTTCGTGTGGCTGCCCCACGCGCCGGTGTGGTCGATCGTCCTCATCGTCATCGACGGCTTCATCATCTGGGCCCTGTGCGCACCGCGCCGCGAGGTCGGCGCGTAGGACACGGCACTGTCCGCACCGTCCCCGCACCGGCGGCCCGGCAGAGAGCGCGACCGCTCACCGCATCACGCGCTGCGGCGCGCCCTCTGGTCGCTGCTCTTCCAGCTCGTGGCCGTGACCGTCATGATCACCGCCTACTTCCTGCTGCCCCTCGACGGGCTCGGCCCCCGCCGCCCGGTGCTGAGCTGGATCCTGTTCGGCCTCGCCCTGGCCCTGGTGGCCGGCCTGCTCCTGAAGCAGGTCGTCCACGTCCTCCTCGACCATCCCAACGCCCGGCCCGGGCTGGTCATCCCCCTGCTGATCTGCCTGTCCGTCCTGGTCTTCGCCACCGCCTACCAGGGCCTGGCCCAGCACCCCGGAGAGGTCGACGGCCTGACGACCCGCCTCGACGGCCTCTACTTCACCCTCGTCACCCTCGCCACCATCGGCTACGGCGACATCACCCCGCAGGGCCAGTCCGCGCGCCTGGTCACCATCCTGCAGATCCTCTACACCTTCATCTTCCTCACCGCCTCGGCCACCGCCCTGACCCGCTACCTCCGCGCGAACCTCCAGCACCGCGGGCATGCGAGGGGCACCGACGACTGAGGGAGCCCGGGCGGAGACGGGCGGCGTCCGGTCCCGGTCGGCCTGCCCGCGAGGGGGTGCGTGCCTCGCTGCCGCGCCCCTGAAACACGACAAAGGCCCCGGAACAATCCGGAGCCTCTGAACTGTGCACTCGGCAGGATTCGAACCTGCAACCTTCTGATCCGTAGTCAGATGCTCTATCCGTTAAGCTACGAGTGCTTGTCTGCTTCTTCAGTTTTCTCGCCGCTCCCGGACCCTGCGGCCCGCTCGCGGCGACAGGAAGAACATTACATGACTGCCGCCGCCATGTGAAATCCGTTTGCCGCACCCGTTGTGACCTGCGCAAACGCCTAGAGAACGCCGCTTTGGGGCGGTGGCTACGACGAAGCCCCGGCCACTGGGACCGGGGCTTGTCGATGGGGCGGAGGCGGAGGGATTTGAACCCTCGATGGGCTTTAAGGCCCAAACCGCATTAGCAGTGCGGCGCCATAGACCGGACTAGGCGACGCCTCCCCGCACAACCTTCCGCGCGCGAGCGCGAGCCGGTGGTGCGTGCCGATGATGACACAGCCGCGAGGGGTGCCACCAATCGACCCCTACGGTACTAGGCAGGCAGGCCGCAGGGCAAAGCTGTTGCGGACGGCACGCCGTCGGCCGCAACGTCCCGCGCGCTCGCGCGTTGATCAGGGCATGTCGCAGGTCATCCCCCAGGGCACCGTCCCGCACGGACCCGCTTCCGGCCCCGCTTCCGGTCCCGCCCCGTCCGCGCTCCCGTCCGCGCTCACGGCCGGGACCGCCGGCCCGGGCGGGTCCGCCACGCCGCCCGGCGTGCCGC
>NZ_JAAGMD010000515.1 GCF_010548465.1 Streptomyces sp. SID14436 | reverse complement strand
GCCGCCCGCCGGTGACCGGTGGCGGCGAGGGCGCAGGCGGCGGCCCCGGCGGCGGTGACCGCGGCGTGGCGGCGGATCCGTCCGCGGGGGGCGACGGCCTTGTCCCACCAGTCGGGTCCGTGCAGGCGCCGCATCAGCGCGTCGTCGGCGTTGCCGCGCTGCTGCTTGACGGAGGCCCAGCGGGAGGCGGGCCGCACGGGGTGCCGGGTGGTGCGGCTGCCCTGCCGTATGCGGTGTCCGGCGCCGAGGACGCGCAGGGCGAGGTCGGCGTCCTCGCGGAAGGCCCGCGGGAAGCGTTCGTCGAAGCCGCCGACCTCCTTGAGGACCGCGGTGCGGTAGGCCATGTCGGCGGTGATCCAGCGGGCCCGGGCGAGTCCGGCCGTGCCGCGTTCCCAGTCGGTGGGGCGGCGCCCGCCGGGCAGCGGCACGGTGATGACGCCCTGGACTGCGGCGACGTCGGGGGACGCCTCGGTGAGGTCCCGTGTCAGCTGTTCGCACCAGCGGGGGCCGACCTGGACGTCGTCGTCGAGGAAGGCGACCCAGGGCGCACGGACGGCGCGCAGCCCGGTGTTGCGGGCGGCGGCGGGTCCGCGTCCGCCACCGGTGCGGACGGTGGTCCGGTCCCGCAGGTCGCCGAGGACGCCCAGCGCGTGGTCGAGCGCGGCGGGGTCGGGGGCGGGGCCGGGGCGGTCGTCGACGAGGACGATCTCGTCGGGGCGCGGGCCGGTCGCGGCGGCCAGCGCGCCGAGGCAGTCGGCGAGGGTGTCCCGCACCAGGGTGGGGATCACGACGGCGTACGAGGTCATGCGTAGGCCCTCCCCCTGCGCACGGCGTAGGGGCCGATCGCCAGCAGGTCGACGGGGGCGGAGCCGAAGCACTCCAGGGCGTCGCGCGGGTCGTCGACCATGGGCCGGCCGGCCGTGTTGAGGCTGGTGTTGACGACGACGGGGAGCCCGGTGCGGCGTTCGAAGCCGCGCAGCAACCGCGCCACCAGGGGTTCCTGCCGCTCGTCGACGGTCTGGATGCGGGCTGTGCCGTCGACGTGGACGACGGCTGGGATCCGGTCGCGCCACGCGGCCGCCACGTCGTGCACGAAGAGCATGTACGGGCTGGGCAGCGGGCCGCCGGAGAACAGGTCGGCGGCCCGGTCGGCGAGCACCATGGGGGCGACCGGCCGGAACTCCTCGCGGCCCTTGACGTGGTTGAGCCGTTCGAGGTTCTCGGCGCGGCCGGGGTGGGCGAGCAGGGAGCGGTGTCCGAGGGCGCGCGGGCCGTACTCGCTGCGGCCCTGGAACCAGGCGACGACGCCGTCGCGGGCGAGTTCCTCGGCGACGGTCTCGGCGATGTCGTCGGGCCGGTCGTAGGGGACGGCGGCGCGGTCGAGCCAGTCGCGCAGGGCGTCGTCGCTCCAGCCGCGTCCGAGGTCGGCGCCGGGCATGGGCCGCGCGGTGATCCCCTCCTGCGCGCTCACGTGCAGGGCGCCGCCGAGGGCGGTGCCGGCGTCCCCGGCGGCGGGCTGCACCCACAGGTGCCGGTAGGGCCCGCGGGCGGCCAGGCGGGAGTTGGCGACGCAGTTCAGGGCGACACCGCCGGCCAGGGCCAGGGCGTCGCCCCCGGCCTCGCGGTGCAGCCAGTGCGCGAGGTCCAGGAGGACCTCCTCCAGGACGGCCTGGGCGCCGGCGGCGAGGTCGGCGTGGTCCTGGTTCCAGGGCTCGTGCGGGGCGCGCGGCGGGGTGAGGGCGGCCCAGTCGACGCCGTGGGCGCGGAAGCCGCCGTCGCCGGTGGCGTGGACGTGTTCGCGCAGGCGGGGCAGGTGGCGGGGGGTGCCGTAGGAGGCGAGGGCCATGACCTTGTACTCGTCGCTGCTGCGCAGGAAGCCGAGGTGCTCGGTGAGTTCCTCGTAGACCAGGCCGAGGGAGTGGGGCAGGGCCTGGGTGGCGAGGGTGTCCAGTTTGCCGTCGCGGTAGCGGCCGGCCAGGTGGGAGGCGGCCTCCCCGCGGCCGTCGAGGACGAGGACCGCGCTGTCGGGGTGGGGGGAGGCGGGTCCGGCGGACGCGGCGTGGGCGACGTGGTGCGGGACGAAGACCACCCGGGCCGGGTCCAGGCCGGGCAGGGCCTCGGCGAGGAACTCGGGGGCGCGGCGGGCGTACTCCAGGCGGAGCGGGTCCCAGGGGTCGTCCAGGCCCTGGTCGGCGGCGGGGCGGGCGAGGGCGGGATCGAAGGAGTAGCTGACGGCGTCCAGGTCCGCGGGGGTGAGCCCGGCCCGCTCCAGGCACCAGCGGGCGGCCAGCTCGGGCAGTTCCCAGGCGGAGAACGGCACCGGGCGCTTGCCGTGCTTGCGCCGGCTGAAGCGCTCCTCCTCGGCGGCCGCCACGACCTGTCCGTCGACGACGAGGGCGGCGGCGGGGTCGTGGAACAGGGCGTTGATTCCAAGGATCCGCATGGTGGCGTGCTCCGTTCCTGGGCGACCGGTGTGGCTCCTGAGGAACGCGAGTGCCGTTTTGCGGTTGTCTCAAACACTTGGAGCCAACTTGTCGGGAATGCCCTGGTGTGCGGCGGTCGATGCGAGGGCGGCGCCGCCACCGTGACCGCTCTCACATGCGGCTTCCCGCCCGCACGGAGGCACGACTGACGGACTATACATCGCGTGTATAAACGCTGTGTACAGTCCGGGCATGCCTTCTCCGACCAAGAAGACTTCGACCCGGAAGATGAAGAGATCCGCGACCGCGTTCCGGGCCGCCGCCGCACTCGGTGCGGCGGCGGCCCTGCTCGTGGCACTGGGGGGTTGCGGACGGACGGACACGACCGCCCCGAGCAGCGTGCGCACCACCGACGTCCGGGCCCGCTTCGGCCCCGTCGACTGCCGCGAGGCGAAGTGCGTGGCGCTCACCTTCGACGCCGGCCCGAGCGAGCACTCCGCGCGGCTGCTGGACATCCTGAAGGAGGAGCAGGTCCCCGCCACGTTCTTCCTCATGGGCAGAAAGCACATCGACCGCTACCCGGCGCTGGTCCGGCGCATGGCCGACGAGGGGCACGAGCTGGCCAACCACACCTGGACCCATCGCCGCCTCACGGACCTGGAGCCGGAGGAGATACGCGAGGAGCTCACCCGCACCGACGACGCGATCGAGCGGCTCACCGGCCACCGCCCCACGCTCATGCGGCCCCCGCAGGGCCGCACCGACGCGACCGTGCACGAGATCTGCCGGGACCTGGGGCTCGCCGAGATCCTCTGGAGCGTCACCGCGAAGGACTACGCGACCACGGACTCCGACCTCATCACCCGCCGCGTCCTCACCCAGGTCTCCCGCGACGGCATCATCCTGCTGCACGACCTCTACGACGGGACGGTGCCCGCCGTGCCCGGCATCATCGACGCGCTGAAGAAGCGCGGCTACGTGTTCGTGACGGTGCCCCAGCTGCTGGCCCCGGGGAAGGCGGAGCCGGGGAAGGTGTACCGGTGACCGCGGACGCGCGCCCGCGCGCTGGGCCGGGCGGGTGACACGGCCGCCGCCCTGCCGGTGCGCCCGCCGGGTTCCCTAGGATCGTCCGGTGGCCACCTTCCTTGTCCGGCGCACGGCGCCCCTTCCCCCCGACGAGGCCTGGCGCCGGCTCACGGCCTGGCACCGGCACGGCAGCGCCGTCCCGCTCACCCGGATCACGGTGACCACTCCCCCGCCGACCGGCGAGGGCACCGTCTTCGTGGCCCGCACCGGGCTGGGCCCGCTGTCCTTCCGCGACCCGATGGAGGTCACGGTGTGGGAGCCGCCCGGGGACGGCACACCGGGCCGGTGCCGCCTGGAGAAGCGGGGCCGGGTCGTCACCGGCTGGGCGGAGATCGAGGTGCGCCCGGGCCCGGGCGGCCGGGCCCGCGTGGAGTGGCGCGAGGACCTGCGGATCGCCCTGGTCCCGGCGGTGTTCGACGGCGCGCTGGCCCGCGCGGGCCGCCTGGTCTTCGGCCGGGCGGTCAACCGGCTGCTGCGCCGGGGCTGACGGCCACCGGGCGTCACGGGTGCCGGGGGTGACGGGTGCCAGGGGTGACGGGTGCCGGGGGTCACGGCCGCCGGCGCAGCGGGTGCCGGGGGCCGACGACTGCCGGGCATGACGGCCGTCCGTAAGTGGACGGGTGCCGGGGGACACGGCCGCCGGGAGTGACGGGTCCCGGGAGTGACGGGTGCCGGGAGTGACGGCCGCCGGGCGCACGACCGCGAGCGCGCGACGGGTGCCGGGCCCGACGACTGCCACGCATGACGGCCGTCCGGAAGTGGACGGCCACCGGGCGTCACAGCCGCCGGGCATGACGGCCGCCGGGCGTCACGACCGCGAGCGCGCGACGGGTGCCGGGCGCGACGACTGCCAGGCATGCCGGCCGTCCGGAAGTGGACGACCACCGGGCGTCACAGCCGCCGGGGGTGACGGGTGCCGGGGGGCGGGTGCCG
>NZ_JAAGMD010000489.1 GCF_010548465.1 Streptomyces sp. SID14436 | reverse complement strand
CGCGGGACCGGGTCGGCGCCCTCCCCCGTCGGCGACGCGGACGGCGACGCCGGGGCGGACGGGCCGGCGGCCGTGGTGCAGCGCACCCCGTCCCCGTACGCCGACACGCGGGTCGCCGCGAACCCGGCGTCGAGCAGGCAGCGTTCGCTCTCCCGGCCGGTGAGGAACCGGATCAGGTCGGTCGCGCTGCGCGCCCGCGGCGACGACGAGGTCACCGCGAGGTTCTGCCCGCCCAGCACCGCCCGGCCGGGCAGCGGCACCACCCCCAGCTGCTCCTTCGTGAACGTGCGGTGCAGCGCCGGGTAGACGTAGGGCCAGTGCCGCAGGAACGCCGTACGGCCCGCGGCGAAGTCGCTCAGGGAGGCCGCCTCGTCGGAGTGCACGGCGTCCGCCAGCGTGTACGGCCGCCCCGTGCGCCGGCCCAGCTCCGCGATGCCGTCGGCCAGGTCCTCCACGGTCCCGGCGTAGCGCCCCTCCTCGTCGACCAGCGAGAAGTCCTCCACCGCCGAGGCGAACGCCTCCACCGCGTTGACCGTGCGGCCCTCGTACGCGGCGAGCTGGGTGGTCCAGCCCTTGTCGTAGGCGTCCTCGTCGAGCCGGCTGTCGAGGGTCTCCACCAGGTCCCGCACCCCCGCCCAGGACTCCAGGTCGGCGCGCCGCACCCCCGCCCGCTCCAGGTAGTCGCGCCGGTAGTACAGCAGGCCCACGTCGCTGTTGAACGGCACCGCGTACACCTCACCGTCCCACCGGGCCGTCCCGGCCACCGACGGCACGACGTCCTCGTCCACCAGGTTCCCCGGCAGCGGACGGACCAGCCCGGCGGCGGCGAACTCCGGCACCCAGGTGACGTCCAGGTTGACCACGTCGTAGGCGGCGCTGCCCGACTGCAGGGCGCCGAGCAGCTGGCTGCGCTGTTCGTCGGCGCTGCCGGGCAGCTCCACCAGCCGCGCACGGTACTCCGAACCGGACCGCCGCTGCTCGCTGTTCCAGGCGTCGATGAGCTGCTGGCGGATGCCGTTCTTGCCGGTGACGTCGCGCCCGCTGGCGACCACGATGGTGCCGGGCACGTCGTCGGCGGAGGGCACGGCCCGCGGGCCCCCGCCGTCCCCGCCGCCCGTGCAGGCGGCCACCATCAGCAGCGCCAGCAGCGCGGCCAGCCGTCGGACCATCAGCCGTCCCCCGTTCCGGTGCGCGCGACCTCGTCCTGGAGGGCCGCGCCCAGGTCGTCCCCCGTGTCCAGGCAGCGTCCGCCGCTCGCGTCGGCGATCCGCCGGTCCGGCCGGTCCAGGTCGCAGCCCGCGTTCTGCAACGACACCACCGTCACCGGGACCCCGGCGGTCCCCGCCCGGTCGAGCACCTCCCGCAGCCGCCCGCCGGTCAGCCGGTCGTTGTCCTCGCCGTCGGTGATGTGCACGATCAACTGCGGCCGGTCGTCGGCCCCGAGGCCCTCCATCACGTCGAACGCGGCCAGCAGCGCCGCGTGCGGATCCGCCTCCGCGTCCTGGACCCGGGCCCGCGCGGTCACCGTCCGCTCGGCGTCGGCCCGGCGGTGCGGACCGAGCGGCAGCACCGTCCGGTAGGGCCGGCCGGGCTTCCCGGCCACGCCCCACACGCCGTACTCGTCCCGGCCGCCGAGCCCGCCCAGCGACTGCCGCAGCAGGCCGGGACCGCCGCTCGGCCCCTGCCACAGCCGGTCCATGGAGCCCGAACTGTCCAGCAGGTACAGCACCCGGCCCGGACCGCCCGCCTCCCGGTACGCGGCCAGGGCCCGCTCCATCGCGCGCTGTCCCGCCGACTCGTCCAGCGGACTCGGCGCGTACAGCACCCCCTCCCGCCCGCGCTCCGGGTCCAGCAGCATCCGGCTGCCCGGGTCGCGGAAGCCCGCCCGGGCGAACTCGGCGCGGCCCCGCGGCCCCGCCAGCCAGTCGCGGAACGCCCCGGCCGCCGCGTCCCGCG
>NZ_JAAGMD010000457.1 GCF_010548465.1 Streptomyces sp. SID14436 | reverse complement strand
CGGCTCGGCGGTGCGGACCGCCGGACGGGCCGGGGCGGCGGGCGTGCGCACCGCGGCACGGACCCGGTACGTCGTGCGGTGCGGGTCGACCACGGGGTCGCCGAGCGTGATCCGGCCGGCGGCGTGCAGGGCGTCGCACTCGTCCGTGGGCAGCGCGACGTAGCAGCCGCCGAGGCCGGTGGTGGAGTCGATCGGACGCCAATAGCTGTACCGGCGACGGCCGTTGGCGTGCACGCTCACGTAGGTGGGAGTGCGCGGGTCGGAGACGATGCGCAGCACGTCCTGCGCGGGCGCCCCGGGCGCACCCTGGGGCCGGGGCAGGGGCCGGGCGGCGGGTCCGGCAGCGGTGCGGGAGGAGCGGTTGCGCGGGGCCGGGAGGGCGACGAGGCGTGCGGCCTGATCGACGGTGGAGAGCATCAGCAGGGCCTTTCCGGAGCCGGGACTCGAGACCGTCTACCCAGCGGGGCGCCGGTGTTGATCTCCTTTTCCGATCATTCTGCAATTCGGCACTGACAACGGGGGCGGATCCCGGTCACCGACCGGTGGGGAACCCCCGGCCCGGGGAAGGAAGTTGGCGTCACGGCCTCGAGCGGACTCAGGCGGTCGCCCCCTCCTGCGCCGGGCCGGACTCCTCCGGCTCACCCGTCGCGAACCGCATGGTGATGCTGATCAGCGCGCACGCGGCGGCGGCAGCGCCGAGGCCCAGGCGGCCGACTCCGAGGACCCGGTTGATGCGCCCTTCCATACCGGCGGCCAGTCCGTCGGGGTCCGTTCCACCGATCCGCAGGTCGACGCGGAGGGGTCCGCGCGGATCGTCCCCGGCCGCCACCACCACCTGCCCGTTGCGCACCGTCCCGCGCACGGCACGGGTGCGGCCGGGGAGGAGGCGGGAGACGGCCCCCTCCACGTTGAGCGCGCAGTACAGGGCGATCACGGCCAGCGCGCCGCCCCACACCCACAGCTCACCGGCGGAGTGCAGCCGCCCGTCCTCCCAGGGTTCGCCCACGCCGAGGAACCAGAACCCCACCAGCCCTCCGGCGAACGACGTGCCGTGGGCCCAGGTCAGCAGCGGCCCGCTGCCCCGTCCCGGAACCGAGCGGGGCAGCGCGGGAGGCGGCCCGGCGCGCTCCGGCTCCTCGTGCAGGACCGCCGCCACCACGTCGGCCGTCCGCTGTACTCCGCGCAGCGCCTTGAAGCGCCGAGCGCCGACACGGCCAGGGTGGCGACTCCCAGACAGATCATCAGCAGCAGGAAACGCCGCTCGCGGTCCGGCTCGAAGGCCCACACCGCCGTCGCCGCGAACACCGACAACGGCACGAGCCCGGTGAACACCGCCACCGCCGGCGCCTCTTGCACCGCCACGGCCCTGAGACGCCTCACCGACGACGCGGCTCCCGCGCCCACGCCCGTACGCAAAACCGCCGGCCCCCGCTCTCGCGTCCGTGACGACTGCTTCTTCGTCCTCAGAGGCTAGGAGAGGGATGCGGCGGGTGATCATCCGGGGGCGGCTCTCACGAACACCCCTCGGGGGGATTTCACCAAGTGCGCCGCCGGGCAGGCGAGTTGTGCACGGTCAGTGCGCCTCCACCGCCGTCTTGATGCGCTGTCCGAAGGCCGGGGCGTCCTTGCGGGCCGCGCCGCCCGCCACCGGCAGGAGCAGCTTGCCGACGCCGTGGCCCTCCAGGACGTTGCAGAGCCGCACGTGGGTGCCGCCGTCGGGGGTCGGCTCCAGGTCGTAGCCGCCTTCGTCCGCCGTGATCAGGTTGCGGGAGCGTTCGTGCCAGCGGATCCGGGTGGGGGCGGTCAGTTCGGTGATCTCGAACTCCCGCCGTGTCGTCATGCCGGCGTCCTTGACCGTGCTGGTGAAGACGGTGCCGACGTGGGTGGGGCCGCCGGGTTCCTTGTCGATGCGCTGCACGCGCGGGCTGAACTCGGGGTCGTGTCCCCCGTCCGCCAGGTAGGCGAAGACCTCGTCGATCGGGCGGTCGATGTCGACGGTGGCCTCGAAACGTGTGGACATGGGTCGTCCTCCTCCGGGGAGGCTGGGCGCTGCCGCACAGGGCAGTCGGCAGGCCGTTCCACGATACGGCCGCCACCGGGGTCGTGCCGCCCCGCGCGGGCCGGGGCGCCCGGTGGTCCGGGTGGTCCCCCCGGCCCCGGTTCAGGCCACGGGTTCCAGGCGGACGCAGCAGCGGCCCTCCGCCGGGGACAGGCAGGCCGTGTAGCCGGTCTCCCGGAGCCCTTCGAGGACTCCGCCCAGCAGGTGCAGGTTCATCCCGCACACCGTCTGCGTGTGTTCGCGGGCCAGGGCGTGGAAGGGGCAGTTGCCCAGGACGACGGTGCCGTCCTCGCGCCGGGGTTCGAAGCCGTACCGCTCCAGGACGCCGACCACCTCCTCCCCCGCGCCGTCGGCGCCGATGCGGGCGCCCAGCGCACGCGCCTCGCGGTGCAGGACGTCACGCACCGGTTCACCGGTCGCGCCGGACTCCTCCACGGCGCGGGCCAGGAGCCGGCCGGCGAGTTCGTAGCGCCGGCCGGGCAGGCTGACGGCTATCTGGCGCGCGGACCGCCGGTAGAGCTTGGCCGGGCGGCCCGCGCCGGGTCCGGTGCGCCCGCTGCGCCGCTCGTAGACCACGTCGAGCAGGGACTCGTCCGCGAGGCGGTCGAGGTGGAACGCGGCGGTCTGCCGCGCCAGCCCCAGGTCGGACGCGGCTTCGTCCCGGCCGACGGGATCGGTGCGGCGCGCCACGTAGTCGTAGAGCCTCCGGCGGGTGGGTTCGCCGAGCGCGGCGATGGCGGAGACGTCTGGGTCGCGTACTTCGTCCGTGTCGTCCACGAACACCAGTGTAAAACCCACAGCCCTTGACTAAAGAACGCCACAGGTCTTCTATAAACAATGAACCTTGTTGATAGAAGGAGGGGCCATGGCCTCCACGACCACCAGCAAGAACACGGCCGGTGTGCGGCGCGCGCAGCTCGCCGACCCCGGCTACCAGGCGTACGTGATCCTGCGGACGGGCTTCATCGTGGCGCCGGTCCTGTTCGGGCTGGACAAGTTCGCCAATCTGCTCGTCGACTGGCCCGGGTACCTCGCCCCGTGGATCGACGGCATCGTGCCGGGCGACGCCCAGGCAGCCATGTACATGGTGGGAGTGATCGAGATCCTGGCCGGTGTCGTCGTGGCCGTGGCACCGCGATTCGGGGGCTGGCTGGTCGCGGGCTGGCTGGCCGGCATCATCGTGAATCTGCTGACCATCCCGGACCACTACGACGTCGCCCTGCGCGACTTCGGGCTGCTGCTCGGCGCGGTCGCGCTCGCCCGGCTGGCGCAGCGCTACCACGGCACACAGGAGTGAGGGACGGCGGGAACCCGCGTCGGGCGCGGGCGCGTGGTGCCGGGCGCACCACCCGCCCGCGTCCGCACACGGGAATCCGCAGGACCGCCGGCCGGGAGCGCTCGGCCCGGCCCGTCAGCCGAGCACCAGCCGTCAGCCGAGCACCATCCGTCAGCCGAGCACCAGCAGCGCCCCCGGCAGGACGCGGGCGCTGACCGGGAGGACGGCCTCGACCTCGCCGTCGGTGCCGTAGGGCACCTCGCGGTCGGCCTCGATGAGGACCTCCCGCCCGCGCAGGACACGGACCTGGGGGCGGTTGACGTGGGCCCCCGACTCCAGCTCGTTCATCAGGGCGAAGAACAGCCGGCGGGGCGCCTCCTCGATCATCACGACGTCCAGCAGGCCGTCGTCGACCCGGGCGTCCGGCGCGATCAGGCGGCCCGAGCCGTAGTAGCCGGAGTTGGCGGCGACGACGGTGTAGCCGGTGTGCGCGTGTTCCACGCCGTCGACGGTGACGCGGTAGCGCGCGGCCCGCCAGGAGGCGACGGCGCGCAGCCCGCCGGCGTAGTAGGAGGCCGAACCGCGCAGCAGGCGGGAGCGGTTGGCGTGCCGGTTCGCCAGCGCGTCGACGCCGGCGTAGACGCTGCCGAGGACCACGGTGCGGTCGTGGACGGCGGACGTCACCTCGATCGTGTCGACCGGCCGGGGCTCGCCCGTGAGGAGGATCCGCGCCAGCTCGCCGGGGTCGGAGGGCAGGCCGAGGGCCCTGGCGAAGTCGTTGCCGCGGCCGGCGGGCACCAGGCCGAGCGTGGCGCCGGTGCCGCTGAGGGCACCGCCGACGCACCCGGTGATGCCGTCCCCGCCGACGGCGAGCACCACCCGGCCCTGTTCCCCGGCGGCGCGGGCCAGTTCGCCCGCGTGGGCGAGGCTGCGGCTGTACTCGGTCCGCAGGTCGGCGCCCGCCTCCCGGAGCAGCCGCGCCAGGGTGATCAGCGCGGCGGCGCCGGTCGAGCCGCCCGCGGTGGGGTTGACGACGGCGGTGAACTGGCGCATCGGGCTGCCTCCGGCGGGCCGAGGGGTGGGGTGGGCGGGGCGGGGTCCGGCGGGGTGCCGCTCACTCACCGGCGGGCAGGAGCACGCCGGGGCTCAGCAGTCCGGCGGGGTCGAGGTGCCGCTTCACGGCGTCCAGTGCCTGCGCGGCGACGGGGCCGATCTCCCGGAGGTACCAGTCGCGGTGGTCGGTGCCGACGCCGTGGTGGTGGCTGATGGTGCCCCCGGCGGCGAGGATCGCCTCGTTGGCCGCGTGCTTGGCACGGGTCCAGTGCGCCACCGCGTCGTCGCCCTGTGCCGAGACGACCGTGAAGTAGAGCGAGGCGCCGTTCTCGTAGACGTGCGAGATGTGGCACATGACCAGGGGCGGGGTCCCGGCCTCGGTGAGGGTGCCGGTCAGGGCGTCCCGGACGGCCGCGTACAGCTCCGGGACACGGGACCAGAAGGTGGCGGTCTCGAGTGTCTCGGCGAACGCCCCGGCGTCGAGGAGGGAGTCGCGCAGGTACGGGGCGGAGTAGCGGCCGCCCGCCCAGCGCCGGCCCGGTTCCTCGCCCAGCGGCGTGCCGCCGG
>NZ_JAAGMD010000434.1 GCF_010548465.1 Streptomyces sp. SID14436 | reverse complement strand
TGGTCGTCGGCGTGCACGTGCCGGGCCCGGGCTACGCGGCCGGGCTCGTCCGGGGCGACGTCCTGCTCGCCTTCGGCACCACCCGCATCGACACGGCCGCCGACCTGGCCCGGGCCGTCGCCCGGGCCCGCCCCGGCCGGGAGGTCGTGCTGACCGTGCGCCACCGCAGCGGCGCCTACCAGCAGCTGACCGCCGTACCGGGCATCGTCACGTGACGGGCACCCGGCCGGGACCCCCGCCCCGTGGACCCCGCACACCGGCTCGCGTCGCCGCCCCCGGCCGGGCAGGATGCTGCCGTAGCCCGCACGCCCACCCCGGGAGGCCCGGATGAACGGCACCACGCCCGCGCCCTTCACCGTCGACGACCACCGGGACCGCATGGCCCGCGCGGTGCGGCAGGCCGCCGAGGCCGGACTGGCCGGCCTGCTGGTGGCCCCGGGCCCCGACCTGACGTGGCTCACCGGCTACACCCCCACCGCGGAGACCGAACGGCTCACCCTGCTGGTCCTGGCCCCCGGGCGGGATCCCGTCCTGGTCGTGCCCACCCTGGAGGCCCCCGACGCCGAGCGGGCCCCCGGCGCCCCCGCCCTCACCCTGCGCGACTGGACCGACGGCAAGGACCCCTACGCCGCCACCGCGGACCTCCTGGACCCCGCGGGCCGCTACGGCATCAGCGACAACACCTGGGCCCTGCACCTGCTGGGACTTCAGAGCGCGCTGCCCGGCACCTCCTACGCCTCCGTCACCGAGGCGCTGCCGATGCTGCGGGCCGTCAAGGACCCGGCCGAGCTGGCACTGCTGGCCGCCGCCGGGGCCGCCGCCGACGCCGCGTTCGAGGAGATCCGCACGGTGCCCTTCGCCGGGCGCCGGGAGTCCGACGTCGCCGCCGACCTCGCCGCGCTGCTGCTGCGGTACGGGCACTCCCGCGTGGACTTCACCATCGTCGCCGCCGGCCCCAACGGTGCCGACCCGCACCACGAGGCCGGCGACCGCGTCATCGCCCACGGCGACATGGTCGTCCTCGACTTCGGCGGCCTGAAGGACGGCTACGGCTCCGACACCTCCCGCACCGTGCACGTCGGGGAGCCCACCGACGAGGAGCGCCGCGTCCACGACCTCGTGCGCGCTGCCCAGGAGGCCGGATTCCGCGCCGTGCGCCCCGGCGCCGCCTGCCAGGACGTCGACCGGGCGGCCCGCGCGGTCATCGCCGACGCCGGCCACGGGGAGCACTTCATCCACCGCACCGGGCACGGCATCGGCGTCACCACGCACGAGCCGCCCTACATGGTCGAGGGCGAGGAGCAGCCGCTCGTGCCGGGCATGTGCTTCTCCGTCGAACCCGGCGTCTACCTGCCCGGCCGGTTCGGCGTCCGCATCGAGGACATCGTGGCCGTCACCGGGGACGGCGGACGGCGGCTCAACAACACCACCCGGGACATGGTCATAGTGGACTGAGGCACCGATGCCCCCGCAACGCCCTCCGAACGACAACGGCGCGACCATGACCCAGGCACCCACACCCACCGCGGACACCGTCCGCCGGCTGATCCGCACCCTCCTCAAGGACGACGGGGGCGGAGCGGGCCACGCCCCCGGACCGGACGTCCGACCGGTCGCCGACGGTGCCGGGACCGGCACCTGGTGGGTCGGCGACCGCCATGTGCTGCGGCTCGCCCCCGACCGCGAGGCGAGCCTGCGGCAGCGCCGCGAACTGCGGGTGCGCGACCTCGTCCGCCCGCACGTCCCGGTGTCCGTCCCGGTCAGCGTCGCGCGGGGCGAGTGGGCACCCGGCCTGAGCTGCACCCTGGACACCCGGATGCCCGGCGGCTCCGCCGAGGACCACCGGGTGTCCGCCGTCGGCGAGACCGACCTCGCCGGACTGCTGACCGGGCTGCGCGCGGTGCCGGCCCGGCAGGCCGAGACGCTCGGGGTGCCGCGCGCCGCTCCCCGGTCCCTGGAAGCCCTGCGCGGGGCCGCGCGGGCCGCCGCCGAACATCTCGCCGCGGCGGACGAGTTCGACCCGGTCCGGCTCGGGCAGCTCACCCAGCCCGCGGCGGTCCAGCTGGGCATCCAGCCCGGCCCGGCCGTGCTCACCCATCACTCCCTCACCGGCAATCACCTCGTCGTCAGCCAGGACGGCCGGGTGCGCGGCGTCCTCGGCTGGGGCGGCGCCGTGGTCGGCGACCCCGCCGAGGACATCGCGGGCCTCGCCGTCGCCGTGGGCGCACCGGCCGCCGTACGGGCCGCCACCCTCGCCGGGTACGGCGCCCGCCCCTGCCTGCGCGGCCTGTGGCTGGCCCGCTGCGACACGGTCCTGCACCTCGCCGAGGCCCTCACCGGGCGCGGCACCGACCCCATGCCCCTGCTGCGGGTCCGGCTGCGCCGCGCCTGGGAGGCGATCCTCCTGGAACGCGTCACCGACCTGCGGGGTCCGGAGGACGGGGCCTGACGGGGGGCGAGCTCGGAGGACGGCGCTTGACCGGCGGGCGCGGCTCGGATGCCGGCGTCTGACCGGCCGGTGAGGCCCGTGCCCCGGCCTGTGTGGTCCGGATGACGGTCCCCGACCGGCCGGCACGGTCCGGGCGACGGTTTCTGACCCGGCCGGCGGGGCCCGAACGAAGGTCCCTGACCGGCCGACGCGGCCCGGGGGACCGCCCCTGACCGGCTGGCGGCCCCTGCCCCGGCCGACGTGGTCCGCGTGACGCCGCCTGACCCGGGCCGGCGGCCCCTGCCCGGCTTGGGCGGCTCGGGCGACGGTTCTGTCCCGGGCTGTGCAGGCCAGGCGACGGCGCGTGTCCCGCTCGGCGCGGCCTGTGTCCCGGCCTGGGCGGCCAGGGTGATCGCTTCTGTCCCGGCCGACGTGTCCCGCATGCGGCCGCCTGCCCCGGGCCGTCGCGGCGCCTGTCCCGGCTTGGGCGGCCCGGACGACCGCCCCATGACCCGGCCCGGCCGGCGGCCCGGCCGGCCGCGTCAGTCCTGGAGCAGGACGACCGCCGACTCGGGGGGCAGGTGCAGGATGCCGTCGGGGCCGGGGGAGTCCACGGGCTCCCACGCGGCGAGCACCCGCGCGTGCGGGGCGCCCAGGGCGATCGCGGCCGGTCCGTCGGCGAGGTTCACGGCGACCAGCACGTCGCCGCGCCGGAACGCCAGCCAGCGCAGCTCCTCGTCGTGGGCCACCTTGGTGTCGGCGAGGTCGGGGTCGGTGAGGTCCGGCTGCTCGTGGCGGACCTCGATCAGCCGCCGGTACCAGGCCAGCACCCGCGCGTGCGGTTCGCGCTCCGGCTCCGACCAGTCGAGGCAGGAGCGGTCGCGGGTGGCCGGGTCCTGCGGGTCGGGCACCTCCTCGGCCGTCCAGCCGTGCGCCGCGAACTCCCGCCGCCGGCCCTCGCTCACCGCCTTGGCGAGCTCCGCGTCGGTGTGGTCGGTGAAGAACTGCCAGGGCGTGCCCGCCGCCCACTCCTCGCCCATGAACAGCATCGGCGTGAAGGGCGCCGTCAGGGTGAGCGCCGCCGCGACGGCCAGCCGGCCCGGGGACACCAGCGCGGCCAGCCGGTCGCCCTGGGCGCGGTTGCCGACCTGGTCGTGGGTCTGGCTGTAGCCGAGCAGCCGGTGCCCTGCCACCCGGGTGCGGTCCAGCGGCCGGCCGTGATGGCGGCCCCGGAAGCTGGAGTAGGTGCCGTCGTGGAAGAAGCCCCCGGTGAGGGTCTTGGCGAGGGCCGCGAACGGGGCGCGCGCGAAGTCGGCGTAGTAGCCCTGCGACTCGCCGGTCAGGGCGGCGTGCAGCGCGTGGTGGAAGTCGTCGTTCCACTGCGCGTGCACCCCGAGGCCGCCCTCCGCGCGGGGGGTGACCACCCGCGGGTCGTTGAGGTCCGACTCGGCGATCAGGAACAGCGGCCGGCCCGTCTCGGCGCCGAGGGTGTCCACGGCCTGCGACAGCTCCTCCAGGAAGTGCCGCGCCCGCGTGTCCACCAGCGCGTGCACCGCGTCCAGGCGCAGCCCGTCGATCCGGTAGTCCCGCAGCCAGGCCAGCGCGCTGTCCACCAGGTAGGCGCGCACCTCGTCGGAGCCCGGGGCGTCCAGGTTGACCGCCGAGCCCCACGGGGTGTGGTGGGTGTCCGTGAAGTACGGCCCGAACTCGGGCAGGTAGTTCCCCGAGGGCCCCAGGTGGTTGTGCACCACGTCCAGGACGACGCCCAGGCCCAGCGCGTGCGCCCGGTCGACGAAGCGTTTCAGCCCCTCGGGCCCGCCGTACGGCTCGTGCACCGCCCACAGCGACACGCCCTCGTAGCCCCAGCCGTGCCGCCCCGGGAAGGGGCACACGGGCATCAGCTCCACGTGCGTGACGCCCAGCTCCGCGAGGTGGCCGAGCCGGTCCGCGGCCGCGTCGAAGGTGCCCTCGCGCGTGTACGTGCCCACGTGCAGCTCGTACAGCACCGCCCCCGGCAGCGGGCGGCCGGTCCACTCGGACCGCCAGTCGAACCGCTCGTGGTCGACGACCGCACTGAGCCCGTCCGGGCCGTCCGGCTGCCGCCGCGAGCGCGGGTCGGGGCGGACCGGGCCGCCGTCCAGCGCGAAACCGTACCGGGAGCCGTCCCGCGCGCCGGCCTCCCCCCGCCACCACCCCTCCCGCCGTGCGTCACGCTCCAACGCGTGGGTGACGCCGTCGCACTCGAGCGTCACACGGCCGGCCTGTGGTGCCCACACCTCGAACTGCACGGACGGTTCCCCTTCGTCTGCTCACCGTGATGTAGCCCGTCCATCGTGCGGTATCGGAGATCAATCCGCCGGTGAATTCCCCCTTTTGCGGCCGGTGTCGCCGCCCGCCCCGCCCGCGCGGGGCGGCGCTTCCCCGCTTTCTGGACAGGCGGGGCCGCACTGACCGACAATCACGTGCGTGACGTCGTCCTTCGAGTTCAACACCTACCCCGCGCGGGTGTCCGACGCGGAGCGCGACAAGGCGCTGAAGGCACTCAGGGACGGCGCCGCCACGGGCCGGCTGTCCCACGACACCTTCGTGCGGCGCATGGAACTCGCGCTGGCCGCGCGCCGCCCCGAGGAACTCGCCGTGCTGACCGCCGACCTGCGCAGCGAGGGCCGCGTGTCCCGGCTGGTCTTCGGGACGGTGGAGGCGGTGTCCGGGTTCGGGGTGCGGCTGCGCCGGGCCTGGCAGGCCGAGCGGCTGCCCAAGCTGCTGCTGCCGCACCCGCAGACGGGCCATCCGCTGCGGATAGGCCGCGACCCCGCCAACGGGCTGCGGCTCACCCACGAGACGGTCTCCCGCGTCCACGCCGAACTGCACTACCAGGGCGGCCTGTGGGTGCTGCGGGACCTCGGTTCGGCCAACGGCACCACGGTGAACGGGCGGCGCGTCGTCGGTGCGGCCGTCGTCCGCGAGGGCGACCAGGTCGGCTTCGGCCACATGACGTACCGCCTGTCGGCGGACTGACCGCTGCCCGGTTCTGCGTCCCCACCCGGCCGGCGGACCGGCCCTCCATGTGCCCCGCCCGCGCGCGGTGTTGCCGCACGGCGGTCCGGCGGCCCCGGCGC
>NZ_JAAGMD010000401.1 GCF_010548465.1 Streptomyces sp. SID14436 | reverse complement strand
CCCCCGCCCCGCCCTGCGCGGGGACCTCACCGCCCTGCGGCCCGTCACTGCCCTGCGGCCCGTCACCGGCCGGCGGCTGCCCGCCGCCCCCTCCGCCACCGCCGTCGTCCGGCCCGTCCGGGCCCGGATCCGGCTCGTCGTCGCCGAACTCCTCCAGCGTCTCGTCCAGTTTGTCCTCGTCGAGGCCCGGCGCGTCGAACGGGTTGCGCCGCCGCCGGTGCGGGAGCGCCAGCAGCGCCGCCTGCCGCACGTCCTCGGCCAGCACGTCCGTCCGCCCCGCCCAGGCCGCCAGCGCGGTCGCGGTGCGGGCCATCACGATGTCCGCCCGCATGCCGTCCACCTCGAAGGCCGCGCAGGTCGCCGCGATCTGCCGCAGCGCCCCGTCCCCCAGGCGCACCGACGGCAGCAGCTCCCGCGCCGCCACGATCCGGGCCCGCACGGCCGCCTCCTCGTCGGCCCACCGGGCGGCGAAGGCGGCCGGGTCGTCGTCGTGGGCGAGCCGCCGCCGCACGACCTCCACCCGCTCGTCGGGCTCCCGCGAGGCGGCCACCTCGACGGTCAGCCCGAACCGGTCCAGCAACTGCGGCCGCAGCTCCCCCTCTTCGGGGTTCATCGTCCCCACGAGCAGGAAACGCGCCGCGTGCCGCACCGACACACCCTCGCGCTCGACGTACGAGGCGCCCATCGCGGCGGCGTCCAGCAGCAGGTCGACCAGGTGGTCGTGGAGCAGGTTGACCTCGTCGACGTAGAGGATCCCGCGGTGCGCGTCGGCCAGCAGGCCCGGCTCGAACGCCTTCACGCCCTCCGAGAGCGCCCGCTCGATGTCGAGGGCCCCGACCAGCCGGTCCTCGGAGGCGCCGACGGGCAGTTCCACCATGCGCGCGGCCCGCTCGGTGCCGCCGCCCGGCTCGTGGGGGCCGTCCGGGCACGTGCCGTCGGGCGCCGCCGGGTCGCAGGAGAAGCGGCAGCCCGCGACCACCGTCACCGGCGGCAGCAGTGCCGAAAGGGCCCGCACCGCCGTGGACTTGGCGGTGCCCTTCTCCCCGCGCACCAGCACACCGCCGACCGCCGGGGAGACGGCGTTCAGCAGCAGTGCCAGCCGCAGGTCGTCCTGCCCCACCACCGCGGTGAACGGAAAGGGAATGCTCATGTGTCGTTGCCCTCCGAGTCGCCGACGTCCGCGTCGCCGTGTCCGTGTGCGTGCCGGTGTGTGTCTGTCCCGCCGTGCCTGCCGGTGGCGGCCGGGGCGGGGCTCACGCGGGCGCCCCCGGCGCGAGGAACGGCAGCCCGTCCGGCGCGCCCGACTCCACGAGCCGCCACAGGGCGTCCGTGTCCGCGTGCTGTTCGATCAGGTCGCCGAGCCGGTCGAGCTGCTCCTCGCGCAGCGCGGCGAACGACGTGTCCGCAGCGGGGACGAAACGCCGCCCCGCCGCTGCCGCCACCTCGCGCAGGAACGCCCGCCGGAAGCCGTCCGACTCCAGCGAGCCGTGCCAGTGCGTGCCCCAGACCTGCCCCGCACGGCAGCCGTCCAGGAAGGGGTCGCCGCCGGTGACCTCGGCGACGCCGTGATGGATCTCGTAGCCCTCGACCCGCTCGCCCAGCGCCTCACCGGCCGGCCGGGCCAGCGTCTTCTCCGGGGCGAACCGCACCCGCACCGGCAGCAGCCCCAGCGCGTCGACCCGCCCGGCCCGGCTCTCCACGTCGTCCTCGATGTGCTCGCCGAGGATCTGGAAGCCGCCGCAGATGCCCAGCACCGGGCGCCCCTCGGCGGCCCGCCGCCGCAGCGCCCCGGCCAGGCCGCGCTCGCGCAGCCAGCGCAGGGCCCGCACCGTGCCGCGGGTGCCGGGCACCACGACGAGGTCGGCGTCGGCCAGTTCCTCCGGCCGGTCCACGAACCGCACCACCACGCCCGGTTCGGCGGCCAGCGCGTCGACGTCGGTGAAGTTCGACATCAGCGGCACCGCGCACACCGCCACGCGCAGCACGTCCGCACCGGCCGGCGCGGCCACCGCCGACTCCCGCACGGCACCGCGCAGCGACACCCGCAGCCCGTCCTCCTCGTCGATGCCGAGCCCGTGCCGGAACGGCAGCACGCCGTACGTCCGCCGCCCGGTCAGGCCGCGCAGCATGTCCAGCCCCGGCTCCAGCAGCGACACGTCGCCCCGGAACTTGTTCACCAGGAACCCGGCGACCAGCTCCTGGTCCTCCCGGGACAGCAGGGCCACCGTGCCGAAGAACGAGGCGAACACACCCCCGCGGTCGATGTCGCCGACCACCAGCACCGGCAGCCGGGCACCCCGCGCGAGACCCATGTTGACGATGTCCGTGCGCCGCAGGTTGATCTCGGCCGGGCTGCCCGCCCCCTCGCAGATCACCGCGTCGTACGTGCTCCGCAACTGCTCCAGGCAGTCCAGCACCGTGCCGAGCAGCCGCTGCTGGCGCCCGTCGTGGTAGCCGCGCGCGCTCAGCTCGCCGACCGGCCTGCCGAGCAGCACCACCTGACTGCTCCGGTCCCCGCCCGGCTTGAGCAGCACGGGGTTCATCAGCGCGGTCGGCTCGATCCGGCACGCCTGCGCCTGCATGGCCTGCGCCCGGCCGATCTCCGCCCCCTCGCGGGTGACGAAGGAGTTCAGCGACATGTTCTGCGCCTTGAACGGCGCCACCGCGACACCCTGCCGCGCCAGCCACCGGCAGATGCCCGCGGTCACCACGCTCTTGCCCGCGTCCGACGTGGTCCCGGCGACCAGCAGGCCGCCCCCGCGCCCGCTCACCGCCCGCGCCCCCGCGCCAGGAGCCGCGCGGCGGCGCCCACGCCGAGC
>NZ_JAAGMD010000380.1 GCF_010548465.1 Streptomyces sp. SID14436 | reverse complement strand
CGCGGCCTGACCGTCGGGCGGCGGGGAGCTGAGACCCACCGCCGCCCGCCGGGCCCTACGGCCGCGGTGCGGGCCGCCGGACCGCCGGGAAGCGGGTCAGCGCGTCCGGACTGCCCCCGCCCGCCTCGGCGACGATCTCCTCGGGGGTCTGCTCGCCGCGCACCAGGGAGAAGACGACGCCGCCCCTGCCGTCGGGCGCGAAGCCGTGGACGGCCGGGCGGGGGAGCGAGTTGTAGGCGTAGTGGTGGGCGAAGTAGTACGCGCCGGTGTCCAGCGCCGCCGCGTAGTCGCCCTGGTCGAGCCGGGGCAGTGACTGCCCCTGGGCCAGCAGGTCGCCCGCGAAGCAGGCCGGGCCCGCCACGTCCTGCACCACGGCCGGGCCCTCCTTCGGCCGGCCCTCGGCGTCGTACGCGGCGATCCTCAGCGGCCACGCCCCCGGCGCGTACACGGTGCGCGTCGCCACCTGCACGCCCGCGTGCGTCACCGCGACCGGCCGTCCGCCCGCGTTCTTGGCGTACTCCACCCGGGCGACGACCGTGCCGTGCTTGGCGAGCAGCGACCGGCCGAACTCGGTGACCAGCCCGTACCGCCCGTCGAACAGGCCCGGCACCGCCTCGCTCAGCAGCCGCGCGTACTGCGCGTGGGTGGGGCCGGTGGCGTCGGAGGCGAAGTTCACGGGCAGCCCGCCGCCGATGTCGAGGGTGTCGACCTGCCGGCGTCCGGCGCGCCGGTTGATCTCCTCCGCCAGCGCGTACGCCTCCGCCACCCCGCGGGCCATCAGCGACAGCGCGACGCCCTGCGACCCGGTGTGCGCGTGCAGCCGGGTCAGCCACGGCCGGTCCAGGTATGCCCGGACGACCCACTCGCGCGCGCCCTCGTCGCGCAGCGCCACCCCGAACTTCGAGGTGGCCGTGGCCGTGGACAGCGCCTCGATGGCGCCGGCGCCGACCTGCGGGTTCACCCGGAGACCGACGGGGGCGCGGGGCCCGGCCGGCGGTATCAGGCCGTCGAGGCGGGCCAGCTCCTGCGGGTTGTCCACGTTGACGGCGATGCCCAGCGACAGCGCCCGGCGCAGTTCGTCGGGGGTCTTGGCGGGCGAGTCCAGCACGGTGTGCCGCGCGGGCACCTCCGCCGCCCGCGCGAGGGCCAGTTCGCCGGGGCTGGCCACCTCGGCGCCGATGCCCTCCTCGTACAGCAGCCGCAGCACCGGCACCAGGGGGGTGGCCTTCACCGCGAAGGCGTGCAGGACGGGCGTGCCGGGCGGGGTCACCGCCGCGAACGCGGCCCGCAGGGCCGCGGCCGACCGCCGGATCCCGGTGACGTCGAGGAGTGCCACCAGGGGGCGGCCGGGGGCCAGCAGCCCCTGCTCGACCGC
>NZ_JAAGMD010000353.1 GCF_010548465.1 Streptomyces sp. SID14436 | reverse complement strand
CACGTCGGCAGGGGCGTCCGCGTCGGCAGGGGCGTCCGCGTCGGGGCACGAGCCCGCCTCCTCGCGTGCCCGCATCGCCGCGCGGGCCGCCCGGAGGGCCTCGCGGGCCCGGTCCGACGGGCGGGGGGCGTCGGCTGCGGAGGGCGGGGTCATGACGGCCTCCTCAGGGAGACCAGATCGGTCAGCTCACGGTCGGTCAGTTCGGTCAGCGCGGACTCCCCGGAGCCGAGGATCGCGTCGGCGAGGGCGCGCTTGGCCTCCAGCATCTCGGCGATGCGGTCCTCCACCGTGCCCTCCGTGACCAGGCGGTGCACCTGGACGGGCTGGGTCTGGCCGATGCGGTAGGCGCGGTCGGTGGCCTGTTCCTCGACGGCCGGGTTCCACCAGCGGTCGACGTGGACGACGTGGCCCGCCCGGGTGAGGTTCAGGCCGGTGCCGGCCGCCTTCAGCGAGAGGACGAGGACGGGGGTGGCTCCGCTCTGGAAGCGGTCCACCATCCGCTCGCGCTCGGCCACCGGCGTACCGCCGTGGAGGAGTTCGACGGGCACCGCGCGCCCGGTGAGGTGCCTGGTGATCAGGCGGGCCATCCCGACGTACTGGGTGAACACCAGGGCCGAGCCGTCCTCCGCGAGGACGGTGTCCAACAGCTCGTCCAGCAGGGCCAGTTTGCCCGACCGCTGGGCGAGCCGGCCGTCGTCCGCCGCCGTGTGGTCCTCCTTGAGGTACAGGGCCGGGTGGTCGCAGATCTGTTTGAGCGAGGTCAGCAGCTTCAGCACCAGGCCGCGGCGCCCCATGCCCCGGGCGGTCTCGATGGCGAGCATCGACTCGCGCACCACCGCCTCGTACAGCGCGGCCTGTTCGCGGGTGAGGGGCACGGGGTGGTCGGTCTCGGTCTTGGGCGGGAGTTCGGGCACGATGCCCGGGTCGGACTTCTTGCGCCGCAGCAGGAAGGGGCGCACCAGGCGGGCCAGCCGCTGGGCGGCCTCGTCGTCCTCGCCGCTCTCCACGGCGCGCGCTTGGCGGGCGCGGAAGGACTTGAGGGGGCCGAGGAGGCCGGGGGTCGTCCAGTCGAGCAGAGCCCACAGTTCGGAGAGGTTGTTCTCGACGGGGGTGCCGGTCAGGGCGACGCGGGCGGGCGCCGGGATGGTGCGCAGGGCCTTGGCGGTGGCCGAGTGCGGGTTCTTGACGTGCTGTGCCTCGTCGGCGACGACCATGCCCCAGCTCCGCTCGGCCAGGGCGGGGGCGGCCGAGCGCATGGTGCCGTAGGTGGTGAGGACGAAGCCGCCGGCCAGGCCGTCCAGGCTGCGGTCGGGGCCGTGGAAGCGCCGGACGGGGACGCCGGGCGCGAACCGGGTGATCTCGCGCTGCCAGTTGCCGAGGAGGGAGGCCGGGCAGACGACGAGGGTGGGCTCGCTGCGGGCCCGCTTCAGGTGGAGGGCGATGAGGGTGACGGTCTTGCCGAGGCCCATGTCGTCGGCCAGGCAGCCGCCGAGGCCGAGGGAGGTCATGAGGTCCAGCCAGGCCAGGCCCCGCAGTTGGTAGTCGCGCAGGGTGGCGGCGAGGCCGGGCGGGGGTGCGGCGGGGCGGACGCCCGCGGTCAGGCGGTCGCGGAGGACGGCGAGCGCGCCGGCCGGGACGGCTTCGACGGTCTCGCCGTCGACCTCGGCGCTGCCGGTGAGGGCGACGGAGAGGGCGTCGACCGGGTCGAGCAGGCCCAGATCCCGTTTGCGGGCCTTGCGGACGAGGGCGGGGTCGACGAGCACCCACTGGTCGCGCAGCCGCACCACCGGGCGGTGGGCCTCGGCCAGGGCGTCCATCTCGGCCTCGGTGAGCGGGTCGCCGCGCAGCGCGACCTGCCAGCCGAAGGTCAGCAGGTGTTCGCTCTCCAGGAAGGCGCTGCCGTCGGTCGCGGAGCCGGGGGCCGGGCGGACGACGGCCGTGGCGGTGAGGTCCTGGGCGAGGTCGCGGGGCCAGTGCACGGCGACTCCGGCCGCGGCGAGCCGGGTCGCGGCGACTCCCAGCAGGTCGGTCAACTCGTCCTCGGACAGGGCCAGTACGTCGGGGACGTCCTGGTCGGACAGCCGGTCCAGCGGCGGCCAGACGCGGGCCGCGCGGCGGACGGCGAGGGCGGCGTCCACCCGGGCCCGCGGTCCGAAGGCGCCCTCGGCCTCGCCCGCCCACAGGGACGCCGCGTCGGCGACCAGGGTCGGGTCGGCCAGGCTGTGCACCTGCACGACCGCCGCGCCCGCGTGC
>NZ_JAAGMD010000334.1 GCF_010548465.1 Streptomyces sp. SID14436 | reverse complement strand
GCCGCACGTGTGGGGCGCCGGCCCCCCGCCGCGCGACCGCGGTCGCCGCCGGGTGCCGCTGTTCGTGCCGTTCGCCACGGCGACCGCCGCGGCGGCGCTGGTCGTCGCCTCGCTGTTCGCCGTCCAGGCGAACCGCACCCAGGACGAACTGGCCGCGGAACGCGACCGGTCACGTGAGATCGCCCACGTCCTGTCGGCTCCGGACGCGCGCGTGGGCAGCGGACGCGACGCGGACGGCGGCACGATCGGAGTGATCGCCTCCGCATCGACGGCGAGCGCGGTCGTCACCCTCGGCGGCTACGACGACCCGCCGAACGGACGTGTGCGTCAGCTCTGGCTCATGCGCCCCGGCGCACCACCGCGCTCGCTGGGCCTCTTCGAAGGCGACACGCCCCTGGTCGCCTCCGATCTGGAGACCTCCGCGACGTCACTCGCCGTAACCGTCGAACCGGACGGAGGCTCTCCGCAACCCACTGCGCAGCCCATCGTCCAACTCGCCCTGAAAACGGTCGGATTCGGAGAGTAATCGCCGAGTGTTCGTCAACCCCCTTGCGGGGAAGGTGAATCCCGTGGGCGCGATACACGTGTGCCGGTACGGGGCGATAGGGTTACCCTGCCCGGGCCGGGTGGACTCGTACGGGTGGGGAGTGACATGGAACAGATAACAGTGCGCAGCAGGGCCAGGGTCCCTGCGATCACCTGCGGGAGCAGCGCGACCAGTTCGCGCCTCGACCGCCATCTCGCGGTGCTGTCGGGACCGGCGGTCCCCCAGCGGGAGACGGCCGAGGCGACGTCACTGATGCGTGAGCTCACCGCGCGTGACCCCGCGCACGACCGCGGTGCCCGCGGTGTCCGGGCCCGCACCAGCCGCGTCTCGCTCTTCGCGCCGCTGCGCCGGCTGCGCCGCACGCTCTTCGGCGGCCGTTAGGCCCCGCGCGCCCGGGCG
>NZ_JAAGMD010000302.1 GCF_010548465.1 Streptomyces sp. SID14436 | reverse complement strand
GGCGCCGGGGGCCGGGGCCGGTCCGGGGGCCGGGGCCGGTCCGGGGGCGCCGCCGTTCACGACGGTCGTCGTGGCCACCCAGGAGCGGGCCGGGCAGCTCGCCCGGGCCCTCGACTCCCTGCTCGCCCAGGACCACCCGCGGTTCGAGGTCGTCGTCGTCGACAACGCACCCGTGACCGACGAGACGCACGACCTGGTGCACCGCAAGTACGGGGAGCGCGTGCGCTACCTGCGCGAGCCGGTCCCGGGGCTCGCGGTCGCCCACAACGCGGGGCTCGCCGGGGCCCGGGGCGAGGTCGTCGCCTTCACCGACGACGACGTGGTCGCCGACCCCCGCTGGCTGACCGAGCTGACCGCGCCCTTCGCCGCCGACCCCCGGCTCGGCTGCGTCACCGGCCTGATCCTGCCCGCCCGGCTGCGGACCCCGGCCCAGGTCCTGCTGGAGAGCCACGGCGGCTTCGCGAAGGGCTTCACCCCGACGACGTACGACCCGCGGCGGCCGCCGCGCGACGAGCCGCTGTTCCCGTTCACCGCGGGCCGGTTCGGCTCGGGCGCGAACATGGCCTTCCGCACCGGCGTGCTGCGCGCGGTGGGCGGCTTCGACCCGGCCACCGGTGCCGGGACCCCCGCCCGCGGCGGCGACGACCTGTACGGCTTCGTCCGCGTCCTCGCCCAGGGGCACCGCCTGCGGTACACGCCGTACGCCCTCGTGTGGCACCACCACCGGGAGACCTGGGCCGACCTGGAGACCCAGGCGTACGGCTACGGTGCCGGGCTCACCGCCTACCTCACCGCGGTCCTCGTCGACCGCCCCGCGCTGCTGCCCGCGTTCCTCGCCCGGCTGCCGGGCGGGCTGGCCCACGCCCGCTCCCTGACCGCCGTGCGCGACACCGACGGCGGGGGCACCCCCGGCGGCCACGACACCCGCACGCATCCCTGGCCCCGCCGGCTCTCCCGGCTGCAGCGCCGGGGCATGCTCTACGGACCGGTCGGCTACCTGCGCGCCCGCCGCGCCCTGCGGGACGCCGGGTACCGGCGGCCGGACGCGGACAGCGGGAGGGAGACGCCATGACGACAGCACCACGCGAGCCGGGCGGCACGGACGGAGAACCCCGGCCGGGGGACGGCGCGGCCGGGGAGCCGGCACCGGGCGGGGGCCCGGCCGTCCCGGTGTTCCTCTACCACGCCGTGATGGACGACCCGCCGGACTGGATCGCCGAGTTCACCGTCACCCCACGGCAGTTCGCGGCCCATCTCAACGCCGTCGTGGACAGCGGCCGCACCCCCGTCACCATCAGCGCCCTCGCCGGCCATCTCGCCGGGCGGGCGCCGCTGCCGCCCCGGCCGGTGCTGCTCACCTTCGACGACGGGTTCGCCGACCTGCCCGGTCCCACCGCCGAGGCCCTCGCCGCGCGCGCCCTGCCCGCCACCGCGTACCTCACCACCGGCGCCCTGGCACCCGGTGGCCGGAGTCTGCTGCCGCCCGGCCCGATGATGGGCCTGGACCAGGTGGCCGGCCTGGAGGACGCGGGCATGGAGGTGGGCAGCCACACCGTCACCCACGCCCAGCTGGACACCCTGACCGCCCGCCGGCTCCGTGCCGAACTGGCCGACTCCAAGGCCGTCCTGGAGGACACCCTCGGGCACCCGGTGCCCCACCTCGCCTACCCGCACGGCTACAACAGCCCCCGGGTGCGGGCCATGACGGCCCGTGCCGGGTACGAGACGGCCACCGCGGTGCGGCACGCGCTCAGCTCCGTCCGGGACGAGCCGTACCGCATCTCCCGGCTCATCGTCCGCCGCACCCACACCCTCGCCGACGTGGAGGACTGGCTGGCGGGCAGGGGCGCGCGGGTCGCCCCCTACCGGGACGGCCCGAAGACGGTCGGCTGGCGCTGGTACCGCCGGGCCCGGGCGGCGGTGCGCGGCCCGGAGTTCGCCGGCTGATCAGGGGGGGTGCTGCGGGACCTGTGCCGCGTACGGCGGGCCGCAGCCCGTGCCGGCCCGCCGTCGGGTCACTTCAGCGGCTGGTTTCGGGTCACTTCAGCGGCTGGTTCAGGTACGGGTCGGCCACCGCCTCGCGCAGGCTGTCCCACGCCGCGTCGCCCGCCACGGCGAGGTTGCAGTGCGGCCCGGGGTCCCGGTGGTTCCACTGCAGGGCCGCCTTGACGCCGTCCAGGTCCTTCAGCACGCCGGGCACCTCGGCGTACCACTCGGCCTGACGGTCCGGGCGGTCCGCGTCGGCGGCCGTGCCGAACTCGGAGAGCATGAGCGGCTTCTCGTCGGAGATGTTCGCCCGCACCCACTCGTGCGTGGCCCGCTGCGTCTGCGCGAAGCCGAGCCACTCCGTCCTGTGGCAGCGGTAGTAGTTGTACTGGTTGTAGCCGATCCAGTCGACGTACGCGTCGCCCGGGTACATCCGCTCGAACAGGTCGGCGTGACCGAGGTAGCCGGTGATGATCCAGGTCCACACGACGTTGTCGACGCCCAGCTCCCGGAACCGGTCGTGGATGTGCCGGTACGCCGCCACGTACTCCGCCGGGGTGCCGTTGGCCGGGGTGCGGGTGTCCATCTCCAGGTCGAAGGAGAGGAAGACCTTCTTCCCGGTGTGCTCCCCGTACTCCTTGACGCGCCGGGCCTGGACGTCGATGACGGTGTCGTCCAGCTGCCCGGACGCGATCTGCTTCCACGTGGGCTGCTGCTGCTTCGTGCCGCCCCACCACTTGCTCTCCCAGGACAGCAGCAGCATCCGGTCCGCGCCGACCGCCTGCTCCTCCGGGCTGAGCAACTGCCCCTCCCGACGGGTCCCTTCGGGCAGCGACATGTCGTGGTACGTGTACACGATGTCCAGCTTGCGGCCCACGCGCTTCTCGTAGGCCGCCACCTTCTGCGCGAGGTCGTGCCGTTCGTGCGGCACGAACGCGCCGAACCAGGCGCCGCACGGCGGCTCCAGCAGGTCGGTGGGACGGCACTCGTCCTTGGCCGAGGCGTCCGGCGGTCCGGAGGCGTTCCGCAGGGCGAGCAGCGCGACCAGGACGGCGCTGACGACCACCGCCGACGTGACCAGCAGCCGGCGCCGCGCCGACCCGGGCCGCGCCCGGGCACCGCGGTGCCGGCCGGCACCGGAGGTGTCCGGGCCGGTGGG
>NZ_JAAGMD010000273.1 GCF_010548465.1 Streptomyces sp. SID14436 | reverse complement strand
CGGCCCCGGCGGTCCTGGACCACCGGGTGCTGACCTCCCTGCTGGGCGCCTGGGCGCTGGCCGCCTGCGCCCCGGAGGAGGCGGCGGCCGTCGAGGACCACCTGGGCGAGTGCGGGTCCTGCGCCGACGAGGCCCTGCGGCTGCGCGAGGCGGTCGGCCTGCTCCAGCGCCCCGAGAGCCTCGACCTCGACCCCGGCCTGCGCACCCGCGTCCTCGACTCCTGCCTGGAACGCCGCCCGCCGCGCATCCCGGTCCCCGACTGGGCCGCCGCCTACGACGCCGAGACCGCGCGGCTGGACGCGCTGCTCCAGGACTTCGGCGACGCCGAGTGGCACGCCCCGGTCCGGCTGCGCTGGTACCGGGCCGACGAGGCGACCACCCGCCGGACCACGGTGGCCGGCGTGATCGCGCACCTGCTGACCGTCGACGGGATGGTCGCCGTCGCCCTCGGCCTCGACGACCCGCTCGGCGAGGTCGCGGCCGAGCGGCCCACCCCGGCCTCGCGCACCGAGGCGTACTGGCGGGCGGCCCACGTCCCGCACACCCGCTCGGTGCGGGCACCCTGGCGGGAACAGACCCACAACCTGGTGCGGACCGTGTCCTTCACCGGGGGCCGGACCGGCGGCCTTCCGGTGCCCTACGGCGACTTCGAACTGCCCCTGCACGACGCCATGCTGGACCGCGCCTTCGAGTGCTGGGTGCACGCGGAGGACATCGCGGAGGCCGTCGACTACCCCTACGACCCGCCCACCGGACGGCACCTGCACCGCATGGTCGACCTGGCCGCCCGGATGCTGCCCAGCGTGCTGGAGGCGCGCCGCCGCTCCGGGCTGGCCGCCCCCGTCGGACGGCACCTGGTCGCCGCCGGTGAACCGGGGCGCAGCCTGCGGCTGGAGATCGAGGGCTCCGGCGGCGGGGAGTGGCTGATCCCGCTCGACTCCCCGGCCGCGAAGGGCTCCGCCGAGCACGAGGTGGCGCACGTCGCCCTCGACGGCGCGGAGTTCTGCCGCCTGGCCGCCGGACACGTCACCCCGCAGGAGGCGGCGGCCGGGCAGGTCGGGGACCGGGAGGCGATCCGGGACGTGCTGTACGCGGCGGCCAGCCTGAGCCGCATGTGACCGGCCCGCCGACGGTGAGCGCCGGGCCGGCCGGTGTCCGGGCGGCCGGTGTCTAGGCGAAGACGACCGTGCGGCGCCCGTTGAGCAGGATCCGGCGCTCCGCGTGCCACTTGACCGCGCGGGCCAGGGCCTGGCACTCGACGTCACGGCCGATGGCGACCAGCTGGTCGGGGGAGACGTCGTGGCCCACCCGCTCGACCTCCTGCTCGATGATCGGACCCTCGTCGAGGTCGGCGGTGACGTAGTGCGCGGTGGCGCCGATCAGCTTCACGCCCCGGGCGTGGGCCTGGTGGTACGGCTTGGCGCCCTTGAAGCTCGGGAGGAAGGAGTGGTGGATGTTGATGATCCGCCCGGAGAGCTGCTTGCACAGGTCGTCCGACAGCACCTGCATGTAGCGGGCGAGCACGACCAGTTCGACCCGCTCCTCGCGGACGATCTCCAGCAGCTTCGCCTCGGCCTCGGGCTTGGTGTCCTTCGTCACCGGGATGTGGTGGAAGGGGATGTTGTACGAAGCCACCAGCTCGGCGAAGTCGGTGTGGTTGGAGACCACTCCGGCGATCTCCACCGGCAGCGCCCCGGTCCGCGCCCGGAACAGCAGGTCGTTCAGGCAGTGCCCGAAGCGGCTCACCATCAGCAGGATGCGCATCTTCTCGTCGGCCCGGTTGATCTGCCAGTCCATCTGGAAGGCGTCACCGATGGCCGCGAAGCTGGCCCGCAGCTTGTCCACCGTCACCGGGGCCTCGGCGGAGAAGTGGACCCGCATGAAGAACAGTCCCGTGTCGTGGTCGCCGAACTGCTGGCTGTCCTCGATGTTGCAGCCGGTCATGAACAGGTAGCTCGACACGGCGTGCACGATGCCCTGCTTGTCGGGGCAGAACAGGGTGAGGACGTACTGGTCGGCCGGGGCCCCGGCTCGGGTGGACTGCTCGCTCATGCGGGCAAGGGTCCCATACGACGGCGCCCGGCCGACGGGCCGTTCCGCTACGCGGACCGCGTCAGGATGTGCAGCACCTCGAGGGTGCTGGGCGGGGTGTCGGGGTCCTCGCCGTCGCTCGCCGCCATCCGCACGTGCGCGTCCCGCGCCGCCCGGACGGCCTCCGGCCAGCCCGGGTGCTCCAGGTAGGCGGTGACGGGCGCGTCCGGACCCACCTGGTGCATGATCCGCAGCACCCGCAGCACCGCCGTGTCGACGAGCGCCGCCTCCTGGGAGTCGCGGAAGATCGTGCCCACGTACTTCTCGGCGGACCAGTTGTCCAGCCAGGTGTCCTCGACCAGCCGGTAGACCGCGTCGGTGACGTCCCCGTAGCCGTCCACCCCGGCCAGCCAGACGTCCCGCTGGAACCCGGGGTCGGAGAGCATGTGCAGCGCGGAGCGCACATTGCTGCGCCAGCGCCACCACGGCATGTCGTTGAGTGGCATGCCGCCCATGGTGGACGAGCGACGGCCGCGACGGGAAGTGTTCTCCGAACCCTGCACGGTCGTCGATCGTACGTTTCCGCCCTCCACGCCCGGCACCTGCCCCCGTAATTCACCTCCGCGTCACCGGGCGTCGACCAAGCGTCACCGCCGGGTTGGCGGGGTGAGGGAATCGTGCGGGGCCATGACCGGCAGGCGACCCATCCGCAGCAGCGTCCTCTCCCGTCTCCTCCCCCGGCGCGTCAGAGCCGGCGCGCCGGCCACCGGGGCACTCGCGCTGTGCGCGGCGCTCGTCGCGGGCTGCGGGGTCGTCCCCGGTGCCACGGGGGCCTCCGGGGACGACCCGATCACCGTCATGACCTGGGCACCGGAGAGGACCGGCGCCACCGACAAGCCCGGCATGCCCGCCTTCGCCCGGGCCTACGCCCGCTGGGTCAACGAGCGCGGCGGCCTCGACGGCCGCCCGCTCAGGGTGCTGACCTGCAACGAACGCAACGACAGCGTCACCGCGGCACGGTGCGCCCGGCGCGCGGTCGAGGAGGACGCGGTCGCCGTCGTCGGCTCCTACAGCCAGCACACGGACGCCTTCCTGACCACCCTGGAGGGCGCCGGCATTCCCTACATCGGCGGCTACGGCCTCACCGACGACGAGTTCACCAGCCCGCTGTCCTACCCCGTCAACGGCGGCCTGCCCACGCTGCTGGCCGGGCTCGGCCGCACCCTCGCCGACCGGTGCGGGCCGGTCGCCCTCGTCCGGCCCGACACGATCGCCGGCGACCGGCTGCCGGCCCTGCTCGACTCGGGCCTCCGGGCGGGCGGCCACGCCCCGACCGAGGACCGGCGGGCACCGGAGGACGCCACTTCCTACGGCGACGAGGTGCGCCACGCCCTGGAGGGGGCCACCGCCGGAACCGGCCGGCCGGGGTGCGTGGTGCCCGCGCTGGGCGACGGCACCCGCACCTTCATGGACTCCTTCCGCCGGGCCCGCCGGGCGTTCCCCGAGGTGCGCACCGGGACCGTGCTGGGCAGCGTCGACCAGAGCACCGTCGACGCGTCCGGCGGGGCGTCCGGGCCCTACGAGGGGTCGTTCGTCACCGGCTGGTACCCGCACGCCGGTGACGCGCGCTGGGCGCCCCTGAGGGAGGTCGTCGAGGAGGCCGCGTTCGGCGACAACCGCATCGACCCGGGCGACGCGGGGGTGCAGACGACGTGGATCGCGTACACGGTGCTGCGGCAGGCGGTCGAGTCGCTCGGCGGCGGGGAGGTGAGCGCCCGCACGGTGCACGACGCCCTGCGGAACGGCCTGGAGGTCACCACCGGCGGCCTCACTCCCACCCTGAGCTGGCCCTTCCAGGGCAGGCTGGCCGCGGTCGGCTACCCCAGGCTGGCCAACGCGCAGGTGTCGCTGCAGGTGGTCCGGGACGGGCGGCTGGTGTCGGCCCGGGAGGGCTTCACCGACGTGACGCGGACGCTGCTGGAGGCGGGGCTGTGACGTGCCGCCGGGGCGGGCGCGGGCGGGAGCCGCCTGTCCCGTTGCCGGGCGGCGACGGGTCCGGCGGGGGCCGCATGGGGGTCGGCCGAGGGGTCCGGCGGGGATTCGGCCAGGGGTCCGGTCAGGGGGAGCTCCCCCGCGCCCGCCGCCGTGGCGCGGGGTGCGGCCGCCCGCGCCGGTCACAGCTGGGTCGGCTGGCGCTCCGTGAGGCCGTACTGCTTGGCGATCGCGTTCCACAGCCGGGCGGCCTTGCCCTTCTCGACGGTCGCGGTGCCGCTGGCCCGGTTGCCGGCCCGGGTCTGCCCGGTGGTGCGGGCCTGGCCCTTCTTGCAGCCCCGCTTGCCGGCCGTCTGGTCGGCCCAGGCCGCGTAGTGGTTGTCGGCCGCCTCGGACGCCCGCCAGGCCTTGGTGAGCGCGGTGGTCAGCGCCTGGTGGTCGGGCAGCTTGTCGACGGACAGCTCGGAGAGGTCGGTGACCAGCTGGTTGCGCTGCCCGGCCGCGTCCCGCAGGTCCTTGGCCGCCTTGGCCAGGTCCTTGCAGGACTTCACGTCGTTGACCGCGTTGATCACGGTGGTCCGGCTCTCGCCGCTGTGCGCGAGCAGCTTGTCCAGCTCGACCGCCTGCTCCCGTGCCGGGTCGACGCTCGGCGTGGGGGACGGCGGGGCGCTCGAGGGGGCGGTGGCGGAGACCGGCTGGTTGTCGCCGCCCTTGTCGTCGCTGTCGCCCCCGCCGCCGAGCAGCGCGCCCGCGCCGACACCGAGGACGGCGATGCCGACGCCGACAGCGGCCAGCAGCGGCACCCGGGATCCGGTACGGCCGCCCCCGCCGCCGGATCTGGAGGCACGCCGACCGCCGCCACCGCCGCCCGGGC
>NZ_JAAGMD010000243.1 GCF_010548465.1 Streptomyces sp. SID14436 | reverse complement strand
GCTGGCGGAGGGGGCCCGCTGAGGCGTGGCTCCGGCGCGGACACCCGGCGGCGCCGGCGTCGGCAGCGGGCGGGCCCCCGACACCCCGCACCCCGGTGACCAGGGCCCCGGCCGCCGGGTGACCCGGTCCCCGCCGGGTCCGCCGTAGACTCGACAGCACTGTGTCTGACTCCGTGAACACCCCCGAAGCACCCCGGCCCGCCGCCGGTCAGGACGCCCCGCACCGCGCCGGGGTGTCGATCCGGCACACCCGCGCCAAGGGCGAACCACGCTTCCCGGACGGTCCCAAGGCCGACCCCGCCGGGTCGCACTTCGAGCGGCGGATCCGCAGCTTCCAGCCGCGCCGCAGCCGGGTGACGGCCGGGCAGGCGGACGCCCTGCAGCGCCTGTGGCCCCGGTGGGGCTTCGACATCGACGGCCGCCGCCTCCTCGATCTCGCGGAGTTCTTCGGCAACGACCGTCCCGTCGTCCTGGAGATCGGCTTCGGCATGGGCGAGGCCACGGCCCGGATGGCCGCCGCCGACCCCGGCACCAACATCCTCGCCGTGGACGTGCACACCCCCGGCCAGGGTCATCTGCTGGGCCTCGCCGAGCAGCTGGGCCTGGACAACGTCCGGGTCGGCAACGGCGACGCGATCATCCTGCTGCGCGAGATGCTCGCCGCCGACTCGCTGGACGGGCTGCGCGTCTACTTCCCCGACCCCTGGCCGAAGAAGCGGCACCACAAGCGGCGCCTGATCCAGCCGGAGTTCCTCTCGCTGGCCGCGACCCGCCTCAAGCCGGGCGCGGTGGTGCACTGCGCCACCGACTGGGTGCCGTACGCCGAGCACATGCTGGAGGTGCTGACCGCGCACCCCGACTTCGAGAACACCCGGGAGGACGGCGGTTTCGCGCCCCGGCCCGCGTTCCGCCCCCTGACCCGTTTCGAGAGCCAGGGACTGGACAAGGGTCATGTCGTGAACGACCTGCTCTTCCGCCGCGTACCGCACGACGACCGGCGTCCCACCGGCGCCTGAGCCGCCCCGCGCACCTGCGGGCGGCACCCCCGTCTCGTTAGGGTCGATGTCGTGGCCACCAGTCCTCCGCCGCTTCCCCACCCGGCCCCCGCCGGCACGGCGCCCCCGCCCGGTGGACCGGCGGGAGGCACCCGGCGGCACGCGCACTGGTGGCAGCGGCCCTGGATGCGGTACGGCGGACCGGCCGCGCTGCTCGCCCTGTCGGGCCTGGTGATCCTGGCCCTGGTCCGCGAGCAGACCGGCACGGAGGGCTTCCTCGTCGGGCTGGGCCTCGCCGTCCTGCCGGTGCCGCTGCTCCTGGCCGCGTTCCGCTGGCTGGACCGGGTGGCGCCCGGCCCCTGGACCAACCTCGTCTTCGCGTTCGCCTGGGGTGCCTGCGCCGCCGCCCTGATGGCGATCGTCGCGAACAGCTTCGCCACCCGCTGGATCGCCACCGCCACCGCCGACCCGACCCGGGCGGACACCCTCGGTGCGACCGTCATAGCCCCGGTGGTGGAGGAGAGCGCAAAGGCCGCCGCCGTCCTCCTCGTCTTCCTCTTCCGCAGACGCGACGTCGGCGGCATCCTCGACGGCGTGGTGATCGCCGGGGTCTCCGCCACCGGGTTCGCGTTCACCGAGAACATCCTCTACCTCGGCAACGCGTTCGGCACCGACCGGCTGACCGGGGACAGCGGCCTGGCCTCCCTCACCGCGGCCACCTTCTTCGTCCGCGCCGTGATGTCGCCGTTCGCGCACCCCCTGTTCACCGTGCTCACCGGCATCGGCTTCGGCCTCGCCGCCCTGTCCGGCGAGGGCCGCCGGGTGCGGCGCGTGCTGCTCCCGCTGACCGGGCTGGTGCTGGCGATGGGCCTGCACGCGCTGTGGAACGGCTCCTCGAACCTCGGCGAGTACGGCTTCTTCGCGGTCTACGCGGTGTTCATGGTGCCGCTGTTCGGGGTGCTGACGTGGCTGGTGGTGTGGACCAGGCAGCGGGAACTGCGCACCGTGCGCACGGAGCTGCCCGCCTATGTGGCCGCCGGGTGGCTGACCCCCGTGGAACCGTTCGTGCTCGGCTCGATGCGGGCCCGGCGCCTCGCCCGGCAGTACGCCCGGCGGCACGGCGGCCGGGCCGCGGCCCGGGAGGTGGCGCGGTACGAGGCGTTCGCGACGTCGCTCGCCTTCCTGCGGCACCGGGGCGGCGCGGGACGCGCACCGGCGGACTTCGTCGCCCGGGAGGGCGCCCTGCTGGAGGAGCTGTGGCGGCGGCGGGAGTGGGCCCGCCCGGCCCTGGAGCACGCGGCCCGGATCACCGCGCCCGTCTTCCGCGTGACCGCCCCGCCGCCCGGCACCCACGGCCACGCACCGCCCGTGGGCCACGGGTACGGGTTCGGGTACGGAGGCGGCTACGGCCACCCGTACGTGCTGCCGGTGCACCCCGCCGCGCCGCACCCCGGGTACGCGCCCGGGTGGCACGGCTCGTACGGCCCCGGAGACACCTGACCGGCAGCCCGGACGCCCGGGGGCGCCGTCGGGACTGCCGGTGGAGGGTCCGCGGCCCGGTCCGTTACGGGTTGAGGCCCTTGCTGCGCAGCCAGGTCAGGGGGTCGATGCCGGAGGCGGAGCCCGAGGGGTGGACCTCCAGGTGCAGGTGGGCGCCGGTGGAGTTGCCGGTGGAGCCCACCCGGCCGATGACCTCGCCGGTGGTGACCTTCTGGCCGACGCTGACGCTGATCGAGGACTGGTGGGCGTACCAGATCTCGGTGCCGTCGTCGAGGGTCAGCACCGTCTTGTAGCCGTAGGAGCCGTCCCAGCCGGCGGAGGTGATCGTGCCGGTGTGGACGGCCTTGATCAGCGTGCCGCTGGGGGCGGCGAAGTCGAGGCCGGTGTGCTGGCCGGAGGCCCAGTAGGCGCCGGCCTGACCGAAGGTCGAGGTGAGCGTGTAGGAGGAGGTCGGCAGCGCGTACTGCGTGGCCAGCTTGGCGAGGCGCTCGGCCTCGGCCTTCTTCTTCGCCTCTTCCTCGGCCTTCCGCTTCGCTTCGGCGGCCTTGGCCTTGGCCTCCTTCTCGGCCTTGGCGGCGGCCTCCGCGGCCTCCTTCTCGGCAGCGGCGACGGCAGCGGCGGCGGCCTTGCTCTCGGCCTGGTCCTGCTGCTGCTCGACCTGCGCCATGATCCGGCTGCGCAGTGCCTCGCCGGCGTTGCCCTGCTCGGCTTCGGCGCCGGCGGTGCCGATGCTGCTGAGCGGGGTGGCGGAGCCCTCGGGCGTTTCCTCGTCGGAGATGAGGGAACCCACGTTGGGGAGGTCGGGCATGGAGATGGAGACCGGCGGCTTGCCGGTCTGGGCGCTGGCCATGCCGCCGGCGCCGACCGCGGCTATGACGCCGACGCCCAGGACGGTGGAGCTGCGGGCGAGTCCGCCGCCGCGCTGCTTGCTGACGCGATGCCGGCCGCGCACCGGGCGGACGGTCTCCGCGGTGGGGTTCCACTCCTCGAAGGGGCCCTCGTCGGCGCGGACGCCGCCGTAGACGAAGGTGTCGCCGTCGCGCTGGCTCGGCATGAGAGGGGCCTCGGGGGCAGGCCGGTTCGACGCCACGTGGGCGTACTCCTTTCCTTCCTTCTCCGCCTACCGGGTTAGCTGACGGGTTCGGAGCAGGAAGGTCTCCTACGCGCGTATACCGCCCGTGTCTCCACGGGGGCATCCACGCGATTCACCCCAAGTTGATGGTTCCCCGGTTCCCTTGCGGGATTCGGCGCGTGCGCACGGAGCCGACTCGTGTGACGGCTGGGACGACCGCGCTGCGTTATCGAACGTTAATAGACGTGGGGGCCGGATTCCAAGCGGTTCCTCTTGATCGTTAACGAATCCCGTACGGACTTACCCGCCACGAGCAGGCGAAAACGGGCGAGTTGACTCCGCCTCGAATCAGCCGCGTTTTCTGACGGTACGTCAATTGTTATCCCAGCGGGACGGCGCGGACACGGTGGGTGACCACAGAGGGTGAGCGTGCCGAGGGGGCGCACGCGCCGGCGCGAGAAGCGGAGGGAAGAGAGGGGAGGAAGCCTCCCGCACTCCGGCACTCCGGCGCGCCACGGCGGGACGGAACGCACCGAGGGCCGGAATCCTGTCGGATTCCGGCCCTCGGCCTTCAGTAGCGGGGACAGGATTTGAACCTGCGACCTCTGGGTTATGAGCCCAGCGAGCTACCGAGCTGCTCCACCCCGCGTCGTTGTGATTCCAGTGTACGGCATGCGGGGAGCGCTTCGCGCACGCTTTTCCCCCGGCCCCGGTTCAACGGTGCTGCTCGTGCGGTCGACGGGCCGGTCCGAGGCCGCCCTCACCCCCCGGTCAGGTGGGCGTTCGGCGCCTTGGCGCGGTCCTCCAGCTCCGGCACGACGACCACGGTGGCGCCCCCGGCCGTCAGGAGCCCGCTGCCGTCGGCGTCCGTGACGAAGGTGTCGGGCTCCCGCCACGCCGTGACCACCCGCCGCACCCCCGCGTCCAGCAGGAGCCGGGAGCAGGAGGCGGGCCGGGACGCTCGGCGGGCGCAGGGTTCCAGGCTGGAGTACACGGTGGCGGTGGCGAGCCGGGGGTCCGTGGGGTCGGTCCGGGCGAGAGCGACCTCCTCCGCGTGCGCCACCGGGTCGCCGCCCTCCCGGGAGTGACCGCGCGCCAGTTCCGTACCGTCGGCCGCGACCACCACCGCGCCCACACTGAACGCCGTCCGCGAGGGCGTGCACCGGGACGCCAGGTCGCAGGCGAGGGCGAGCCAGTGGCGGTCGGCGGCGGTGGCCGTCGCGCCGGTCCCCGGCGCGGTGGGCTCGTAGCGCATCAGGACGACGTCGCCGATCTGCCGGGTCTCCAGCAGCCGCAGCCGGCCGGCCGGGTAGGAACCGGGGCCGAACAAGCGGGGCGCGTCGGGGTCGCCGACGAACAACGGCGCGACGACCAGCTGGAGTTCGTCGGCGAGGCCCTGCGTGACGAGTTGGGTGTGGATCAGGCCGCCGCCCTCCACCATGAGCCGGCGCACCCCCCGCACGTCGTGCAGGTGCTCCAGCAGGCGCCGCCAGTCCAGTTCCCCGCCGAGCGCGACGACGTCGGTGGCCAGTCCGAGGGCGCGGGCGCGCTCGGCGCCCCGGTCCGTCGTGTACAGGAGCTTCTCGCCGCCCGTGTGCCAGAAGCGGGCGGCCGGGTCCAGGTCGCCGGAACCGCTGACGGTGACCTTCAACGGGTACTCGGGCCTGCCCTCGGCGACCCGGGCGGCGCGCCGCTCGGGCGAGTTGACCAGCAGCCGCGGGTTGTCGGCGCGCAGGGTGCCGGCTCCGACGAGCACCGCGTCCACCGAGGCCCGTACCTCGTCGACCCGGTCGAAGTCGGCCGGGCTGGACAACAGCAGCCGGTCGGGGCCGGTGTCGTCCAGGTAGCCGTCGAGGGAGACGGCGGCGGACAGCAGGACGTACGGGTGGGGCATCGGCGTACTCCAGGACGGGGCGGGTCGGCCGGGCCGGGGCGGTGCGGCTCGGGGCCAGTCTGGCAACCGCGCGGACGGCACCGGCCACCGGTCACCGTCGCCCGACGGGGTCCCGGGCCGGCGTCAGGGCTCGATCAGTCCGACCCGGATCGCGTACCGGGTGAGTTCCAGGCGGTCTTTGAGGCCGAGCTTGGACAGCAGGTTCGCCCGGTGCCGCTCCACCGTCTTGGGGCTGATCGTCAGCAGGTCGGCGATCTGCTGGGAGGTGTGCCCCTCGGCGACCAGCTTCAGGATCTCCTCCTCCCGATCCGTGATCGCTTTGGCCGGCACGTGCCCGCTGTCCCGGGTCAGATCCAGGTAGTTGCGGATGAGGGCGTTGACCGCGCCCGGGTAGAGGAACGGCTCACCCCGCATGGTGGCCCGGCACGCCTCGACGAGGTCGCGGTCGGCGACGGACTTGAGCACGTATCCGGACGCGCCGGCCCCGAGTGCCTCGAAGAAGAACTGCTCGTTGTCGTACATGGTCAGGATGAGTATCCGCGTCTCCGGCACCACGCGGGCGAGCTCGCGGGCCGCCTGGAGGCCGGTCAGCCGGGGCATGGCGATGTCGAGGATGGCCAGGTCGGGCCGGTGGGCGCGGGCCTGCTCGACGGCTTCGGCGCCGTCGTCGGCCTCGGCGACGACCGTCAGGTCCGGTTCGCCGTCGAGAATGAGACGAACCCCTCGGCGGACCAGCGCGTGGTCGTCGGCGAGGAGGATGCGGGTGGGGGCGGGGGCCTCGTCGGTCATGGGTTCAGTGTTTCCGGTCGGGGGCGTCGATCACGGGGGTCCACGTCGGTGCGGGTCCCCGTACGGGGACGGGGACGGTCAGGCGTACTTCGGTGCCGCCGCCGGCGACCGGGCCCACGTGCAGGTCGGCGCCGATCAGCAGGGCGCGTTCGCGCATCCCGCGGATGCCCGCGCCCTCGGCGGCGTCGACGATGCCGCGGCCGTCGTCGCGGACCCACAGCTCGACGCCTCCGGGGATGCGCCGCAGGGCGATCCCGGCGCGCCGGGCGCGCGCGTGGCGGACCACGTTGGTGAGCCCTTCCTGGGCGACCCGGTAGAGGACCAGTTCGGCCTCCGGGCCCAGCTCGGGCAGGTCCGGGTCGAGCCAGTGCTGCACGCTCAGGCCCTCCCCGCCGAACTCGGTGGCGAGTGACTTCAGGGCGCTGACCAGGCCCAGCTCGTCCAGCACCCCGGGGCGCAGGCGGCGGGCGATGCGCCGGATCTCGTCCAGGCTGCTGCGCGTGGTCTCCTGCACCAGGCGCAGCTCCTGCCGCAGGTCCTCGGGGGCGTGGTCGGTGACCCGCTTCAGCTGCAGCAGCACGGCGGTGAGGCTCTGCCCGACCTCGTCGTGCAGCTCCTGGGCGATGCGGCGGCGTTCGCCCTCCTGCGCGGACAGGGCGCGGGCGCTGCTCGTGGCGCGCTCGTCCTCCAGCCGGTCCAGCATCGTGTTGTACGTGCTGATCAGTTCGGCGATCTCCCCGCCCCCGGAGACCTCGGGACGGCGCCCGGGGCGGAGCAGGTCGGTGGTGGTCATGGCACGGGTGAGGCGGTCCAGCGGGGCGAGGCCGACCCGCAGCAGCAGGGCGTTGGCACCGAGCATGGCGGCCAGTCCGACCGTGAGCACCGCGGCCTCGGTCAGCAGCACCGGGGTGGAGACGGTGACCGGACCGAGCAGCAGTGCGGTGGCGGTGATCAGCACGATCGCGTTCAGCAGGAAGATCCGCCAGAACAGTGGCACCCGTTACCGCCTCCTCGCCCTGCCCACCGCGGGCCTCTTGTCGTAGGCTCCCGGTGTCTCCCCGGCCGGCCGGGGCCGGACAGCGCGTCGGAGGTCCGACGGAAGCCGTCGCGGACCGCGGACCGGCGGGACACGGCCGCGGGCCGACACGTCCCAGCGTGAGCGCTGTTCCACCGGTGCGCCATCCGTACCAGTCCCCATTTTCCCCCGGCGCGGCATGCAGACACCGGGCGGTCTGCAGGGTGCACCCCCACGAAGATGAGGGCCGGAGCCAATGGTGGCCAAGACCCCTGTACGGGACCCTTGAATTCAAGGGAAGCCCGGCTTCGCCGTACCCCCGCACCGAAGCTCGGACGACCAGGTCGTCCGGCGGGCACGCTCCCCTGCGCCGGCCCGGATCCGGGGGCCGGCCGTTCAGCTTGCGCCCGGCGTCGCGGGACCGACGCCCGGCGGTTCTCAGAGGTGGCGACCGGGTGTCGTCGGCCTGCCACCGTGTCGGGAAGGAGGAGACGTGCCCCAGTCCGATGACAAGCGCCTCGTCGATCTCGCGGCCCGCATCGAGCAGGAGGACCCCCGCTTCGCCCGCTCACTGTCCGACGGACGCCCGGCGCTGCCGCGCGAGTACCGGCGCAAGCGAGCCTGGTGGGTACTGGGCATCGGACTGGTCCTGCTGGTCGCCGGCCTGATCATGCCGGACGGCCTGCTCATCGCCGCGGGCCTGGTGCTCAGTGGCATCGGCGTGCAGCTCTTCGACCCCTACCCTCCGCGCCGGCGCGACGGTGAGACGGAGCAGCGGGGGCACCCCTCCCGCTGACGGCGCGGGGGCGGCGGCCGGTGCGGACGCGGTGGCCGGTGCGGACGCGGTGGCCGGTGCGGGGCACGGTGAACGCTGCGGGCCCGGTGGCGGCCGCGGGCACGGTGGCGGGGCCCTGGGGCGGGGCCCCGGGCGGGGTGGTCGGCCCCCGGTCGGCCCCTCCTGGTTCCCCGCCGGTCTCCGCTCGGAGCGGCGGTCACGGGTACGTGATGTCGCCGGTATTCGACACGATCGGCGATCCATTCATTCGCATATGTGAATCTTTGCCCTAGCGTATCCCGATATGGGGTGCGCTAAAATTTTTGCCAAGCGCTTACGCTCCGTTGAGCCGCGTTCCGCTCGTTCGTCGAGCGTTGAGTGCGTTCCTCCGGAAGCGCCGGGTCTTCGGCGCCGGGGGCAGTGGGTGCGGGGCCGGTCGTCGTCGACCGGCCGCTACCCGGTCGGTCGACGACGACCGGCTGACAGCGTTCGGTGAGACCGGCCACGCCGGTGAGACATGGGCAGGGGGCGTGACATGGGTCGGGTGATCCCCATACGTGTCGACAACGCCGCCCGCGACGGCCTCCCCGATACCTGCAGCGTCGTGCGCCGCCCCCTCGGCCGCGCACCGCGCTGACCCCTCTCCACCACCACCGGCGGAACCGGCCGGCCCGGGACCGCCCCGTTTCCTCCCGCCCTCACCCGACAGGACCGCGACCCGGCGACCCCCGGCTCTCCGAGCCGTCCGCGCGAGGACCGACGGGCCCCGGCCCTCCGCGCTCCCTCCGCGCGCCGCGACCCCGTGACGCCCCGTCCGACCGACCGCCCATCCACCGACCGGCGCGACCGGCCACCACCCGGCCCCACCGGCACGCGACCGGCACCGCCCCGGGGCACAGACGCCGTCACCGCACCCACCCCACGGAGGACAGACGCCCGTGCACAACACCACGGCCATGCTCATCGAACTCGGCGCGATCATCCTCGCCCTCGGCCTGCTGGGCCGCCTCGCCGGACGGGTCGGTTTCTCGCCCATACCCCTGTACCTGCTCGCCGGACTGGCCTTCGGCCACGGCGGCATCCTGCCCCTGCAGGCCAGTGAGGAGTTCGTCGCCACCGGTGCGGAGATCGGCGTCATCCTGCTGCTGCTCATGCTGGGCCTGGAGTACAGCGCCTCCGACCTCGTCACCACCCTCAAGACGCAGTACCCCTCCGGCGCGGTCGACTTCGTCCTGAACGCCGCGCCCGGCGCCGTCGCCGCCCTGCTGCTCGGCTGGGGCCCGGTGGGTGCCATCGCCCTGGCCGGCGTGACGTGGATCTCGTCCTCGGGCGTCATCGCCAAGGTGCTCGGCGATCTCGGCCGGGTCGGCAACCGGGAAACCCCCGTGATCCTCGGCGTGCTGGTCCTCGAGGACCTCGCCATGGCCGTCTACCTGCCGATCCTCACCGCCCTGCTGGCCGGGGTGAGCCTCGCGGGCGGCAGCCTCACCCTGCTGATCTCCCTGGGCACCGTCGGCGCCGTCCTCTACATCGCCCTGCGCCACGGGCGGATCGTCAGCCGCGCCGTCTCGTCCGACAACCCCGAGATGCTGCTGCTGGTCGTGCTGGGGCTGACGCTGCTGGTCGCGGGCGTCGCGCAGCACCTCCAGGTCTCGGCCGCCGTCGGCGCCTTCCTCGTCGGCATCGCGCTGTCCAAGGAGGTCGCCGAGGGCTCGCACCACCTGCTGTCGCCCCTGCGGGACCTGTTCGCCGCGGTGTTCTTCGTCTTCTTCGGCCTGCACACGGACCCGTCGAACATCCCGCCCGTGCTGGTCCCGGCCCTCGCGCTGGCCGTCGTCACCGTGCTCACCAAGATCGCCACCGGTTACTGGGCGGCCCGCCGCGCGGGCGTCTCGGTGGCCGGACGCTGGCGGGCCGGCGGCACGCTGGTGGCGCGCGGCGAGTTCTCCATCGTCATCGCCGGGCTCGCCGTCGGCACGGAGCCGCGCATCGGCCCGCTGGCCACGGCGTACGTCCTGATCCTGGTCGTCGTCGGCCCGCTCGCCGCCCGCTGGACCGAGCCGCTGGCCCGCCGTCTCACGGGGCGCACTCCGGGCGGCCCGAGCAGCACCGGCACCCCGGTCGAGGAGACGGCACCGGTCCACGCCGGTGGGTGAACGTCCGGAGGGCCGGGCCGTCAGCGGTTCGGCGCCCCGTGAACGGCCGGAAGGCCGGACCGCCGGCGGTTCGGCCACCCGTACGGGTGAGGACCCCGAGGGACGTAAGGGGTGCGAGGACCCCGAGGGACGCGGCGACGCGCGGGCCGGGGAAGCCGGAGTCTCCTTCCGTCCGGACCCTCGGGGGCGCACGGAACGAGCCACCGGCCCGCGTGCGACCCCCCGCCGCGGCCGGGCGGTGGGAAAATCGGAGCGGGACTCACGCTCCGGCCGCCCGGGCGGCCGACCGCCCCGGTGGCCGTCCCGGCACGGGACCGGACCGGGAAGGGGGACGTCGGCATGATCGAGTGGGTGACCCTGAGCGCCGGTCCCCGACCGGTGCCCCGGCCGGTGGCGACCCCGCTGGTGTGGGCCGGGGCCTTCGCCGGTGCGCCCCTGCTGGTGGCGCTGACGAACCTGCTCGCCGGCTCCCACGGCCCGCCCCTCGCGCTGACCGCCCTGTCCGTCCTGGCCGCCGTCCTCGGCGTCTGCGCCCGGTTCACCGCGGCACCGGGCACCGCCCTGCTGTGCTGGCTGTTCCTCAACGGCTTCGCCATACCGCCCGCGGGGGCCCTCAGCTGGACCGGCCCGCGTGACACCGCCTGGCTCGGCTGCCTGCTGGGCGCCGCCCTGGCCGGCACGACCGTCTCCCGGCTCGCCCACGCCCGCGCGGCCCACCACCGCCTGACGACGCCCGGCCGGGACCCCGACGACGGCCGGCTCCGCTGACGCCCTCCCCACTGCACCGCCCCGACGCCAGCCGGCTCCGCTGACGACCGTCCCTCCGCCCGGCTGCTCTGCCCCGACGTCCCCCGCACCCGTTCGGCGCAACCCGTGTGGTCGCCGACGCCGTCCGGGCGGAGGGTCGAAGAGGCCGACGGGCGGTGTCCGTACCACCCGCCCCCAGAGAAACGGGGTGCCTCATGACCGCACAGCCACACTCCGGCCCGCCCGGGGGCGGCTACCGGCCGGCCTCCCCCAAGGGCGCCGCCTGGGCCGCCGGGGGCACGACCTTCGCCGGTGTCCTGCTCCTGCTGAACGGCGTCCTCGCCATGTTCCAGGGCATCGCCGCCATCGTCGAGGACGACGTCTACGCCCGGATCGGCGACTACGTCTACGAGGTCAGCCTCATCGGCTGGGGATGGATCCTGCTCGTCCTCGGCATCGTCGCCGCCGTGGTCGGCTGGGGCATCCTCACGGGCCGGGAGTGGGCCAGGGCCACCGGCATCGCGCTGGCGTCGCTGAGCCTGGTGGCGCAGTTCCTGTTCCTGCCGTACGCGCCGGTCTGGTCGGTGATCATGATGGCCATCAACCTCTTCGTCATCTGGTCCCTGGCGAACGCCGTCCCGACCGCCCCGCCCCCGGAGTGACCCGGACGACCCGTAGGCGCCCCCGCGGCTCCGAGTGACCCAGGAACGTAAACGCAGAGGGCCCCACGAGGCGACCCGCGCACGTCTCTCCCCCCGGCCACGAGCCCTTCCGCGCCACGACAAGGCGGATTCCATGCGGCGCTACCCTCCCATCGCCGACCACGGCCTGGTGGGCGACCTCCAGACCGCGGCACTGGTCTCCTCCGACGGTGTCGTCGACTGGTGGTGCGCCCCCCGCTTCGACTCGCCCAGCCTCTTCGCCGCCCTCCTCGACCACGACCGCGGCGGCCACTTCGCGCTCACCGTCGAGGGACCGGGAGTGACCACCCGGCAGCTGTACCTCGCCGACACGGCCGTGCTCGTCACCCGCTTCCTCACCCCGGACGGGGTCGGCGAGGTCGTCGACTTCATGCCCGTCGAACAGCCGGAGACGGCGACGGACCGGCACCGCCTGATCCGGGTGCTGCGGGTGACCCGCGGCCGGGTCCGCTTCCGCCTCGACTGCCGCCCCCGCTTCGACTACGCCCGCGCCCCGCACCGCCTCCACCTGCGCCCGGAAGCCGCCGCCGCGCACTTCGCCGGACCCGGCACCGACGCCCACCTCCAGGTCCTCGGCCCCGTCCCCCTGGAACGCGACGGCGACGACGTCCGCGCCACCGTGGAACTGACCCAGGGCGAACGGGCCGCCGCGATCCTCACCGTCTGCGCCGCCGGATCCGCGCCGCCCGCCGCGCCCACCCCCGAGTCCGTCCGCGCCGACTTCGACGGCACCTGGTCCTTCTGGCACCGCTGGATCCGCCGCGGCCAGTACCGGGGCCGCTGGCAGGACACCGTCAACCGCTCGGCCATCACGCTCAAGCTGCTCACCTACGCCCCCACCGGAGCCCCCGTCGCCGCGGCCACCGCGGGCCTGCCCGAACAGCTCGGCGGCGAACGGAACTGGGACTACCGCTACACCTGGGTGCGGGACGCCTCCCTGTCCCTGGACGCCCTGCTCGGCCTCGGCTTCACCGACGAGGCCCAGGCCTTCCGCCTCTGGCTCGGCGAGCGCATCAAACAGGACCACACCGTCACCGGTGAACCCCTGCAGATCATGTACCGGGTCGACGGCGACCCCCACCTCACCGAGCAGACCCTCGACCACCTGGAGGGCTACCGCGGCTCGGCCCCCGTCCGCATCGGCAACGGCGCCGCGGGCCAGCTCCAGCTCGACATCTACGGCGAGGCCATCCACGCCCTCTCCAACAGCCGGGCCCCCGTCCACGGGGCCGGCTACGACGGCTGGCTCGCCCTGTCCGGCGTCCTGGACTGGCTCACCGACCACTGGGACCGCCCCGACGAGGGCATCTGGGAGACCCGCGGCGGGCGCCGGCACTTCACCTACAGCCGCCTGATGTGCTGGGCGGCCTTCGACCGCGGCATCCGCCTCGCCCGCGACCTGGCCCGCCCCGCCGACGTCGCCGCCTGGACCACGGCCCGCGACGCCGTCTTCCGCCAGATCATGGACCGCGGCTGGAGCCCCGCCCGGCAGGCCTTCGTCCAGCACTACGACACCGACGTCCTCGACGCCTCCCTGCTGCTGATGCCCGCCGTCGGCTTCGTCGCCCCCCGCGACCCGCGCTGGCTGTCCACCCTCGACGCCATGGAGAGCGAACTCGTCTCCGACAGCCTCGTCTACCGCTACGACCCCGCCGCCTCCCCCGACGGCCTGCGCGGCAGCGAGGGCACCTTCTCCCTGTGCAGCTTCCTCTACGTCGACGCCCTGGCCCGCGCCGGCCGCCCCGGCCAGGCCCGCTACGCCTTCGACAAGATGCTCACCTACGCCAACCACGTCGGCCTCTTCGCGGAGGAGATCGGCCCCACGGGAGAACAACTGGGCAACTTCCCCCAGGCGTTCACCCACCTCGCCCTCATCAACGCCGCCCTCGCCCTCGACGAGGAACTGGACCGGGCGGAATCCTGAGCCCCGACGGCGACGGGGCCCCGCCCCGAGGGCCCGAGGGCGGCGGGCTCAACCCCGGGAGCATGCCGGGCAGCGGGCTCGCCCCGGGAACATGCCGGGCGGCGCGGGCTCAACCGTGGGCGCGCGCCGTGAGATACGGGTCCCGCCGCAGCACCTCACGGCTGCCGAGCAGGGTGCCCGCGGCCAGCCCGGCAGCGGGAAGCACCAGCGCCGACCCGACCCACAGCGGCGCCGGCAGGGCGTCGGCCAGGGAGATCGGCAGCCCGAGCACCCCGCTCAGCGGACCGGCCAGGGCCACCGAGGAAGCCGCACCGGCGCACGCGCCGACCACCCCGGCCACCCCACCGGACAGCAGCGCCTCACCCAGCAGGATCCGCCGCAGCTCCGGCCTGCCGGTCCCCAGGATCCGCAGCACGGCGAACTGCCCGAGCCGGGCCCGCGCACTGTCCGCGGCCCGGACGGCGCCGAGCCCCACGGCGGCCAGAGCCAGCAGCGCCATCCCGACGCGCACGGCGAGATCCGCCGCCCCGAACAGCCCCGGCAGACGGCGCACCCGGTCGGACACGGGGGACGCCGAGAACCCCTCCGCACGGAGCGCGTCGGCGACCTCCGCCACCCGCCTCTGGTGCTCGACCACCACGACGGCGGACCGCGCCCCCTCCTTCTCCCGGAACACCTCCCGGTCCTGTCCCGCCCGGGCGGCGGCCAGGAAGGCGGCCGTGTCCTCCGACAGGTAGGCCACGTCCGGGCCGTCGGCCTGCCAGCTCGGGTCGTACAGGGCGGCGACCCTCAGCTCGATCACCGCGGTGGTGCCGGCCCCGTCCCCCGTCGCCCGGGTGTGGCCGAAGGCGACGGTCCGGCCGAGCAGCGGCGCGAAGTCGGTGCCCTGGGCGGTCGCCGGGAGCACGACGTCCTTCGGACCGAGCTCCCCGGGGACCGCTCCCTCGACGACGGGCACGTCGTCTCCCGGTGTCAGCGTGCGGCTCGTCAGGTCGTACGTCCCCTCCTCCTCGGCGTAGAGCACGGAGGAGTAGTCGGCGACCACCTGCCGGACGCCCGCCAGGCGTTCGGCCTCCCGGAGTGCCGCGGTGGTGAGCGGCCGGACCGAGGCGTCGCCCTCGAAGGAGGAGAGCTCGATCTGTGTGAGACCGCCCGACGCCAGCACATCCCGCTCGACGGCGCCCGCGGCCCCGCCCGCCACCCCGGCGGACAGCGTCACCAGCGCGGCGAGCACGGTGAGCATGGGCACCGACCTGCGCAGCGACCGCCCGTCGCGCCTCCAGGTGTGCAGACTCCACCGGCTCATGCGGGCTCCCCTTCACGTACCGCTCCCTGCGTTCCCGCCGCCCGGGCGTCCACGGCCGACAGCACGCCGTCGTCCAGCACATGACGCCGGTCGCAGGCCCCGGTGACGGCCGCGTCGTGCGTGACGACGAGGACAGCGGCGCCCCGCTCCGCACAGGCCCGCAGGGACCGCAGTAGGGAGCGCGCGGTCGCCGGGTCGAGCCCGGACGTCGGCTCGTCGGCGAGCACCAGCACCGGCTGCTTGACCGCGGCCCGGGCGACGGCGACGCGTTGCCGCTGCCCGCCGGAGAGCTCGGCGACCGGGGAGTCGACGAGCTCGCCCATGCCGAGGTCCGCCGAGCAGGTCCCGGGCCGCGGTGCGGTGCCGGGCCAGACGGGGCCCGAAGGCGGCGGCCACGTTCTCCCAGGCGTTGAGGAACGGCAGCAGTCCCAGGTCCTGCAGGACGATGCCGATGGAGCGCCGGCGCAGGAGGTCCCGCTCGGCGGCCGGCAGCGCGTGGGTGGCGGCACCGTCGATGTGCAACGAGCCGGCGGCGGGGGACAGGATCAGGCCGAGGAGGGCCAGCAGCGTGCTCTTCCCCGAGCCCGAGGGCCCCTCGACGGCGGTCATGGTCCCCGCTCCGAGCGTGAGGTCCGCGCGCTGCACCCCTCCGCCGGACGCGTAGGAGAAGGCCAGCCCCTCGGCCACGACGGCGGGTGGGGACGCGGTGTTCATCGGGTGGGTGTCCATGGAGTGAGGGCCCTTCGAGTGGGGACGGAGCCGGATCCGGCTGCCGGTGACGGCTTCGGACGCGCCTGTCGCGGACGCCGGTCGTCCGGCTCAGGCCAGGAGGTAGTAGGCGGCCCGGGTGGCCTCGGCGGTGGCCGTGCCGCCGGGAGCGGGGGCGTAGAGGTCCGGGTGCGCGGCGTCCCTGTGCCGTTCCAGGAGGCGGGGGATCTCCTCCCACAGGGACTGCGGCACCGTCTGCTCGGAGGCGAGCGCGGCCTGGACGGCGGCGGAGGCGAACACCAGCTCCCCCTTGCGCAGCAACTCGCGTGCCTGGGCCACCAGATCGGTGCCCCGGGTGAGCCGTTCGGCCTGGGCGGCGCATCCCGCGTCGGCGAGCACCGTGATCACGCGCAGGGACCGGTGGGAGAGGGTCCGGGAGCCGGCGTCGGGGAGTTCGACCGAGGTGCGGGGGCATCCCGAGGCGAACTCGGCGCGGACCGCCATGGCGCCGTACCAGCCACGCTGGTTCGCGGCCGTCAGGCGGGCCGGGACCTTCCGCCCCGCTGCTTCCCGCCGCCCCCGCTCGTCCTGCGGTCCGCAGGCCAGGTCCAGCCGGTGACACGTCATGGCGAGCGGGACCCGGTCCGACGGATCGAGCCGGGGGTCGGAACCCAGTTCCTTCAGCCGCTTCGTCAACCAACCCGGAACGTCACCCTGCCGGCCGGCCGCGGTGAGCGCGCGCGCCGCGTGGTAGGTGGCCGTGAGTGTGCCCAACTGGGCCGGTGACTTGGCGACCAGCCCGTCCGGCCGGACGTCCGCCAGGGAGGGCGGCGGCACGGGGGACCCGGCAGCACCGGAAGAGCTCCGCGGGGCGGAGGACGACGACGGGTCCAGGGCGAGGGCCCGTCGGACCAGCCAGCGGGTCTGGGTGTCGCGGTCACCGAGCGCCGACCGCAGACACGCGCGTGTCTCGTCCGTCACCCTCCCCCGCAGCAGCGTCAACGCCGCCCGCTGCATGGGCTCGACGCGCCCGCAGCCGCCCCTCAGAACGCCGTCGGCGTCGCGCAGGGCCCGTGTGGCGCGGCCCTCGGCCCCGGCTCCGCGCAGCGCCTCGACGGCGTAGAGCACCGGTACCGCCTCCGCGGTCCGTGCGGCGTCCGCCGCGAGCCGGGTCAGGGCGGCACGGGGTACGTCGTCGCCGCGGTCCAGACATGTGAGGGTCTGCACGAACGCGGCTCTGGTGGCGAGAGAGGTCAGCGGGTCGTCACCGTCCTCGCCCGCCGGGTGGCGCAGAAGGGCGAGTGCCTCACGCTCCGCCTCGGCCCGGATCCCCGCCCGGTCCAGCACCGCCGCGGCCCCGGAGGGCGACGTACCGCCCGTCCCGCCCAGGGAGAGGCAGACGTAGTGAGCACGCCAGGCCGGGGTGTCGAGGGCATCGGTCCGGGCGAGGTCCGCCAGCGCATCCGGGCGGACCTCGGGAACGCGCTCGCCGCTGCCGTGCCGCGCGGCGAGGCCGGCCTCCAGGCGCCCGTACGCGGTGGGATACAGCGCCGGGTCCCGCCCGACGTCCGCGCGCGTCGACCGCACCAGGTCGTTCGCCCCGCGCAGGGCGTCGAGCTGCGCGGC
>NZ_JAAGMD010000220.1 GCF_010548465.1 Streptomyces sp. SID14436 | reverse complement strand
CCGCCGCAGTGTCCCCGCGCGCCGGGCCGCCGCGGTCACGCGCACGGTCTCGTACAGGCCGAAGCCGCACAGGACGACCGCGAAGCCGAGCACCGGCGTGCCGCCCAGCGCGGCCAGCGGCAGGAAGACGCCGTCGGCCTGTCCGAAGGCGACCTTGCCCCAGGGGAACCCGTTGAACGGGGCGCGTGCGCGGGCCGCCTCGCCGGCCGTCCACAGGGCGGCGGCCCACAGCGGCCAGGCCGGGAGCCGGGACACCGCGGCGACGCCGGCACCGACGAGGGCGACGAAGACGGCCTCGATGACCACCAGGGCGATCCACGGTCCGGGCCCCACCTCGACCCCGGTCCACACCAGCAGCGGCAGCAGGAAGCCCAGGCCGAAGAGGTAGCCCAGGCCCAGCCCCGCCTTCCAGCTCCGGCCGCGCAGCACCCAGCCGAGGACGGCGAAGGCGGGCAGCGCCAGCCACCACAGGGTGCGCGGCGGGAAGCTGACGTAGAGGAGGAACCCGGAGAGGGCGGACGCGGCGGCGGGCACGAGGCGCCTGGCGCGCCCGAGCCACCGGTCGCGCGCCCTGGGCGTCCGCGGCGGCACGGGGTCCGCCGCGTCGACGGGAGCTGCGGTGACGGTCACCCGGGGAGTCTACGGCGCCTGACCTCGGCCCCGACAGCGCGGAGCCGGTGGGCCGGACACCGGCCGGAGAGCCGGACGGCCGTCGGCACCGGCCGTGCCGGGACGTTTCGGCGGGACCGTTCCCGACCGTCCCCACGGGCGTCCGCCACCCGTTACGGTGTGCCGGTGCCCTGGTCGTGCCGCGGTCCGCGGCCCCGGCGGCCGGGGTTCCGTCACAGGTCGGGGGCGACGCGGTGCGGGGTGCGGGGTGGGTGCGGGGTGGGTTCCACGGAGAGGTCCACGGCCGGTCCGGAGACGGACGGCGTCAGACGCACGGGTCCGGATGCGGCCGGGGTGGTGGTGCTGGGCGCCTGCGCGGCCTGGCCGCTGATCACGGCTGCCGCGCGGGGCGGGCGTCCGGAGGGGATGCTGCTCGCCGTGCTGGCCGTCGCGGCCGGGTACGCGGCGGGCCGGATCGGCGGGGCGCTGCTGCCGGTGG
>NZ_JAAGMD010000199.1 GCF_010548465.1 Streptomyces sp. SID14436 | reverse complement strand
CGCTCCACCGGCCCGCCCCCGGCCACCGCGACGCCCACCGCGACGGCGGCCACCGCCACGACCGCGGTCACCACCGGAGCACGCGTCCCGCGCCCCTCGCGCCCTCGGCCGGGGGTGTTCCGGATGTTCCGGACGTTCCTCATGCGGTACCTCAGCTGCACGGCCGGCCGGCTCAGTCGTTGGCGCAGGATTCTCTCCCGTGCTCATGGCGGCGCCTCAGAAGCCCACCGGCCGACCTGCGAGACCCCGAAAGCTATATGTCCCAGTTAATCGGGTGCATGGCTGAAAGTCGCACATGCACAGCCGTGCAAAAAGCATTGGCCACGAGCCACCGCGTCACCCGACTCCGGCCGCTCCGGCACCGTCCGCCCCGCCGACGGCCCCTTCCAGCCACCGGAGGACCACCGCGTTCACTCCTGAGCGGGACACCGCACTCCGCCGAACGTGACAGCTGGGCCGGAGCAGTTGCTTTGGGGAAGGGCGGGACTCCCCGGATTAGTATGAAAGTTGGTGCGGCAGCGCACCCGGTATTCGAGGGACCACGGGGGGACAGCTATGGCCGTGCCTGCCCTCGCCGAACTGTGGAAGACAGCGAGCCCGTACGGTCTTACTCCCGCTGACGACCTGACAGGTGAGGGCTCATGAACCGCCGACTCCTCGGTGCCCTCGGCGCTGCCGCTCTCCTCGTCACCGCGTGCTCGGGCGACAAGCCGGGCCAGGACTATTCCCTGCCCCGGCAGATGTGCGGGATCAAGACCGATGCGGCCGACCTCAAGCCGCTGCTCCCCGAAGGGAAGAGCGCCAGGTACTGGCAGAACCGGACCACCGACTACAGCTACCACCTCTGCCGGGTGATCGTCGACGACGCGGCGGCGCTCAAGCTGCAGATCCTGCGCGACACCGGGTTCAGCGCCGAGACGGAGGAGGCTGCGTACAACGACCACAAGAACTACCGCCCCATCTCGCTGAGCGGCGGTGTCGAGGTGGTCAGCGCGGGCGTGGCGGACGACGGTGGGGAAGTGTGGCTGGAGTGCAAGCCCCTGCCGGGTCATCCACAGGAGTTGATGGCCGAGCGGCCATACACGCATCTGGTGCTCAGCATCCACCTCCTGAGCGAGGTCGAGGGCAAGGACGCCCTGGCCCGGCGCCACGCCGGTGTCGAGGCGTTCATGCGGTCCTACCTCCCGGGCCTGCGGAAGGCGTGGTGCGCGCCCGAGGGCTGATGAAATCCGCCGGAGGCAGCACTCCGAACGCGCCGCAGCGCCCGACCGGGATCCGGTCGGGCGCTGCGCAGCAGGTCAGAGGGTGTGTACTTCCCCCGTGCCGGTAGGCCCTGTGGGACTCGAACCCACAACCAATGGATTAAAAGTCCACTGCTCTGCCAATTGAGCTAAGGGCCCCTGGCGATGTTGCCTCCCCGAGCATAGCGGGACGTGAGCACCTCTCCGATCGGGTATTGCCCCCGGCGGGGCGTGAGATGTACCGCGGGAAAGCGGGAGGGCCCGCGCAACCGAAGTCGTGCGGGCCCTCACGGCGTTCAGCCCGGGCGGGGCGTGTCAGCCGTTGCGCTTCCAGCGCGGCTTGTCCTCGCGGCGGCCGAAGGAACCGCCGCTGCGGTGGTCGTCACGACGGCCGTAGGGGCGGTCGTGGCCGCTGGAGCGGTAGCCGGGGCGGTCGCCCTGGCGGTCGCGGTTGTAGGGGCGGTCGCTGCCGCGGTGGCCGCCTCGGTCGTCGCGGCGGAAGCCGCCACGGTCACCGCGGTCACGGTCACGGTCGCGGTTGAAGCCACCGCGGTCGTCACGACGCTCGAAGGAACGGCCACCACGGTCCGCGCGGTCACGGTCGAAGGACCGGCCGGGGCGGTCGTCGCGGCGGAAGCCGCCACGGTCACCGCGGTCACGGTCACGGTCGCGGTTGAAACCGCCGCGGTCGTCACGACGCTCGAAGGAACGGCCACCACGGTCGCCCCGGTCCCCGCGGTCGTCGCGGCGGAAGCCGCCACGGTCGCCCCGGTCTCGGTCACGGTCGCGGTTGAAGCCACCGCGGTCGTCACGACGCTCGAAGGAACGGCCACCACGGTCGCCCCGGTCCCCGCGGTCGTCGCGGCGGAAGCCGCCACGGTCGCCCCGGTCGTCACGGCGCTCGCGCCGCTCGTACGGGGCGGACGGCTCGGTGCGCTCGGCGCGCTCGGTGCGCTCGACGTCGCGTGCGGTCGGCTGCTCCGGCAGGACCACCTCGGCCTCGGCCGACAGCTGGGCGGCGGCCTCGGCGACCGCGGCCTCCGGGTCCTCGCCCCGCTCCCGCGCGGCCCGCGCGAGCAGCCGGTCGGACTCCTCGCGGAGTTCCGTCGCCCGCCGCTGGGCCCGCTCCAGCTCCTTGGTGAGCTGGGCGACCTCGCGCTCGGCCTGCTGCGCCGCGTTGCCGGCGGACTCCGCCTGCACCTCGGTCATGGACCGGGCGCCGGTGATCTCGGCGACCTCCGGGTCGAAGGCGGCGCCGCCCTGGATGATGTGGCGCGTGGCGTCGACGCCCGCGTCCTCCATCAGCCGGAAGATCTGGCGCCGCTGGTGCGGCAGGGAGAGGGAGACGACGGTGCCGGTGCGGCCGGCACGCGCGGTGCGGCCGGCACGGTGCAGGTAGTCCTTGTGGTCGCCGGCCGGGTCGACGTTCAGGACGAGGTCGATGCCGTCGACGTGGATGCCGCGGGCCGCGACGTCCGTGGCGACCAGGACGTTGACGTAGCCGTCCTTGAAGTCGGCCAGGGTCCGGGTCCGCGCGCCCTGCGTCATGCCGCCGTGCAGGGCGTCCGCCTTCACGCCCGCCTCGCGCAGCTGGTCGGCGACGCGGTCGGCGCCGAGCTGGGTGCGGACGAAGATGATGGTGCGGCCCTTGCGGGACGCGATGGCCGCGGTGACCGGCGCCTTGTCCTTGGGCTTCACGACGAGGATGTGGTGCGACATGGTCGTGACCGCGCCCTGCGCCGCGTCGACCTCGTGGGACACCGGGTCCTTGAGGTAGCGGTCGACGAGGGTCTTGATCTCGTTCTCCATGGTCGCGGAGAACAGCATGCGCTGGCCGCCCGCGGGCACCTGGTCGAGGAGTTCGGTGACCTCGGGCAGGAAGCCCAGGTCGGACATCTGGTCGGCCTCGTCGAGGACGGCGATCTCCACGTTCTCCAGGGAGCAGGCGCCGCGGTTGATGATGTCGCGCAGGCGGCCCGGGGTGGCGACCAGGATGTCGACACCGCGCTCCAGGGCGTAGATCTGGTTGCCCATGGAGGTGCCGCCGCAGACGACCTTCATGCGCAGGTTGAGGACGTCGCCGTAGGGCTGGAGCGCGTCGGCGACCTGCATGGCCAGCTCACGCGTGGGCGTCAGGATGACGGCGCGCGGCTTGTGCTTCTCGGTGCGGCCGCCGGCCAGGGTGGCCAGGGTCGGCAGTCCGAAGGAGAGGGTCTTGCCGGAGCCGGTGCGGCCCCGGCCGAGGATGTCCTTGCCGGCCAGGGCGTCCGGGATGGTCGCGGCCTGGATGGGGAAGGGGCTGGTCACGCCGTTCTGGGCCAGCTTGCGCACGACGCCCTCGGGCAGGCCGAGGTCCGCGAAGGTCAGCTCGGGGGCCTGGTCGGCGGGGTCGGTCGTGACGTCGGTGCCGGCGTCGGTGTCGGTGTCCTCGATGCTCGCGAGGGTGCCGAGGTCCTCGGCGTTCTCGGGCACGACGACGTGATCAGTACTGGCGATGGGCATACGAATGCGAAACCTTCCGGAGTCTCTTCGGCACGCGCCCGTCAACTCCGTGATTCGCGCTTCGCAATTACGACCGCCTCGATGCGGTCCACCACGGCAAAGGAGAGTACGCGCCACACGGCGCGCTCTGCAGTGGCGCCGGGCAAATAGGATCAAACGATCTGCCATCATACGCACCCGGGGACCCCGAAAGCAAACCGGTACCCCCCTGCGGAAAGGAACCCCAGGTCAGCCCGTCAACCTCGCGGAACGTCCACCATCCGACGGTCGCGGGCACGTGCCGGCCCCTAGGCGGGTGCTCCGGCCCGCGGTGCCGGTTCCCGCTGCTCCAGCTGGGTGTCCGGCGGCTCGTGCGCCGACGACGAGGGTTCCGCGGCCGTGGGCTCCGGCGGCTGGGACGGCTCGGGCGGCGGAGGGGTCGGCTGCGGCTCCGGGGAGCGGGTGGGCGCGGGCGGCAGGGGGCCG
>NZ_JAAGMD010000174.1 GCF_010548465.1 Streptomyces sp. SID14436 | reverse complement strand
GGCGCCGCCGCCACCCCGTGGACAAGGCCGTGCTCGGCCTCGGGCTCACCCTGCTGGCCGTCTCGCTGCCGCCCTGGCCGGGCGCGGCCCTCGTGCTGGTCACCGCGCTCGCGGTGCTGCTGGGTCCGGCCCGGGTGCCCGGCCGGCGGCTGTGGCGCGCCTACCGGGTGCCGCTGGCCTTCTGCGTCACCGGCGCGCTCCCGCTGCTCGTGCAGGTGGGCGGGCCCGACGGGTTCCTCTCCCCGGCGCCCCACGGGCCGCAGCGGGCCGCGGAGTTGCTGCTGCGGACCTCCGCGGCCTCGCTGGGCGTGCTGCTGTTCGCCTTCACCACCCCGATGTCCGACCTGCTGCCCCGGCTGGTGCGGGCCGGGGTGCCGGCGCCGCTCGTCGACGTGGCGCTGGTGACGTACCGCATGAGTTTCCTGCTGCTCAACTCCGTGCGCCGGGTCCGCGACGCGCAGGCCGCCCGGCTCGGGCACACCACCCGGGCCGCCGCCTGGCGTTCGCTGGGCGGTCTGGGCGCCACCGCGTTCGTCCGGTCCTTCGACCGGGCGGCTCGGCTGCAGGCCGGGCTCGCCGGGCGCGGCTACGACGGCACCCTGCGCGTGCTGGTGCCCGAGGCGCGGATCTCGGTGCGCTTCACGGCCGCGAGCCTGACCCTGCTGGCGGCGCTCGCCGCCCTGACCCTCGTCCTGGAGAGGCCGCTTTCATGAGCGAGTCCGCGCTGGTCGCCCTGCGGGGCGCGTCCTTCGCCCACGAGGACGGCCCACCCGTGCTCAGCGGCCTCGACTTCGAGGTCCGCGGCGGGCGCGCGCTGGCCCTGCTGGGCCGCAACGGCAGCGGCAAGACCACCCTGATGCGGCTGCTCAGCGGCGGACTGCGCCCGCACACCGGGGAGTTGATCCTGGCCGGTGAGCCGGTGCGGTACGACCGGGCCGGGCTGACCCGGCTGCGGACGGCCGTGCAGCTGGTGGTGCAGGATCCGGACGACCAGCTGTTCGCCGCGTCCGTCGGCCAGGACGTGTCGTTCGGTCCGCTGAACCTCGGACTGTCCGACGCCGAGGTGCGCGGGCGGGTCGCGGAGGCGCTGGCCGCGCTGGACATCACCGCCCTCGCCGACCGGCCCACCCACCTGCTGTCCTACGGGCAGCGCAAGCGGGCGGCGATCGCGGGGGCGGTGGCCATGCGGCCCCGGGTGCTGATCCTCGACGAGCCGACGGCGGGCCTCGACCCCGACGGGCAGGAGCGGCTGATCGCCACCCTCGACCGGCTGCGCGGGGCGGGCACCACGGTGGTGATGGCCACCCATGACGTCGACCTCGCCCTGCGCTGGGCCGACGACGCGGCCGTGCTCACCCCGTCGGGGGTGAGCACCGGGCCGGTCGCCGGCCTGCTGTCCCGCGAAGACCTCCTGCGGGCGGCCGGTCTGCGGCTGCCGTGGGGCGTGGCGGCCGGTCACCTCCTGCGGACGCACGGCCTGTTGACCTCCGCGTCCGCGGACCCGCGCACCCCGGAGGAGCTGGCCGCCCTGGCCGACGGGACCGGCCCGGGCGGCCGGGCGGCGTCGCGCGGGGCCTCCTAGACGGCGGAGCGGAAGGCGGGCAGGTAGCCGCTGGACTGGCCGACGGCCTTGGGGTGGTAGGAGTTGGTGATCGGGATGGTCACACTGTGCAGCCAGGCGTCGCCGGAGCACAGTTCGTGCCCGGTGAACTCGTCGACCACGCTGGAGTAGGTGAACCCGGCGTTGGCCGCGCGCTTGGCGAGCACGCCGTTCAGGACGTCGGAGGCGTTGTTGATGGCGCCGCGCTCGGTCTCGGTCAGGCCCGCGATGCAGCTGCCGGACAGCTTGTAGAAGCGCGGGTATCCGAGGACCACGACGTGCGCCTGCGGGGAGCGGGCGCGGATGCCGCTGTAGAGCGAGTCCAGCTTGCCGGGCAGGGAGTTCTGCATCTGGGACACGGCGGTGTTGACGCGGCTGACGCAGGTGGCCTCGCTCTGCAGCACGCAGGCCTGCATGACGTCCGCGAAGCCGATGTCGTTGCCGCCCGCCGAGACGCTGACGAGCGTGGTGGAGGCGGTCAGGGCCCCCAGCTGGCCGCTGGAGACGCTGGACGTGGTCGCGCCGGAGCAGGCGACGAAGCGGAAGGAGGACGGGGAGTTGGCGTTGGCCCACAGCTGCGGGTACGCCTTGGTGCTCCGCTTGCAGGCCCCGCTTTCGGAGGTGTAGCTGCCCGCGCCGACGCCGGACGAGTAGGAGTCGCCGAGGGCGACGTAGTGGTGTCCGGCCGCCGAGGCGGGTTGCGCCAGGCCTAGGACGGTTGCGGCGCCCAGCAGGAGGGTCGCCAAAGAAGCCGCGAGGGAACGCACTGACACGTGTATCCATCCTTCACGCGCGTGACTTGCACCGGTAGTTGAGGGAGCAAGCACGGTTGTAGCAGGCGGGGATACCGCTCGGTAACTGTCGTGCGGGAAGTCATCCGTATTGCCCGAATACTGAGGTGCACATTTCAACTACGCGCGTGGATAAACCTCTGACGTGCGGTCTTGTCGTGGAGATTCGCACGGAGTTGACGGGGCGCGGGCGGGAGATCGTCCCGTCGCCTCGCCCCGCGCCCCGTCGCCCCGCATTCCGCCGCCCGCCGCCCCGCGCGACGGTGCCCGCGCCCCCGGGAGGGATCTCCCGGGGCGCGCGGGCCGGAGGTCAGCGCGTCTCGTCC
>NZ_JAAGMD010000150.1 GCF_010548465.1 Streptomyces sp. SID14436 | reverse complement strand
CCGGTGTGCGCGTCGGGGCCGAGGCCGTAGCGGCGGTCCCAGGTGCGGACCGTCGTCGGGGCCACGCCGAGCCGCCGGGCGACCTCGCCCGTCGTCAGCCCGCCGCCGCGGGGTGCGTCGTCGTCGCGGCCGGCGTGCTCGGGCCTGCCGGTGGTGCCGTCGTCCGGGTCGTCGTCCATGACCCCACTGTACGACGCACAAACGACGCATGTTGTCTGCATCGTTTCGACTCTCCAAGACTGACGGCACAAGCGACGCACACGAAACGACGCACGACGCACGACGCACGACAGGAGGAACCGGGCCATGAGCACGACCACGCGACGTACCGGCACCCTCGTCCCGCCGGCCGAGGAGACCCGGTACGAGGACGAGCTGGCCCGCGGCCTGCGTGCCGCCGACGAGAACGCGTTCGCGGCGATCTACCGGCGCTGGGGGCCGCTGGTCCACACGATGGCCGTCCGGTCGCTCGGTGACACGCACGAGGCCGAGGACGTGACCCAGCAGGTGTTCCTGGGCGCCTGGCGCGGCCGGGACGGGTTCCGGCCGGAGCGAGGCCCGCTGGGCGCCTGGCTGGTCGGCATCACCCGCCGGAAGATCGTCGACGCGCTGGCCGCCCGCACCAAACGGCTGGCGCTCGCCGACTCGGCCGCACGCGGCGCCGGCACCTCCCCGCCCCGCGAGCCGGCCCCGGAGAGCGTCCTGGACCGGGTGCTGCTGGTGGACGCCTTGTCCCGGCTGCCCCGGCACCAGCGGGACGTGCTGTGCCTGGCCTTCTACGAGGACCTGACGCAGGCCCAGATAGCGCAACGCACCGGCATGCCCCTGGGCACGGTCAAGAGCCATGCCCGGCGCGGTCTGCACCGGCTGCGCGGCGCGGTCGACCGGGGCCACGCCCCGGCCGACGGCACATAGGCAGGCGAACAGGGACAGCCGCCCCCGCATCCGGGGACGCTCCCCCGGCCGAAGCACCACCGAGACCCCGCGCGGTGCGGGGACTCCACCCGAAAGGACCCAGGGACATGACTTCTCGGACCCCCCTCACCCTCGCCGCCTGCGCCGGGGCGTGCGCGCTGGCCCTCGGTGCCGCCACGCCCGCCCTGGCGGCACCCGGCGACGACGACGGCACGGCGACCGTGTCCGTCTTCCACGGCATCCCCGGCATGACGGTGGACGTGTACGCCAACGGCGACGAACTGCTCGGCGACTTCGAGCCCGGCACGGTGACCGAACCGCAGCAACTCGACGCCGGCACCTACGACATCCAGATCTTCCGAGCGGGCCAGAACCCCGACGGCGCCCCGGCGCTGGAGAAGGAGATCGAGGTGCCCGAGGGCGCCGACGCCACGGTCGCCGCCCACCTGAACGCCGACAGCAAGCCCGAGTTGACGGCGTTCGTCAACGACGTGTCCCCGGTCGGCGCCGGCCAGGCCAGGCTGACGGTGCGTCACGTGGCGGCCGCCCCCGCCGTCGACGTCCGGGCGGGCGGACAGCCGGTCCTCACCGGCCTGGAGAACCCGAAGGAGCAGACCACCGAGGTCGACGCGGGCACCGTGAACGCGGACGTCGTGCTCGCCGGCACGGACACCGTGGCGATCGGCCCGGCCGACCTCACCCTCCAGGAAGGGACCAGCACCGTCGTCTACGCCTGGGGCAGCGCCGAGGACGACAACCTGGCGCTGAAGACCCAGACGTTCAGCGGCACGGCGTCGGCCCCCAAGGGCGTGCACGCCGGCGGGAACGGCGCGGCTGTGGACCCCGGCTCCCCGGGCTCCTGGCCGGGCTGGGCCGCGGCGGCCGGTGCGGTGACGGTCACGAGCGTGCTGGTGGCCCGCCGGGTCGCCGGCCGGCGTGCCTGAGCGGCACCG
>NZ_JAAGMD010000131.1 GCF_010548465.1 Streptomyces sp. SID14436 | reverse complement strand
GTGCGGCACCGGGGTCGTCGGCGGCCCGCCACCATGCGTGCAGCCGTCGGCCGCCGGCGGGGGCATACGGTTGAGCGCCTGCGTCGGGCAGTGCGTCGGCGGTGGCGCCACCACCCGGCTCGGTGCGGGCGCGTTCCAGCAGCTGAGCGAGCTGCTGCCGGTGTTCGGGGGCGCGCCGGTCGGCGTCGTCCGTGGCCCGGTCCAGGTCGCGGGCCGCCGTCACCGCGTCGGCCAGCGCGGTGGGCGGCCCGCCGTTGTCGTACCACCGCAGGAGCGTGGCGACCAGGTACCGCAGAGGGTCCAGATCGACCGGTGTCGTCCGGGCCGCTGCCTCCGTGGCGCGGCGCAGGTCCTCCACCGCCCGCTCCAGCCCCGACGGGTCGGCGTCGGCGTCGTGCAGGAAGGCGGCGCACCGGGCCTTCAGCAGCAGCCGGCCCGACAGGTGCGGATCGTCCGGCACGACCCGCTGCGCGCTCTGCCGCGCCGCCTCGGCGGCACAGCGTTCGGCCTCCACCGGGTGGGAGCGTTGGCCGCCCAGTTCGCCGACGGCCAGCAGCATCCGGGCCCGGTCGGTGAGCAGGGCCGCCTGCTCCCGCGGTGACGTGCCGTCCTCGCGCAACAGCTTCGCCTGGAGCGCCAGCAGGGTGCCGAGTGCGGAGAGGTCCCGGGCGCCTTCGAACCGCTCCGTCAGGAAGAGGAGTTGGTCCGTCAGGGCCGCTCCCAGCGTGACCGTCTCCTCCTCCGCGCCCCGGGGCCGCGCCCTGCGACGCGCCCGCCACCCGCGTCCGGCGGCCCGTCCGACCCGGGCGAGCAGCGGTCCGGGCA
>NZ_JAAGMD010000108.1 GCF_010548465.1 Streptomyces sp. SID14436 | reverse complement strand
GACGGCCGGGCGCCCGGGCGGAGTCCGGCCGGGGCCCGGGGGGCCGGCCGCGCCGCCCCCCGGTGGTGCCGGGGCGGACACCGGCCGGAGCGGGTCTCCCCGCTCCGGCCGGTCGGATCACACCACGGGTTCGGTCAGCCCGGCATGCCGGGCGGCCGGCGGTACGGTCCCGCCGCTCGACAGCAGGTCCTCGTCCTCCCGCACCGTTTCGGCCGCCCAGCGCTGGTCCACGGTCCGGTCGCGCACCTTGACGACGAGGTCGGCGTTCGCGTCAGTGGTGGCGGGAGTGAGGGCCAGCTGTTCGTCCCACCGGGCCAGCAACTCGCCCTGCGGGGTGAGGTCGTAGCGCACGTCGTCGGCCCGGCCGTCGTCCGGGTCGGCGCAGGTGCCGAGGACGACGACCCCGGCGTCCTTGTGGGAGTCCAGGCACAGGCCGGGGTCGGCGACACTGCGCAGCAGCCCGTCGTCCTCGTAGGTCCAGCGCTGGGTCCAGGCCGTGGAGCAGGCGGTCAGCCGGGTGCCGACGCCGTCCTGGGGCTCGCCGACGGTGTCGAGGCACAGGTCCGCGGCGACGTTGCGCAGCCGGGTCTGCTGCGGCCCGGTGGGCAGTCCGGCGACGCCGGGCGGGGAGACCGTCGGGACGGCTCCCCTGCCGCCGTTCGCGCGGGTGGAGCCCGTCGGGTCGGTGGCGCCGCCGTCGGGCGAGGAGGAACCGGCGATGAGGACGCTCACCAGCACCCCGGCGGAGACGGCGCCGAGGCCGGTCAGGAGCGTCCGGGTGGAGCGCAGGGCCTCCGGCCGGCCGAAGCCGGCGAGCCGCTCGGCGGCGGGGATCCGGGACAGCAGGCGGTGCCGGCGGGCGGCGGAGTGTCCGCCCCCGCCCCGGCGTCCGCGGCGTCCGGAGCGCGGGCCACGGGCCCCGCCCGCGGAGCGGCCGGGGCGGGAGTCGAGGTACCGACGGGCTCCCCAGCCGAGGACCGCCTCGGCGATGAGGGTGCCCAGCTCGCCCTCGAAGTGCCCCAGTTGCTCGGCCGCGTGCCGGCAGTGGCGGCACTCCGCCAGGTGCCGGCGGACGTCGGGGAGCAGGGCGCCGCCCCGGCGGATCGGGACGTCGAGGAGCCGGTTGTGGAAACGGCAGTCCTTCGTCGGTGCCAGTTCCTGATGGGCGTGGACGCAATTCTGCCGGAAAGTGTCACGTCCTTGTTCGAGTGCGGCCGACGCGATGTCGGCGTCCATGCCGAGCAGGCCCGCCGGAACGGATATCGGTTCGGCCTCGACCTCGACGTGCCAGAGCAGACAGCGCACCCGCGCGGGCAGCGCCCGGAATGCCCGCAGGGCCAGTGTGCGGTTGTCCGGCGTCATGGTCTTCGCCATCCGCATACCGCGTCCGCCGGCCGGTTTCTGCAGGGGCGGCAGGGCGCCGGATATCCGGTCGTCGGCGGCCCATTCCCGGACCGTGTCCCGCACGGCCACCAGCAGCACCGGACGCAGGGCGACGGCCGGTTCACCGAGCGCGATCCGGTCCAGGACCCGGTGCAGGGCGGCCGCGGTGGCCATGGCGGCCGTCTGTCCCGACGAGGCCAGGCACACGGCCGCGTAGTCGTGCATGGACCGCCAGTGACGCGCCGTCAGCAGCGCGACGGCACGGGCGGCCTCGCCCTCCGGACGGTCCCGCAGCCGGGCGGCCAGGAACTCGTCGGATTCCCCCGGATCCCCGCCGGGCGGCGGATACGGAGGTCGAGGCGGGTGGGGGGTGGGCACTGAGACGGTTCCTTCCCACGCGTGGGTGACACAGAAGTTCCGGCGCCGTAAGAGGAAAACCCGAGTGGTCCATACCTCTTGGGCGCGGGGCGCGGGGAGTACGCATTCACCGACGGCGAATCGGACCCGGTTCATGAACCTCGGCGTTCCTGCGGCCCCGGCCTTTACCCCCCGCACGGGTGGCTCACTCTCGCACAACCCGCACACCACCAACAAGGCGCTTGAGGAAGATCTGCGCGTTGACAAAAAGTCAGAAGGACAAAGGGTTATAGGTGGTACGCACTGCCTTTCCACCAGGTGTTTTCGCGAGTTCTCGGGGCGTGCGGAAATGCGCCTCCGGCCGGATCCGCACCCCGTGTGAACGGCGCGCCCGCACCGGACGCGCCGCGCACGCTCCCGGCCGCGGCGGGAGCGCGGTCCACTGGTCACGGCCTCCTCGGGAAAGGCCACGCGCGGGACGGCGGCTCTCCCGCGCGGGACGGCCGCCGGCCCCGCTCTCCCGCCCTCGGCC
>NZ_JAAGMD010000086.1 GCF_010548465.1 Streptomyces sp. SID14436 | reverse complement strand
CCGGTGCCGCCGCTGCCGGCCGCGCCGGTGCGAACAGGGGCGCTGTCGGCCACGCCGGTGTCGGTACGGGCGCCGGAGCCGTCCGCGGTGTCGGTCCGGGCCGCGGGGCCTGGACCGGGCGCGGGGCGGGGCCGCTCGGCGGACTGCACGTGATCACGGGACATGGACACAGGATTCCTCATCCCCCGGCCGCCCCGTCAGGCCTGTGGACAACACCGTCATGCGTCGACCCTAGGCAGCGTCCGGCCACCACCCCATGTGCCAGCCCCACATACTTCAGCCAATTCCAGTGGTGTCGAACCATGTGGGCGCGTCCGACATGGCCTGCTTGACGCGGAAGCGGGCGAAGTCGTTCAGCTCCGGCAGCGCGTCCGGCTCGAACCAGCCCACGTCCAGCGACTCGTCGTCGTTCACCCGCGCCTCCCCGCCCACCGCACGGCAGCGGAAGGTGATGTCCATGAACTGGCAGGTGTCGCCGTTGCCGTACGTGACCGGGGACAGCGCCTGCACCAGCACGACCCGCTCGACGACGCACCGCACCGCGGTCTCCTCCTCGACCTCCCGCACCGCGCACACGGCGGGCTGCTCACCCGGGTCCGGGATGCCCCCGATCACCGACCACCCGCCGGTGTCGGCCCGCCGGTTCAGCAGCACCCGGCCCCGGTCGTCGAAGACGAGAGCGGTGACTCCGGGCAGCCACAGCAGTTGCTGTCCGGCGGAGGCACGCAGGGTGCGGATGAAGTCGGGAGTAGCCATGCCCCGACCCTAGCTGGCCGCTCCGGCCGCCTTTCCGCGTCGGTGGCGTCCCGCGAGGGACACGCCCGTGGGGCACCGCGCGGTGCCCCACGGCCCGGACGGCTACGCCCCGTCGGTGCGCCGGCCCCGGACCCGCGCGGCGACGGCCAGACCCAGGCCGCCCGCGGCGGCCAGCACGAGGGCGGCCTCGGGGAGCGCGCCGAGCCGCGTGGCCGGGGTCCGCGAGGAGCGCAGCGGGACCTCCTGGACCAGCGAGTCGGCGACGAACATGCCGGTCCGCTGTGTCACCGTGCCGTCCGGCATGATGATCGCGCTGACGCCGCTGGTCACCGGGACGGTGACGGTGCGGCTGTGCTCGACGGCCCGGACCCGGGACATGGCGAGCTGCTGGTAGGTCATCTCGCTGCGCCCGAAGGTCGCGTTGTTGCTGGGCACGGAGATCAGCTGGGCGCCGTCGGTGACCGTGTCCCGCACGGCCCAGTCGAAAGCGGCCTCGTAGCAGGTGACCAGGCCGACGCCCGCGCCGTTCATGGTGAAGACGCCCGGCTCCGAGCCGCGGCTGAAGTCCTGGCGGACCATCGACGTCCACTCGTCGTTGATCATGCCGATCAGCGAGCGCAGCGGGAGGTACTCCCCGAACGGCTGGATCTGCCGTTTGTCGTAGGTGTCGACGGGGCCCTTCTCCGGGTCCCACAGGATCTGCTCGTTGAGCAGCCGGCCGTCCTTGGAGACCACTCCGCCGACGGACACGGGCGCCCCGACGGCCTTGGCCGCCCGGTCGATGACGGCGCGGGCGTCGGCGTTGGTGAAGGGGTCGATGTCGGAGGAGTTCTCCGGCCACAGCACGACGTCGGGCTTCTCGACCCGGCCGGCCGCGACCTCGGCGGCCAGCCGCTCCGTCTCCCGCGCGTGGTAGTCCAGGACGGCGCGCCGCTGCGAGTTGAAGTCGAGCCCCAGCCGGGGCACGTTGCCCTGGATCACCGCGACCCGGACGGTGCCGTCCTCGGCCGCGTCCGACACGAGCGGCCGGGCGGCCACGGCCGCGACGACCGGGACGGCGAGGCTCAGCACGCCGACGGCCGCCGCGCCCCGCCGCAGTGTCCCCGCGCGCCGGGCC
>NZ_JAAGMD010000060.1 GCF_010548465.1 Streptomyces sp. SID14436 | reverse complement strand
ACCGCACAGACGCAACCGCACAGACGCAACCGCCGGACGCGCCCTCCGCGTCCGCCGCACGACTTCACGGAGACGAGTACCTCATGGCCGCGAACAACCGCCGCATGTCCGGCAAGAAGGGCGCGCAGGTCGGCAGTGGCGGCCAGCGGCGCCGGGGCCTCGAAGGCAAGGGCCCCACGCCGCCCGCCGAGATGCGCAAGGGCCACGCCAAGCAGCGCGCCGCCCAGGCCAAGGCGCGCCGCGCCACGGGCCGCGCCCCGCAGCGCCGCGGCGGCCGCTCCGCCTCCGAGCTGGTCGTCGGCCGCAACCCGGTCGTCGAGGCGCTGCGCGAGGGCGTGCCCGCCTCCACGCTGTACGTGCAGCAGTTCATCGACAACGACGAGCGGGTGCGCGAGGCGCTCCAGCTCGCGGCCGACCGCGGCGGGATCAACCTCATGGAGGCCCCCCGCCCCGAGCTCGACCGGATGACCAACGGGCTGAACCACCAGGGCCTGGTCCTGCAGGTGCCGCCGTACGAGTACGCGCACCCCGAGGACCTGGTGGCGGGTGCCCACGACGAGGGTCAGGACCCGCTGATCGTCGCCCTCGACGGCGTGACCGACCCGCGCAACCTCGGTGCCGTCGTCCGTTCCGTCTCCGCCTTCGGCGGCCACGGGGTCGTCGTCCCCGAGCGGCGGGCCGCCGGGATGACCGCCGGTGCCTGGAAGACGTCCGCGGGCACGGCGGCGCGCACGCCCGTCGCCCGCGCCACCAACTTGACGCGCGCCCTGGAGGCGTACAAGAAGGCCGGGATCACGGTCGTCGGGCTGGCCGCCGACGGGGAGGCCGAGCTGGGCGAGCTGGCCGCGCTGGACGGCCCGGTCGTCATCGTCGTCGGCAGCGAGGGCAAGGGGCTGTCGCGGCTGGTCGGCGAGACCTGTGACGTCCGGGTGCGGATCCCGATGCCGGGCGGCGCCGAGTCGCTCAACGCCGGTGTCGCGGCGGGCATCGTGCTGTACGAGGTGGCCCGCCGCCGCGCCTGAACGCGCGTTCGGGCGTATCACCCACACGGTGTGTTCCCGGCGGTCCGGACCGGCTTGACGGGGTCCGGACACTTCCGGCCGGTCAAGGCAGTGTCCTAACCCCGTGTCACTCGGTTAGATGAGTGTGGACACCAGAACACCCCGCACACCCACGGGGGACCGCTCGTCGGGACTCGACGACGCTCCCGCGTTGAGCATGGTGAAGGTGCCGAGCGATCCGGCGCAGGTCATCGTCAATCACGCCAGCTTCCGCGTGCAGCTGGGCGTCTCGGCGCGGCGCGTCCAGTCACCGCGGATCGCACGGCACCTGAGCGCCGCCGAGGACACCGCCCGCATCCCCGTGGTCACCACCATGGGCGCGGCCGGTCCGGGCGCGCCCCGCCGCCGCCCCGTCGTCTGGAGCGGCCGGTCGGCCCCCGACGACACCGGCGCCCACCGTCTGCTCCAGGCCGTGCGGCACGACGGCGTCCGCCACGCCGACGAGGCCCTCACCGACGCCGGCGCCACCCAGGTCATCCCCCGCGTCGGCAGCGGCTACGGCTACGGCGACGACCCGGCCACCCTGGAGACGCCCGTCGTCGGCGCCCAGCGCACCCACGGCGGCGGCCCCCTGCTGCCGCCCATGCGCACGGTCGGCAGCGCCTACGACGAACCGGGCTACGACGAACCGGCCTACGGCGACGACGCGTTCGAGGACACGGGCGCGCGGCCCGTCGTCACGGACGAGCACGCCGGACCCCGCACCCGGCGCCACGGCGACGACCCGGCCCGGCACGCCTACTACCCCGGCCGCCGGATGAACCTCGGTGTCGTGCTGCTCCCGCTGCGCGTCTTCCTCGGCTTCATCTCCATCTACGCCGGCATGGGCAAGCTGTGCGACCCCGTCTACTTCGACGGCGGCAAGCGCGGCTCCATGGTCACCTGGCTGAACACCCTGCACCCCTGGGAAGTCGCCGAGCCGCTGCGGCAGTTCGCCCTCGAACACCCCGTCGGCTCCGGCCTCGTCATCGCCTTCCTCCAGGTCATCGTCGGCGTCCTCACCGTCCTCGGCTGCTGGCAGCGCGTGGCCGCCGTGGTCGGCGCCCTGCTCTCCGCCGCGCTGCTGGTCACGGTCAGCTGGAAGAGCGTCCCGGTCTACGACACGCCGGACATCATCTACCTCGCCGCCTGGTCGCCGCTGATCATCGCCGGGGCCCCGGTCTACTCCGTCGACGGCCGCCTGGCCGGCAGCGCCTGGCGGCGCCTCGGCCCCCGCGCCGACATCTGGGACCTGCGCCGCTACGTCCTGCGCCGCGGCACCCTCGTCACCGTCGTGGTCTGCGGGATCACCCTGCTCGTCGGCTCGCTGCTGGGCGGCGCCGTGCGCGACGCCGACCGTGTCGTCGTCCCCGGCCCGGGCGAGTCCCCGCGCAACGAACTGCCCGGCTCCCCGCTCCCGCAGGAGCCCGGCGCCACGCCGAAGAAGCGCACCCCGTCCGCGCCCGCCTCGCCCACCCGGGGCGCCACCGCCGGTACGGGCAGCCCGTCCGCCGGCACGACCACCCCGGGCGCGACGAAGGACACCGGCGCGGTCACCGGTGGCACGCCCAGCCAGACCCAGGGCAGCGCCG
>NZ_JAAGMD010000035.1 GCF_010548465.1 Streptomyces sp. SID14436 | reverse complement strand
CGTCCCGCCGGCCGTCCCAGCAGCCGCCGCCCACCGCGGCGGACAGCGCTCCGGTCCTCGCCGTGAAGCTGGACAACGCCCGTACGGCCCGCCCGCACACGGGCCTGGAGGACGCCGACGTGGTGTACGTCGAGCAGGTCGAGGGCGGTCTGAGCCGCCTGATGGCGGTGTACGCCACCCGGGTCCCGGAGTCCGTCGGACCGGTGCGCAGCGCCCGGGAGTCCGACCTGGAGCTGCTGCGCCAGTTCGAGCGGCCGGTGCTGGCCTTCTCAGGGGCGCAGAGCAAGCTGATGCCGGAGATCGAGGGCGCGCCGCTCACCCCTCTCACCCCCGAGACGGCCGAGGGGATGTACGTCCGCCGCACCGACCGGGCGGCCCCGCACAACCTGTACCTGCGGGCCGGGCGCCTGCTGCCCGAGGAGCCCGGCCGGGACGCCCTGACCACCGGCTTCCGCTACGGCCCGCCCCCCAGGGGCGGCGAACCGGAGCGGACCCGGACGGTGTCCTATCCCGCGGCCCGCTTCACCTTCACCTGGTCCGGCGCCCGTGACCGGTGGCTGGTCACCATGGACGGCACCCCGGCGACCACCGCGCAGGGGCAGCCGATCGCGCCCGCGACCGTGGTGGTGCAGTACGTGACGGTACGGCCGTCCGACTACCACGACTTCCTCGGCAACAACACGCCCTACACCGAGACCGTCGGCTCCGGCCGGGCCACGGTGCTGCGCGACGGGCGGGCCTACGACGTCGGCTGGAACCGCCCGGAGGCGGAGGACGGCACCCGCTTCACCACCGACGACGGCACGCCGGTCGATTTCGCGCGCGGCCAGGTCTGGGTGGTGTACGCCGAGGCGCCGTGACCGGACGGGCGCGTCCGGCGCCCGTGCGCGGTGGGCGGACGGGTGGGGACGGGGGCATGCGGGGCGGGGGCGTGCGGGGCGGGGCCTAGGTACCGCGCGGGCGGTCGGGGCCGTGCGGGGCGCCGGGGCGGTACGGGGTGTCGGGGCGGTCCGGGGCGTCGCGGCAGTCCGGGGTGTCGGAGCGGTCCGGGGTGTCGGGGCCGTCCGGGGCGTCGCGGCCGTCCAGAGCGTCACGGCCGTCCGAGGTGACGCGGCCGTCCGGGGTGTCGGAGCGGTCCGGGGTGTCGGGGCCGTCCGGGGTGTCGGGGCCGTCCGGGTGGCGCAGGCTTTCGGCGGCGTCGGCGACGCGGCGGACCAGGTCGATGAAGACCGCCTGTTCGGCGGCGTCGAGAGGGGCGAGGAAGACCCGGTTCATCCGCGCGGTGCGCACGGTGAGCCTGCGGTGGGTGCGCTCACCGTCCGCGGTCGGGTGCAGCAGGAAACGCCGGCCGTCCCGGGGGTCGCGGTCCTTGCCGAGCAGCCCCCGCCGGACGAGCCGGGCGACCACCTCGGCGATGGTCGACCGGTCGAGGCCGACCCTCTCCCCCACCGTGCGCTGGTCCAGGCCCGGTTCGGCGACGAGGGCGTTGAGGACGGCGTACTGGGGCGAGGTGACGTCCTCCGAGACCATCGTGTTCCACAGCAGGTGGTGCGCCTGCTGGAGCCGCCGGGCCAGGTGCCCGGGATGGGTGGCGAGGTCCACCGCCGCCATGCGCGCTCCCACGCTCGACATTGATCTGTGCACTGAACGCTACCAGGACCCTCCCGCCCCCTGTCAGTCCTACGCTCGCCGACAGCACCCTGCGTCTTCCGGGGTGTTGACGTCCAGCCCGGCGCGATGGCAGCGTATGCGGCGCCTTGCTAAATACTCAGTGCCCTGACTGATTCGGCGCCCGAAGCACCCGAAGCCCTGACCGGACCGGGGAGAGCCCTGCCATGACCGACGCGCCCACCCAGGCGGACATAGACCGGGAGATCGCGGCCGCGCACGCCGCGTACCAGCGGCGGACCGCCGACGGGGCGCCCGTCGAGCACCATCCGCGCCGGGACTACGCCCCCTACCGCTCCTCCGCCCTGCGCCACCCCCTGCGCCCTCCGGTCACCATCGACGTGAGCCGGGACCCGGAGCTGGTCGAACTCTCCTCCCCCGCGTTCGGGGACCGGGACGTCACCGACGTCGACAACGACCTCACCCGGCAGCACACCGGGGAGCCCATCGGGGAGCGCATCACCGTCTCCGGGCGTCTCCTGGACCGCGACGGACGCCCCGTCACCGGGCAGCTGGTGGAGATCTGGCAGGCCAACGCGGCCGGGCGGTACGCGCATCGGCGCGAGCAGCACGACGCGCCGCTGGACCCCCACTTCACCGGCGTGGGCCGCACCCTCACCGACGCCGAGGGCACCTACCGGTTCACCACCGTCCGGCCCGGCCCCTACCCCTGGCGCAACCACCTCAACGCCTGGCGGCCGGCGCACATCCACTTCTCCGTCTTCGGCACGGCGTTCACCCAGCGGCTCGTGACGCAGATGTACTTCCCCCACGATCCGCTCTTCCCGCACGACCCGATCCTGCAGTCGGTGACGGACGACGCGGCACGGCAGCGCCTGGTCGCCGCCTACGACCACAACCTGTCGGTGCCGGAGTTCTCCCTGGGATACCGCTGGGACATCGTGCTGGACGGGCCGCGGGCCACCTGGACCGAGGAAGGACGCTGACCCATGACGCACGGGGCACACGACGACACCGGCGGCGCCCGGACCGCGCTGCCCACCCCCTCGCACACCGTCGGCCCGTTCTACGGCCACGCGCTGCCGTTCCCCGGCGGTGAGGACATCGCGCCCCTGGGGCACCCCGACGGGATCACCGTGCACGGGTACGTCCTCGACGGCGCGGGCCGTCCGCTGCCGGACGCGCTGCTGGAGGTGTGGGGACCGGATCCCCGGGGAGCGGTGCCCGCGGTCGACGGGTCGATGCGCAGGGACCCGGCGCGCGGTGGTCATCTCGGCCGCAACGGCGTGGAGTTCACCGGTTTCGGCCGGATCCAGACCGACGCCGACGGTCACTGGTACGTCCGCACCCTGCGCCCCGGCGCCCGGGGACGCCACGCCCCGTACCTCAGTGTCTGCGTGTTCGCGCGCGGTCTGCTGGTCCACCTGTTCACCCGGATCCACCTGCCGGACGACCCGGCGGCGCTCGCGGCCGACCCGCTGCTGTCCCGGCTCGACGCGGACCGCCGCGACACGCTGATCGCCGTGGCCGAGGGCCGCGCCGCGTACCGTTTCGACATCCGCCTTCAGGGCGAAGGCGAGACGGTCTTCCTGGAGTTCCAGTGACATCAGCCGCATCCGGTACCGGTCTGCTCGCCCCCGGGTGGACCGGTTCCCCCGCCGCCGCCACGACCGGTGACGACGCGATCCTGCGCGCGCTGCTCGACGCGGAGGCCGCACTGACCCGCGCGCACGCCGCCCTGGGTCTGGCCCCCGCCGAGGCCGCCGAGGCGGTGACCCGGGCGGCAGCCGACACCGGCCGCTTCGACCTCGCCTCGCTCACCGAACGGGCCCGCGACGGCGGGAACCCGGTGATCCCGCTGGTCGCCGACCTGACCCGGGCGGCCGGGGAGGAGTACGGCCCGCAGGTCCACCGGGGCGCCACCAGCCAGGACATCATGGACACGGCGATGATGCTGGTCGCGCACCGCACCCTGGGCCCGGTGGCCGACGACCTGGGCCGTGCGCAGCGGGCGCTCGCCCGGCTGGCCGTCGAGCACCGGGACACCGTGCTGCCGGGCCGCACCCTCACCCAGCACGCCGTGCCGACGACGTTCGGCCTGAAGGCCGCCGGCTGGCGGTCGCTGGTGCTCGACGCCCGGGACCGGGTGACGGCGGTCCGCGACGCGTTGCCCGCCCAACTCGGCGGCGCGGCAGGGACGTTGGCCGCGTTCACGGCGTACGGCGCACACAACGCGACCGAACTGCCCGCCGTCTACGCCCGCGAACTCGGGCTGCGGGCGCCCGGACTGCCCTGGCACACGCTGCGCACCCCGGTCGCCGACCTGGCGGGCTGTCTGGCGTTCACGGCGGGGGCGCTGGGCAAACTGGCGGCGGACGTGCTCACCCTGTCCCGCACGGAGATCGCGGAGGTCTCCGAGGGCAGCGGCGGCGGCTCGTCGGCCATGCCGCACAAGTCCAACCCGGTGCGTGCGACGCTCGTCGCGGCGGCGGCCCGGCGCGCGCCGCAGCTCGCGGCCACCCTGTACGGGGCGCTGGTCGCCGAGGACGAGCGGCCGGCCGGCGCCTGGCACGCCG